>CAZBQK010000075.1:0-14346 GCA_964493975.1 uncultured Dehalococcoidales bacterium | reverse complement strand
GAATCTGCCGTCATTGCAGAGCCTGGCGGCGGTGGACGGCAAAACCTCGATGTCGCGGCAACTACTATGCCGAGCGTTCGGCCAGGCGTACGCGCGATGCGATGTAACCCGGTGAAAGCACTATCCACCGATTACGGCCAGTGTCACTTGCGAGGACGCTTGTTTGACATAAGTCGTCGATTACGCTCGCTTTACCCCTTTCGCGGGAGCCGGTCGCTGCGGTAGATCCAGTAGGTCAAGGCCAGTAGCGGGATCAAGGACGCGCCGGACTGCCGTCGTTTCGGCCCGTAGCCAGACCTCGAGCGTGGGGAAGACTCGGGCTTCCACGATGTGGCCGCCCACGGTCGTGTAGTCGCGCCGGCTGAAAACGCCGTGGAGGTGGAGGAATGGCTCAGTACCCTTTAAGGAAGCATCTCCCTGAAAACTAACGACTTCCATCTGTTCTGGAAAGTCGTGGTACTCGTACGTGTGGGTATCAGGATTCCAGAAACCGAGCCGGGCCCATTGCACGGCGCCGGCCGCGCTCACGTCGGCGAACTTGATGCCCTCTGCTTTCAAAAATGCCGTGAGTGTTTCAATTGCCGGCTCGCCAGTTTCAAGTCGGACAATGTAGCGATGGTCGAACTGCTGGAATTGCACGCTGGACCTCCTCCTGCTAGGAACTCCGCAAACCCGAGGACGGATGTCAAACCCCAAAAAGAAGAGACCGCGGTCGCGGCCCCTTCTGCAAAAGATGTTGTCGGTGTGTCAGACCTGGTAAGGATCGGGTTATCCCTTCTCCTCCCGGGTCTTGCTGGTGGTCTTGCCGCCCTTCTTGCCAATCCGGGAGTAATACTCGGGGCCGTGCTTCTCTTTCACGGCTTCCCCACCCTTACGGCCAATCTCAGCATAGAACTCGGGACCGTGCTTTCGTTTCACGGTCTCGCCGCCCTTTTTGCCGATCTCGGAGTAGAACTCCCGTCCGCGCTCGCCGGCGACGGCCTCGCCGCCTTTCTTCCCAATCCGAGAGTAGAACTCGGGGCCGTACTTCTCCTTGACCGCTTCGCCGCCCTTTTTTCCGGCCTCGCGGACAGTCATCTCGTGCTTTTCCTCTTTAGGCATGGTCCGAAGACCTCCTTTCAGGCTGGTGTACGTTGCCAAAGCGTCCGGGCGGCGGTAGGATGGCAATTGGAAGTATCGCCCAGCCGTCGGTCGGACCGCTTCGGGCAAGCCTAGCAAGAACCTTGCCGACGGTTGGCGGAAGGGCTTCACGGCTGAGGCTGGCGAAGATTGCCGTGACCGGGTTAACTTGGAATGATCCGGTTCGGACTCTTCGCGGCACGCTAACTGCCGGCATCTGCCCTTACCTCTGGCTCACGAGGCAAAAAGTCATGTCGACACTATTCAAGAATCGGGTCCACGCGGGGCACGACCTCGCCATGTCCCTCGAGCGTTATCGGAGTCCAGCAACCCTCGTCTTGGGACTACCCCGGGGCGGAGTTGTCGTGGCCGCGGAGGTTGCGCGTCACCTCGGCGCGGAATTAGACGTGATTCTCACTCGGAAAATTGGAGCACCTGGCAACCCGGAATACGCAATCGGAGCCGTGGCCGAAGGTGGGGTGGTGGCGCTGAATGACCGGGAGATTGACGGTATCGGTATCAGTCGGACCTGGGTCCAAAGTGAAATAAAGCGGCAGGAAGAGGAGATTGACCGACGGATCAGTCTATATCGTCAAGGCAAGCCATTGCCCACGATGATCAATCGACCGGTTCTGGTCGTCGACGACGGAGTCGCGACCGGATTTACGATGCTCGCGGCACTTCGGGCCGTTCGGCAGCGGGGCGCTCACCCAGTGGTGATGGCGACCCCGGTGATCCCGTCGTCGACGTACGATCAGCTGTCATTCGAATGTGACGACACGGCCGTGTTGGACGCACCCGATCCGTTCTACGCGGTTGGACTGTTTTACGACGAGTTCGACCAGGTTTCCGACAAGGAGGTCATCCGGCTTCTGCAGGAGGCGAAGCTTCCGCGGGTTGCTTGATCGGAGATTTACGGTCCCGATGGAGGGCCGGAAGCGCTCGGCTCGACTCGTAGCCGGTCGCCCTCTTCGATCAACATGATCGGGATACCGTCTCGGATCGGGTATCGCCGGCCACAAGCCCCGCACACGAGAAGCTCACCTTCCAAGACCACCTTCGTTTTGCAGGCTGGACATGCCAAAATACTCAAAAGTTCTTGACTCACCACGTCGATGACGCCTCCAGGGAATGATTGGTCGCTACAATATCATCGCGTCATGGATTCACGCAAACCCGGCAATTGGATGGATTGACGTTGACAGGGGATACCGACCGGGGTATGTTTGAGCCTGCTGCCGTTGGCCGTCAACCTGTCGCTTTCCAAACACTGTCGGAGCCACGCTTCCACCGATCCCTCACCTACTGCCGAACAGGGAGTGCCCCGTGAAGATGGTCCTGAGCATTACCCGCGAAGAAGACGCTAATCGGCTCATCGACGCGCTTGTCGATCACGAGTATCGGGCGACAAGGATCAATTCGGCGGGCGGCTTTCTCAAGAAAGGCAACTCGACGGTCGTCGTCGGCGTTGAAGACGACCGGGTTGACGATATCCTCAGCCTCATTCGGCAAACGACCGAACACGCGAACGTGTTTGTCATGAATGTCAAGCGCTTCGAGCGCCTCTAGCCGGCCGCCCTCGCCAAACCCGGTCGACGGAACAACCTCCGAAGCTCCCCGGTCTCCCAGACGACCAACAGCATGCTCGCATTGAAGATCGACGAATACGTCCCGCTGACGATACCCACGAGTAGGGCCACCGCGAACATGCGCGTGCTCGCGCCGCCGAAGAGGGCCAGGGCGCTCAGGGTAAAGAGCACCGTCAGTGACGTCGTCACCGACCGGCCCAGCGTCTGGAGCAGACTGTGATTGACGATTGACGAGAAAGGCTCTCCCAGGTGGCGGATACTGTTCTCGCGCACTCGGTCGAAGACCACGATCGTGTCGTGGACGGAGAAACCGATGACGGTCAACAAGGCAGTCACGAAAAGCGAGTCAACCTCGACGTGTAGGAAACGGCCGAGAATGGAGAATATCCCAAGGACGACAAGCGCATCGTGGAGTAGAGCAACTATCGCGCAAATCCCGTAGACGTACGGATGAGCCACGCGGCGAAAGGCCCAGGAGAGATACACCAGAATACCCAGCGAGACCAGGCCAACGGCCTCAATCGATCGGCGCCACACCTCGTTCCCGACGCTCGGCCCGACCGACTGAAAGCTCTGCTCGGTCATCGCTCCAAAATGCGTCCGGAGATCGTTCGCAATCTCCGTTTTGATGGGGAGGTCGGGACGAATCTCTTTGGACCGAATGAGAAAGACGTTTCCATCGCTCGCCTGGATGACGCTGTCCCCGTATCCATGGCTCGCAAGGACGTCCAGGATCGCCTGAGACGACGTTGGCTTGTCGAATTTGACCTCCCAGAGCGTGCCTCCGGTGAAGTCGACGCCAAGCTGCAGCCCAGGCGGAATGATCAACGAAATGAGCCCAGGAATAATAATGATCGCCGAGATCAGGAAGAACAGCCAGCGCTTGCCGACGAGATCAATCATTGTCCAAGCCTCCGGACGCGATAGCCAGGATGGTCGTCGTCGGTCCCGTCATCCGACTTTCTCCTTTAGTGGGAGTGGGTCCATGCCAAACCAGCGGAGATCTCTCATTGCTCCTGACTCGACAATCACGTGCAGGAAAGTACGGCTGACCAGAATTGCGGTGAATAAGCTGACGACCACGCCAATCGCCAAGGTCAGGGCGAATCCCTGAATAATGCTAGCGCCGAAGGTCGCGCCAAACCAGAACAGGATCGCGCAGGTGATGAGCGTCGAAAAGTTTGAATCGCGAATAGACGTCCAGGCGCGACCAAATCCCGCGTCGATCGCCGCGCGGATCGAGCGACCGGACCGAATTTCCTCTTTCATCCGTTCGAAGATGAGGATGTTCGCGTCGACTGCCATTCCAATCGACAGGATAAAGCCCGCGATACCGGCGAGGGTGAGCGTCACGGGAATCATGCGGAAGATCGCGAAAGTGACGGCGGCGTAGATAATAAGCGCGAGGTCAGCAAGGAGCCCCGGCAAACGATAGTAGAGAAGCATGAACGACAGGACGATACCAAGGCCAATGACGCCGGCGATCACGCTCTGACGAACCGCTTCGGCTCCGAGCGTCGGTCCGACCTGGCTGCTGCTAACCACCTTCAGCGGGATCGGCAGCGCGCCATATCGCAGCTGAATGACCAGGCTCTGGGCCGATTGCAGGGTGAATCCCCCGGTGATCTGGCCGTGTCCGCCGGTAATGGCGCCCTGGATTTGGGGACTCTCGATAACCTTCTTATCCAGGGAAATTGCAAGGTATTTCCCGACGTTTTTCGACGTCCAATCGCCAAAGACTTTCGACCCATCGGAATTCAACACGAAATCGATTTGGGGACGGTTAAGCTGGTCGAAACTGACGTTTGCGGTTTGCAGTCCCTTTCCGTCCATGACGGTCGTATAGACCTTATTCGGCGTCGGCGAAGCGGCCGGAGTGCTTGCGTTGGGTGTTGGCACGGCGGCGGGTGTCGGTCCCCCTTCGGTGGTGGTCACGACCGTTCCGACCGGAAGCGGGGTCGAGCCCGCGTCGATAAACTCGAGTGTACCGGTCTGGCCAATCGTCTTGACGGCCTGATCCGGGTCCTTAATCCCAGGTAACTCGACGATAATCCGATTTCCACTCGCCTGTTGCACGAGAGGCTCGGAGACGCCCAATGCATTCACTCGACTTTGAACGACGCTTATTGCCGCATCCATTGACGTCGGATCGACAACCTGACCTTGCGGTACATCGGCCTCGAGCAAGACTTGAATTCCACCTTGAAGGTCGAGGCCCTGGCGGATTGGGAAGTCCTGGTTCACGTTGACGCCGAAGGCGCCGAAGTGGAGGCCAGGTGAAGTCGGCGACGCGATATAGAGCGCTGCCGCCGCGACGATGATGATGCCGACGAGCATCCGAATATTCCGCTGAAGCACGCTCGTTCCTGGCCTTTCCGCTGAAGAATCGATCGCTCGGGGCGATCGGCTGGGAGAATGTCGTTAGACGTTAGGTCCCGCTGGTCGCCACCGGGCTCAGATCTCGCGCCACGTTCAGCGACTCGATCAAGGCCGCGATTTGGGTCGGACTGTCGGCAACCTGGACGCCGGCGCTCTGAAGCGCGGCGATCTTTTCCGACGCCGTTCCGGCCGACCCGGAGATGATTGCTCCGGCGTGTCCCATTCGTCGTCCCGGAGGCGCGGTTCGACCCGCGATAAAGGCCACGACCGGCTTCTTCACCCGCTCGCGGATGAATTCGGCCGCACGTTCCTCTTCGCTTCCGCCGATCTCGCCGATCAAAACGATCGCCCTGGTCTGGTCGTCGGCTTCGAATAACTCGAGCGCCTCGACGAATGAGGTCCCGACAATTGGGTCGCCGCCGATCCCGATGCATGTCGACTGACCGTAGCCATTTCCCGTTAATGCCGCGACGATCTCGTAAGTGAGGGTTCCGCTTCGTGACACCACGGCAATCGACCCGGGACGATGGATGTGGGCCGGCATGATTCCCACTTTCGCTTTGCCAGGTGAGATCAGCCCGGGGCAGTTCGGCCCAATCAGGCAAATCCCGCGGTCGTGGACGTAGTGGTAGAGCGGAACCATATCCAACACCGGTACGCCCTCGGTGATCGTCACAATCAAGGGAATCGCGCTCGCAACGGCCTCGCGAATCGCGTCAGCCGCGAAGGGCGCGGGCACAAAGATGATACTTGCGTTCGCCCCGGTCGAGGCCATCGCCTCAGCTACCGTGTTGAAAACGGGAACCCCGGCGACCTCCTGGCCACCGCGTCCTGGCGTTACCCCGGCGACGACGTGCGTGCCGTACTGGAGCATCGCCCGGGTGTGAAACTCGCCTTCCCGGCCGGTCATACCCTGAACGAGGAGTCTGGTTTCAGCTCCGACGAGCACGCTCATGCCTGGCCTCCCGGCGTCTGGTTTTGCTTGCCCTCGCCTGCCGCGGCGACAACCGCCTTCGCGGCGTCGTCCATCGAGGTATAGGCGCCGAGATGCGCTTCCAGCAAAATCCGCCGACCTTCCTCTTCGTTCACCCCGACCAACCGTACGACGATGGGAACGGTCACCCCGATCGTTTCTTGCGCGGCGAGAATACCCCGGGCGACTTCGTCACATCGAGTAATTCCACCGAAGATATTAAACAGAATGGCCTTAACTTTTGGATCGGAAAGGATTAACTGAAGCGCCGCCACGACTCGCTCGGACCGAGCGCCGCCCCCGATGTCGAGAAAGTTGGCTGGCGATCCGCCGTATAACTTCAAAACGTCCATGGTTGCCATCGCCAGGCCCGCGCCATTCACGATGCAACCGATCGTTCCGTCGAGCTTGATGTAATTGATCCCTTGCTCGCGAGCGTGGCGTTCGATTGGGTCCTCGGCCTCGACATCGCGAAGTCGCTCCAGCTGAGGGTGACGGTAGAGCGCGTTGTCGTCGATGACCATCTTCGCATCGAGGCCAAGCAGCTCGCCGCCGGGGGTAACGGCAAGAGGATTAATCTCGAGTAAGGTCGCATCGTTTTGGATGAGGGTGTCGTAAAGGGCGCGCGCGATCTGACTGAAGGTCCGCACCTGGGCCAGATTCAATCCAAGGGCGAAACCAATCTCGCGCCCCTGATAGTCGGCGTAACCGAGAAAGGGATCGATCGAGCGGCGGACAATTTTCTCCGGCGATACCCGAGCAACTTCCTCGATCTCAACTCCGCCTTCGGCGCTCGCCATCAAGACGACCGTTCGAGAAGCGCGGTCGAGGATCGCTCCGAAATAGATCTCGCGTGCGATCTCCGCCGCGTCGGCGACGAGGACCTTGCGGACGAGATGACCTCGGATGTCCATGCCAAGGATCGCCGACGCGACCTTGAATGCTTGCTCCGGCGTGGACGCGAGCTTGACGCCGCCCGCTTTCCCCCGTCCACCGGTCAAAACTTGAGCCTTGACGACAACCGGTTTGCCGATGCGCTCGGCAACGTCCCGGGCTTCGGTCGGGGTAACGGCAACTTCGCCTGGCGGAATCGGTACGCCGTGCTGACGCAGTAGTTCCTTCGCTTGATACTCGTGTAGATTCAATCGCTCTCCTTAACCAGAGCGCGTTCATCGAAACGTGCCCGGCTGATCCGGATGCGGTGAGAAGTGGAGGTTACGCCTCGACGGCCTCGCTTGCGTGCGTGGTCCGTCGCAATTGATTCATATCCGAAAGGTGGTCAAAGAAGAGCACGCCGTCGAGATGATCGGATTCGTGCTGAAATGCCTGTGCCAGGTAGCCGGTCGCTTTAACCCGCACCTCACGCCCCAGTCGGTCACGTCCCTTTAGCGTAACGTTCTGGAATCGAGGAACGTTTCCGACCCAACCCGGCATTGAAAGGCAACCTTCTTCAGGATAGTAAAGCTCGTCTTTCTTCAGAATTTCTGGGTTGTAAATAACGAACAACTCACCGGCGTGGGGCTCTTCGATGTCTTCGGGAGTCTCGACGACAAAAATGCGCAGTGGCACGCCGACTTGCGGAGCCGCGAGGCCAACTCCATTCGCGTGTCTCATCGTCTCGATCATGTCGTCGATTAGCTTCTGGTGGCTTCCGTCCAAACGCTGAATCTTCGAGCACTTCCGACGTAACATCGGATGATCGACGGTGAGAATCTCCCTAACCGCCATCAAGCCTCCCGCCGCGCGGTGGCGGCAACCAGGACGAGTTGAAGTGTTGAATTCGGTACCAACGTAAGATTTTACCATGGACGGTCGACGCAAAAAGCGGGACAGTTCTCTAGCCGAGCCGACGGGGGACCGAGACGTTTCAGCGAAACGTCTCTACCGGGAGATAGGTCCAGTTGCCCGCGTGCGCTCCACGCGTTGCGCCAGACTTCGTGAGCGACGTAATATAGGTGCCGCAACGCCAGCGAAGTCTCGCGGTCGGATGGTCCTATTGCCCGAAACTACACGGAAATCGCCAGCCACTTGGCGCATCGGAGCCGATGTCGGCGGCACCTTTACGGACGTGCTCGTGCTCGACGACGAGTCCGGTGATTTTAGGATCGCGAAGACGCTCACGACGCCGGACGATCCTTCCCAGGGCGTGTTGCGGGGAATCCAAGCGGCGCTGGAAGGGCTGGGAATAAAACTGGCGGACGTGACCACGGTCATCCACGGAACGACTCTGGTCACAAATGCGATTATTCAGCGGTCGGGTCCGCCAACGGCCCTCGTGACGACCCGTGGCTTCAAGGACGTCCTCGACATTGCGCGGGAGCACCGTTACGACATGTACGATCTGCTCCTTCGACAGCCCGCGCCCCTCGTACCGCGGGCTAACCGTTTTGAGATTGACGAACGGGTTCTGGCCGATGGTTCGGTTCTTCGGGCGCCAAGTTTTTCGGATGTCGACCAGGTTGCCGCCGCGATCGCCAAACAGGCTATCCGGTCAATCGCAATCGTGTTTCTCCATTCTTTTCGTCACCCCTCCCACGAACGCCTCGTTGGAGCCCGTCTCGCCGAGCTAATGCCAGACGCCCGGATATCGCTTTCATGTGACGTGGCCGGCGAGATTCGCGAGTACGAGCGGACGTCGACAACGGTGGCGAACGCGTACGTTCAAGATGTCCTCGATCGGTACCTGGCTCGCCTCGATGGCGCACTGCGCGGCGACGGTTTTCCCGGCCGCTTGTTCGTCATGCTCTCCAACGGAGGTCTCGCGACGGCGGAGACATCCAGGCGTTTCCCGGTCCGGGTTATCGAATCAGGCCCGGCGGCCGGCGCGCTGGCCGCCGCCGATTTTGGGCGTATGACCGGCCACTCTAATCTTCTGTCATTCGACATGGGGGGCACAACCGCGAAAGCCTGTCTGATCGAGAACGGTCAGCCATTTACGACGAATGAGTTTGAAGTCGACCGAATCCATCGATTCAAACCGGGCAGTGGACTCCCAATTCGAGCGTCGGCCATCGAGATGATCGAAATCGGGGCCGGCGGAGGGTCGATCGCGCGGATTGACCGCTTCGGACTGATCAAAGTAGGGCCGGATAGCGCTGGAGCGTCCCCTGGCCCGGCCTGCTACGGCCTCGGTGGCACTCACCCAACCGTGACCGACGCGGATCTCGTGCTGGGTTATCTCGACCCGGGCTTCTTTCTGGGAGGCGACATGCCTCTTTCGGTTGAGGCGGCCGAGCTGGCTATCCACGAGCACATCGCCGCCCCGTTGGGACTATCGGTGCCGGCTGCCGCGTGGGCAATCCATCAAGTCGTCAACGAAACCATGGCATCGGCCGCCCGGATTCACGCGGTCGAGCGGGGCAAGGATGTCCGGAACTACCCGATGTTTGCCTTCGGGGGCGCCGGTCCGGTGCACGCTTTTCGCGTCGCCGAGATCCTTGGCCTCGATCAGGTGATCGCCCCTTTCGCCGCCGGAGTTGGCTCGACCTTCGGCTTCCTGTCGGCTCCGGTATCGTTCGACTTCGTCCGGGGAGGTGCCGCGCTGATCGACCGGGTTAACTGGGAGGATGTCGATCGTCTCTATCGGGAGATGGAATCGGAAGGAAAGGCAATCCTGGCCGAGGCCTCGATCGCCCCGGACGACGTTCTCGTCACTCGGTCGTGCGATATGCGTCTCTCCGGCCAGGCCCACCAGATCGAGGTTGCCGTGCCAGCTGGTCGCTTGACCAGCGACTCGGGCGACGCTTTGCAGCGTTCGTTCGACGCAACCTATCTTTCCCTCTTCAAGCGGGCGGCACCAGGAGTCGCCGCCGAAACGCTGAACTGGCGGTTAAGGGTGTCGGGCCCAGCTCCACGGGGACGTCCGGTGGCAGAGAGCGGCTACCTGTCCAAAAGTGGCGACGCGATCAAAGGCGTCCGTCACGCCTTCCTCCCCTCCGTCGGCGACTTCGCCCCGGTGCCAGTCTACGACCGTTACCGACTCGTGCCGGGAACCGATCTTTTCGGCCCGACGATTGTCGAGGAACGAGAATCGACGGTCGTGATCGGTGGGCGCGCGACGGTTGAGGTCGATTCAGGTCTCAACCTGGTCATTCACATTACGAAAGGCGAATGACACCGTGAGTGACACGAGGATTGGTCTCGACCCGCTCACCCTGGAGGTCTTCTGGAGCCGATTGATCGCCATCGTCAACGAGCAAGCGGCCGCCCTGGTCCGAACGTCGTTTTCGCCTCCCGTGGCGGAGGCCGGCGACCTATCGGCCTGCGTCTTCGACGCTCGCGGTTACCTGCTCGCCCAGGCGGTCACCGGCACGCCCGGCCACATCAATTCGATGGCGAACTGCATCAAGCACTTTCTCGCCGAGTTTCCTCCCGAGACGATCCGACCGGGCGACGTGTGGATGACGAACGACCCGTGGAAGACCTCAGGTCACCTCCTCGACATCACGATTGTCACGCCGGTCTTTTACCGGGGTCGTTTGGTCGCATTTTTTGGGAATATTTGCCACGTCGCCGACATTGGCGGTCGAGTGTTTTCCGCGGACGCCCATTCGCTGTACGAAGAAGGGTTATTCATCCCGATGACCCGACTGTTTTCCGAAGGGCGACCAAACGACGAGCTATTCCGGATCCTGTTGAACAACATCCGAGCACCGCGCGAGGTCACCGCCGAGCTCTACTCGATGTCGGCAGCCAACGAGGTCGGCGCAGAACGTCTCCGCGAGTTCCTGGACGAACATGGGATGAGCTCGATCGAGTCCCTTTCGGACGAGATCATCGGGCGTTCGGATCTGGCCATGCGTCAGGCCATTGCTGGGTTACCTGATGGAGCGTACGAAAACGCGGCGTTAACCGACGGTTACGACGAACCGGTTCGAATCGCCGTGCGGATCGTGGTGCACGGCGATTCGATCTCGGTTGATTTTGCCGGAACGTCACCGGAAAGCTCACGCGGAATCAACGTCGTGATGAATTATACGCACGCTTACACGACCTTTGCCCTGAAAGCGCTCCTCGCGCCGGACGTTCCAAATAACGAAGGGAGCTTCCGTTCGGTAAGCGTTAGTGCTCCAGAAGGTTCCATTCTGAACTGTCGGCGTCCTGCGCCGGTGGCCGCCCGACATATCTTGGGGCACTTCATCCCGGCGCTGATTTTCGGGGCATTCGCGGATATCGTTCCGGATCGAATCATGGCCGAGGGATCGGCGAACCTCTGGAACACTCAGTTCCACGGTTTCAACCCCGACGGTACTCCCTTCAATTTGCTTTTCTTCAACGCAGGAGGAACCGGGGCCCGCTCGGGCCTAGACGGCCTGACCTCCACGGCCTTTCCGTCGGGGATCTCCGGCACTCCCGTTGAGATCATCGAGAACCGGTCGCCGTTGGTCGTCCTCGAAAAATCGTTGCGCATTGACTCGGGGGGCGCTGGACAATTTCGCGGTGGACTCGGTCACCGACTCGTTATCGCGGGTCTCCGATCGACAAAGCCCTACTCGTTCTCGCCGTTCTTCGATCGAATGCAGTTTCCGGCGCGTGGTCTGCGGAGTGGCAAGCAAGGCGCGCCAGGAAATTACTTTTTGCGACACGACGATGGAGCGATTGAACGTCCGAACCCGAAGGCGACGGTTTACCTCGCTCCAACAACGCAGATCTGGATTGAGCTGCCGGGCGGAGGGGGATTGGGAAGCCCCAACCAGCGCCCCCGCTCCAACGTCGACGCCGACGTCGAAGATGGTTTGGTTAGCCCGGGGCAGGCGGAAACTGCCTATCGCTTGACTTCCGACAATCGCGATTCAGAATTGGCCGGAGAGTAACTCGACGGTCGATGCCCCTCCTAGAGACATTTCCGCCGAATCGTTTCTACGGCTAATTCGGGCAGCCGACCGGTAATAAATTCTGAACGATTCTGATCAGCTCCCCGACGTCGAAGGGCTTTCGCAGGTAGGCAACGGCCCGCATCTGACGCGCCGATTCCGCAATGTGTTCGTCGGAGGTAATTGTCAGAATCCGAATCCGTCCGGCCGATCGGGCTGCGAGCTCCTCCGCGACCCTTTCACCCCTCAGTCGCGGAAGGTGGACATCGAGAATGACGAGCTGTGGGTGGATCCGCTCGGCCATGCCGAGAGCCTCGATCCCATCGGAGCTCGTCGCGACGCTGAATCCCTCGCTCTCGAGCGCGTCACGAATCACCCGACAAATCGAGGCGTCGTCGTCCACGACGAGAACGGACCCGGATCCACCGTTTGCGGGATTTGACACGAAGGAACGGTGGGCGGATATATTGGCCATACTCTCCCCCTTGGAATGTCCCGTAAGGTCGAGGAAAGCCCCGGGCAAATGAGGGCTGCCGGAGAACTGTTATGAAAGTAATGTCGCAAGATCTGCGCCGGGCGCTCGGCCGCCTGGACGCAATTTGACAGATGACCGGAGACGGAGGAAGATTTATCGTTCGGACTCCGTCGCATCGAGAATCCCGTCGGAATGAGTCAATGAGAACGGATTCGTCTCGCCCTATTATCGTCCAGAGCGACCGATCGATCCTGCTAGAGGTCGATAGTCCGGTCTATACCAACGCCCGAGACGCCCTCGCGCGATTCGCCGAGCTGGTAAAAAGTCCGGAGCACATCCACACCTACAGAATCACGCCACTTTCACTTTGGAATGCCGCCGCGTCCGGATTCTCGGCCGACGACGTCCTGGACGTCCTTGCCCGATTTGGAAAGTACGACCTACCAGCGAACGTTCGGGCCGATATCGTGGACTACGTCAGTCGCTACGGTCGACTGAAGCTCGTTCGCAAGGCGGATGACCTGCTCCTCGTGTCGGCTGAACCGATGCTCCTGACGGAAATCGCCAACCACAAAAAGTTCGTTGGCTATATTCTGGGGCGTCGCGACGACCGAACGCTGGTGGTGGACGCCGCGAAGCGGGGGCACATCAAACACGCCCTCGTCCAGTACGGCTTTCCCGCCGAAGACCTCGCCGGCTACGTCGACGGTGCGCCCCTTGACGTTGTCTTGCGACCAGAAACCCGGGCTGGCACGCTCTTCACCTTGCGGCCCTACCAACGTGCCGCGGTGGAGGTGTTCTACGCGGCCGGCGGAGCGCGCGGTGGAAGTGGAGTGGTCGTGCTTCCGTGCGGGGCCGGCAAAACAATCGTCGGACTCGCGATAATGCAAGCGCTAAAATGTTCGACGTTAATCCTCACGCCCAACACCGTGGCGGCCCGTCAATGGATTCACGAGGTCGCCGACAAAACGGACATCCCTATCGATCAGATCGGGGAATACTCCGGAGAGCGAAAAGAAGTCCGACCGGTGACGGTCGCCAATTATCAAATCCTCACTCATCGGTCGTCGCGAACCGGAGAATTCCCGCACTTCCAGATATTCAACGAAAGGGACTGGGGCCTGATCGTTTACGACGAGGTGCACCTTCTACCGGCGCCCGTGTTCCGAATAACGGCCGAGATTCAGGCACGGCGACGGCTCGGCCTCACCGCGACGTTGGTACGAGAGGACGGTCGTGAAGAGGACGTCTTTTCCCTGATCGGGCCGAAGAAGTTTGACGTTCCGTGGAAGGAGCTCGAGGATCAGGGCTGGATCGCTACCGCCGAGTGTCACGAAGTACGGTTGCCCCTCGAAGAAGCGCAACGAATGCCGTATGCCGTCGGAGACGATCGAGAGAAAGCGCGAATCGCGGCCGAGAATCCTCGCAAATTCGAGGCGCTGGAGATCCTGCTCAAGAAGCATCCGGACGATCAGGTACTGATAATAGGGCAGTATCTCGAACAGCTCGGCCAAATCCAAGCGGCGCTTGGCGATCCACTCATCACCGGCAAGACAACCACCCGCGAGCGGGAGCGGTTGTACGAACAATTTCGAACGGGAGATATCCGCCGCCTGATCGTCTCGAAAGTCGCGAACTTCGCAATCGACCTTCCCGACGCCAGCGTCGCGATTCAAGTCTCCGGCACTTTTGGATCGCGTCAGGAGGAAGCGCAGCGACTTGGCCGCATCCTCCGCCCGAAACGAAACGGCTTGTTAGCGCACTTCTACACGATCGTGACCCGCGACACGAAAGATCAAGACTTCGCCGCGAATCGCCAGCTTTTTTTGACCGAGCAAGGATACCGCTACGATATTCTCAGTCTCGACGACCTGGTCGGGTATCGACCAAACCTGGTCGCGACGAGCTCCTCGTAGAAAGCTAGCATTTTGTCGTTCACCAAGCGATCCCAGGAGTCAAAGCTTCAGCTGGTTTGGCACGGTTGACCAGCTGAAGCTT
>CAZBQK010000074.1:0-14783 GCA_964493975.1 uncultured Dehalococcoidales bacterium | reverse complement strand
GGCCCCCCCCCCCCCCGCTACTGGTTGACCGCTCGAATGTCGTCGCTCTAATCGGCGGCGCTTGAACTCGGCTCGGTTAGTTTCGCCCATCGTTCGAAGAATTCCGGGAACGTCTTTCCCACGCATCCGGGATTTGCAATCGAAAGACCCGGAACCCTCAGGCCGGTTACGGCAAAGCTCATTGCCATCCGATGATCGTCATACGTTTCGACAGTGACCGGTCGAAGCGTTGATGGGTGGACAGTCCAGCCGTCCGCGTGTTCCTCGACGATGGCTCCCATCCGTCGAAGTTCGGTCGTGACGGCGTGAACTCGGTCCGTTTCCTTGTGCCGGATGTGGGCGACTCCGCGAATTCGAACCTCACCCTGAGCAAACGGGGCGATTGCGGCGAGAGTCTGGGCCACGTCCGACATTCCCCCCATATCCACGTCCACACCCTGGAGCGCCGCCGGTCCGCGAAGCTCAATCGCGTCGTCGCTCCAGGTGACCGAGCAACCCATTTGTTCCAGGATGCCGATTAGGCCCAGGTCCCCTTGAGCGGAGTGCCTTCCCAGCGCCTCGACCCGGACCCGGCCACTAGTGAGCGCGGCGGCTGCCAGGAAATACGAGGCGCCCGAAGCGTCCGGCTCCACGACGTAGGTTCGAGCGGTGTAGGCCTGGTGGCCGGGTACCCGAATGCGCCGGTACCGATCGTTCTCGATCGACGCACCGAACTCAGCCATGATGCTCGCCGTTAGATCGACGTAGGGCTTCGACACGAGGTCGCCACGCACGACAAGCTCGATTCCTACGGACGTACATGGGGCTACCATCATGAGGGCACTAACGAACTGGCTGCTGATCTCGCCGTCGATCTCGACAGTTCCGCCAACTAACCCGGTCGAGCGTATCGTCAGCGGCGGACAGTCCTCTCGCATCTCGCTCGCCGCTTCGACCTTCAACTGCCGCAGCGCGGCGAGCAGCGGACCGATCGGCCGCTCTCGCATGCGCCCGACGCCATCGATCCGATATTCCCCGTGACCCAAGGAGACGACCGCTGTCAGGAATCGCGCGGCTGTCCCGGCGTTTCCGATAAATAGGTCGGCGCTGCTCGCCGGAATACGGCCCCCTTCACCCCGCACCTCGAAGGCGTCGGACGCAGGATGATGGTCGACCTTGATCCCGAGCGAGCGAAGCGCCTTGGACATGTAGCGCGTGTCGTCACTGTCGAGAGCGTGCTCGATTCGAGTTTGACCCTGGGCAAGCGCAGCGATCACGAGAGCGCGATTGGTATAGCTCTTGGAGCCGGGCAATCGAACGATCGCATTAATTGGTCCCGTCGCGGGCTCGATCTCGACGGAATCGATCACCTGACTCACCCAAGAATCTCCTGACTATGTTGTAAAAAGGGTAGCACCGTAGCTGTGACGCGGTCAACGACGACAACACGGCGACAGGTGGATATCTCGAGCCGACTCTTGACAGGTGACTTAGTGGCTCGGAATGGTCAGGGACATCCCCTGGGAAATGCTGTTCGGGTCACTAAGATGATTTGCTGTAATAATCGACTCTTGCGAAGCGCCGAGATATTGAGCTATGCCCGAAAGGGTATCGCCGGGCTGAACGACATAGGTCTGCTGAACTTGGCTTTGACCGGTCGCCGGGATGTTCAGCGTCTGCCCTATTTGAATGCTGCCTGGATCAGTGATTCCGTTCAGCGAAGAAAGCACGTCTGACGACACACCAAATTGCGAGGCGATTCCCAGGATTGTGTCGCCAGCCTGAACGACGTACGTTCGAGTGGCGGCGGGTGGGGCAGCCGGCAGTGGAGCGGGCGGGGCGCTGAGCCGAAGCGTCTGACCAACCGTTAGCAAGTTCGAATCGCTTATGGCATTCCACGCGGCGAGCGATGTTGCGTCGACGCCCATTTGCAAAGCGATCGAGCTGAGGTTGTCGCCCGGTTGGACAACGTACTTCGTTGAGGGCGGCGCCTTGGTGCTTGATGCTAACTTGACCGGAACCGGGACGCCGGATGGGCCCGAGACCACCTGATACCGGATGGATGTGCCCATGATCGCCGGATTTGCAATCATTTTGAACGCGGCGTACGACAAGTCCAGGGCATAGCTGAATCCACCACGATCCCGAACCTGGACGACAACCGAGCGTCCGTTGGCCGGATTTGTGACCTGGACCCACGTCCCAAAGGGAAGAATGTTACAGGCCGCCGTCGTGGGATCGTACATGTCGTAGGTCTGACCGTTCGCCATGGTGTTTCCCTGGAATCCGGGGCCGTACCACGTCGCGAAGCCGTCGTCAGCGTAGGCCAGGGATGGAAAAAGAGCGGTCACCGTGAGGAAAAGTGTAATTGCCGCGAAGTACAAGCACGGTCCCGCGGCGTGCGGGTCCCGGCGTGGGGTGGAGGTGGGTTGCACTCTGCGTCCTCCCACGCGGGCCGGTTAGGCCCGTACGTTTGGCGCAGGCTACCATGCGAGCGAAAAGCGTGTCAAGTCGCGGGCGGGGGTCACCCCCCGAAATGGTGAGAAAGTCGCCCTATACTCTTGGCTCGGCAACCCGACGTTTGAAGAAGGCGATGTAGCGAAGCGCTTCGGGCGGACCGACCGCGAGAACCGTTACCATCTCCCAGCCCCTAGCCCCGCGCTCGGAGACGGTTTCCCTTGACGGACTCTTCGGGTCGCCGACCAGGCCGTTCTCCAGGTCGAGCTGAGCCCAGGAGTACTCCCATCGATCGACCATGCATCGCTCCCGAACTTTCATCTACGTTCGAAACCGGCACGAGTCATGCCAGTCATCGTTGCCGTGACGATTGGCGACGAGCAGGCAAAGCTTTTAGGCGCCCGAGCGACCGCTTCCAATTCCATTCCCCTCGGAGTACGTTCGATGCCGTCTAATCACGCTGATCTGTCTCGGACGCTTGGCGAGGCGGCGACGTTCCTCGAAACGGCGGCCATCCCCTTCGTCGTCGGCGGGGGCCTAGCCGCGGAGGCCTACGGCCTTCGGGAATCACTCAACGACGTCGACCTGTTCGTACGTCCGGTGGACGCACCACGGGCAGGTCGTGCTCTCGAGAGCTCCGGCTTCCTCGTTTGGATCGAAGATCCTCGGTGGCTCTATAAGGCAATGAGAAATGGGATAGTTGTCGACATCATTTTCGAGTCGACCGGCCTGGTCCACGTTGGCGACGAGACGTTCCGACGAGCGCGTTGGGTGTCAATTGGGACCGTGACCGTTCCAGTCATGCCACCGGAAGACTTCTTCGTGATGAAGGCGGCGGCGGCTACTCCGTCGGCCCCGAAACACTGGCTCGATGCTATTTCGCTTCTCACCACCCAGGCGATGGACTGGGAATATCTCGCCAGCATCTCGGAAGGAAATTCGCGCAAGGTCCTTGAGGCAATCGTTCATGCCTATAACGACGGTGTTCCGGTCCCCAGTCTGGTGTTCGTCAAGCTGGCTCAAGCTCTCATCAAGTAATCTTGATAGAGCTTGAGATACGAGTCCACCATCCGATCGACGGAGAACCGCTCCACGACTCGCCGTCGACATGTCCACGGATCGATCGCCGCGCATCGATCGACGGCCTCGGCCATAGTCCGGACGTCGTCGACCAGAAAGCCAGTAACTTCGTCGTCGACGACCTCCGGAGCGGCGCCGCGACGGAATGCGATCACTGGTGTTCCCGATGCCATTGATTCGGCCATGACCAGACCAAATGGTTCGTCCCACCTCAATGGGACGAGGGTTGCCGCCGCGGAGGCGAATAGCTCGGCTCGGGCCGGTGCATCCACCGGGCCAATCCACTCAATTCGCCTCCCCAGCTTTGGTGCGACGTAACTTTCGAACCAATCCACCTGATCCGGTGGAGGCGCGGGAGCGGCGATCACCAATCGCCGCTCAGCAATCGTCGCAGCCTCGATCGCGAGGTCGGCTGCCTTGTTTGGATGAAAGCGTCCAAGGAACACGAGGTGATCCCCGCGGGCCGTTCCAATCGAGAATTCATCAAGGTTTACCCCATTGTGAACGGTTCCAATGAGATCGATCTTAGGGACGTCCCGCGCTAGTCGCCTGGCCTGATCGTGGCTAACGGCGACGTAACGCGCCCGGGGAAATGCGCGAATCATCGGGTGTTGGTAGTGAACTGTCGTGAAAAACGGTCGGGCGCAAAGCGCGGCGAGTGGCGGTCCGGCGGCAACGCAGTGATTGTGAACGATGTCACAGTCGCCGATGTCGGCAAGTGCCTTGGCGACGTGAATCAGCTCGCGTCCGTCGAAGGTATTTCCAGTCCTCGCCTCCGGATACCAGGTAATCGTGCTTGCGCCGGTAGAGCCTTCCGCGCCAAAGAGCTTCACCTGATGCCCCCGCGACACCAGCCCGCGGGACACGTGACCCGCTATCGTTTCGGAAGCGCCGTAGCCACGGGGCGGCGTCGGGACGTGGGGTGTCGAGAGGATCGCTATTTTCATCCCGTTGTCCTCGATCCTTGACGCCAGCTCATCGTCTCGGACGACGTCGCGATCGGTGATCTGCCTCATGTCGGCATCAAACGTGCCGAAAGACCAAATCCACCAGTTTACCTGACCGGATCGGAGAATGGACAGCGGTGGCGATCCCACTCCCTCCATCGGAAATAGAACGACCTGAAGTCAACCGCCGTGGATCGCATCGGTTTGCCCCCGCTCAGGCTATCGAGGAGCAATGGGCCGAGGGTGCGGTCGGGATGACGATCCAGGCATGCGGAAAATACCGTCTCCCTCGGCGACCAGCGACAACGTCACGAGCCGTATTCCTCGATCGGGATGGAACCCTGATCGTCGACCATCCGTACAATGGGGATTCTGCCTTGACCGAGCTACTGCCATGCGTTCCAGCGGCTCTGCGATTGCTCCGCCGTGCTGGTTATCGGCTCATTGTCGTCACGAATCAATCGGGCATCGCTCGAGGATACTTCGGTGAATCCGACCTCGAGCGGGTTCACCATCGACTGAGTGAGCTGCTTGCCAAGCACCAGGTCTGGATCGACGCGTTCTATTTTTGCCCTCATCACGTCGACGGGACGGTTGCCAAGCTCGCGGGACCATGTCACTGCCGAAAACCGGGGCCCGGAATGCTGGCAAGGGCGGCGTTCGATTGGAATGTCGACCTACGGAATTCGTGGATGATTGGGGACATGGCGACCGATCTGGAAGCTGCCAGGGCGGCGGGATGTCGGTCAATTCAGGTTTCGGATCGCGCATCCCCGGACATCCGAGGAAACATTGTCACGTTGCTCGACGCAGCGCGGCTTATCCAGCAAGCCGACGAGGCTTCTGAGCTGACCGCGCCTGAAGCGCGCCCAACAACTCGTCCGGGGTAATCGTCACCGCGCCGACCCGTCCGACTACCACTCCTGCCGCGACATTCGCGACGTAAGCCGATTCGAGGACTGTCGCGCCGGCCGCGAGAGCTAACGCGTAAGTTGCGACAAAAGTGTCACCGGCGCCAGTTACGTCGGCAACTTCGACAGCAGTGGCGGGCAAGTGGGTGGGAGAACGCTCCGGAAGCAGCACCGTCACCCCGTGCTCACCTCGAGTGACAATCGCCGCGTCGATTCCCAAATCGTCAAGCAGAAAACGGGCGAGGTCAGTAAATGGCGGCGGGTCGTCGTCGCGTGAACCGATTGCCAGGGCTGCCTCGGCCTGGTTTGGGGTGATCGCGCTGGCTCCGGAGTAGCGAGAATAGTCCTGCCCTTTGGGATCAACGATCACCGGTATCCCTCGATCACGGCAAGCTCGGATGATCTCGCGGCAGATTGTCGGCGTGAGCACCCCCTTGGCGTAGTCGGAGAGAAGTACCACGTCGACTGTTCCGTTATCTGCGAAGCGATTCAAAATTAGCTGTTCGAGCGACGAGTCCGGTCGCGCCAGGGCCTCCCGGTCGACTCGGACGACCTGCTGGTTTTGAGCGACGATCCGCGTCTTCACCGTTGTCTGATGGGCTAGGCCAACCACGAGAGCATCGACCAGGATATTTGCCGACTCGAGGTTTTTTCGGAGTTCGTCGCCATCGGCGTCTGAACCCACCGTTGCGATAATGCTGGTCGAACAGCCTAGACGAGTAAGATTGGCGGCCACATTGCCCGCGCCGCCCGGTCGTTCGAACGACTTTTCTACTTCCACCACCGGGACCGGCGCTTCGGGACTGATTCGCCGAACCCGGCCGACGACATAGCGGTCCAGCATGACGTCGCCGATGACAGTCGCTCGAAGCCCGGCAAATCGGGAGACGAGGGATTCAAAGCGATTAAACATGGCGGTGCGCAAGGCACGGCCCGTGCCAGACGCGCTGACTCCGACGCGCTACACCTTGCCGAGGATGGCTTTTTTGGCCTTCGAGAGCCATCCAGGGGATGGGAGGCTTACAATTCGAGGCGCGCCGATCGGTCCAAACCGTGGTGGGTGCGACGGACGAATGTCGTCTGCCTGCTGAACCAGGTCGCGAGCAGCCCGACGAGATCGAACGATGACCGTCCTTTCTTCCTCGATCCAGTGCGGGTCTTCGTGGTAATCGAGGTGGTAGATCGTCGTATCGTTTTGACGGATTCCTGGTCGCATCAACGCGTCAAAGATCTCGGTCAAGAACGCCGGCTCCCAGACCTTGAGGTCAGTCTTTTGATGGTCGAGGACGTCGGTCGTCGATTGGTAGTAGCGCAGAAGAATTTGATGGACGATTGGATCCTGATAAATGACTGACCCAGGCGTACAAGGTGGACGTTCGCCCCAATCGCCCACCAGATGGGGCGCGTTCAGACAAAGTGGGCTGATGTATCCGAACACCCCACTCGATCTTGCCGTCTGGAGTAGTCGCGCAAGCGCGACCGATGGCATCACGACGTCGTCATCGGTCAAACAAAGGAACTGGCCCGTCAGCTCGGTGATAAGCCTGGCCTTCCCAGATGAAAATGCCCGATCTGATTCGCCGGCAAAGTCGTAGCTGCAGCGGATACCCCGATCTCCCGCTAATCTTAGAGCGAATCGGACGTCATCTCGGGTGATGACCGGTCTGGCGGACGTATCCACGACGTGGATCTGGACCCGGACAGATTCCTGGAGAAGTAGGCTGGTCAACACCATGCCAAGAGTCGGTTTGCCCTTCGTGAGGATCCCAACTTGAATGTCTGCCTCGACTCCTGATTCCGGCGCCGGAGCAAGAGCCGGGAGCTCGCGATCTGCGTCTGTCACTGCGTTCCCACCTGGCCCAGGAATGACCGGGGCCATTGGATGTTAGGCCACGGAGCGGTAGTGTGGCGCTACTCGTCGATCAGTGTACCACTACCCGTTATCCTTGTGGCTAACCCTTCGACGCACTCGTCTCCACCGCTTTGCCCTTCTTCGTTCGAGCCGCTGTGGTAGAATCACCGTCCGTCAGAAGGTAGGAGACGTCGGGCATGGGGATCCTGGTCCAGAAGTATGGGGGAAGCTCGCTGGCAAACGCCGAGCGGATTCGCGCCGTCGCGAGGCGCATCATTGCGAGCCGCGATGGGGGACGACCAATTGTCGTCGTCGTATCGGCAATGGGCGATACCACCGACGACCTGATCAACCTGGCGTACCAGTTAGCGGATGAGCCGGATAACCGCGAGCTTGACCTTCTACTGTCGACAGGGGAGATGATTTCCTGTACGTTGATGGCGATGGCGCTGCGACATCACGGTTTTGACGCGATTTCGCTGACGGGCGCTCAGGCGGGCATCCGAACGGACACCAGCCATAGCCGAGCCCGCATCGTCGCCGTCGACCCGTCGCGAGTTCATCGCGAGCTAGCGGCTGGCCGGGTTGTGGTCGTGGCTGGTTTCCAGGGGATGACCGAAGAGTTCGATGTGACAACTCTCGGTCGGGGAGGCTCGGATACGACCGCGGTCGCAATGGCGGCAATACTCAAAGCCGACCTCTGTGAGATCTACACTGACGTCGATGGAGTATTTACGGCCGATCCCCGCGTCGTGCCGACCGCAAGGAAAATCGATGAGATTTCTTACGAAGAAATGCTCGAGCTGGCTCAGCAAGGTGCAAAAGTCATGCATCCGCGGGCGGTCGAGCTAGGAAGCGTTTTTGGCGTTCCGATTCTCGTTCGTTCGAGCTTTAACAACGGGGAAGGAACGTTGATTCACGGAGGGGCGGACATGGAAGTACACAACAAGGTTCGCGGGGTTGCGCACGAGAACGACGTGGCCAAAATCACGGTGTTGGGCGTTCCCGACCGTCCGGGAATCGCCGCGGCCATTTTCCAGCCCCTTGCCAACTCAAACATCAGCGTTGACGTCATCGTCCAAAACGCAAGCGTCCACGGGATTACCGACCTTTCGTTCACAGTGTCGCGCTCCGACCTGAATCAGGCGTTGCGCATCGTCCAGCCGGTGGCGCAATCCATGCAGGCGACCGACGTCGTTTCGAGTACCGAGCTAAGTAAGGTGTCAATAGTTGGTACCGGGATGCAACACCACCCGGGCTATGCATCGCGCATGTTTTCCGCCCTATCTGATCACGGTATCAACATCGAGATGATCACGACGTCCGAGATTCGAATCACCTGCCTGGTCGACACGGCTCAGGCCGTTGGCGCTGTCCAGGCTCTTCACGAAGCCTTCCAGATGGATCGCGCGGAACTGTAGGTCGTGACATGGTAAGCAATCTGATAACCGCCCAGGTCATTCGCTACGTGACCGACCGAGTGATGGAGAATCTGTCCCGACAAGCCGGTCGGGTCATTCCGTCTGGGGACGTCGGGACGTCGAGCGTTGTGCAGCTGGCGCAGTCCGCGCAGATCAACCAGCAGTTCGAGCGCCTGGGCGGGCGACTTGACGATCTCGACAACAAGGTCGCGGAGCTCTCGAGTCGCCTGAGCGCGGCCGAAAAGAAGTCCGGGTGGCGCTACACCGTTCGTTTGACGTTTGGCGTCGTCATGGGAATATTCGTCGGCGTGGCGGCGACCGTCGGCGCTCACCTGGCTGGTTGGATTGGTTGACGCGGTTACCTGTGGTAGACTTCAAAAGCGACGCCAAACTCCACGTTGATGTCTGACCCTCGCTTTTGGCTTGGCTTCAACCTGATCCCAGGCGTTGGTCCCTCGCGCGTTCGGCGTCTGCTGGCCCATTTTGGTGCAACTGAAGCCGCCTGGCACGCCAGCGCGGCTAGTCTTGCGAGCGCCGGAATCGATCAAAAGGCGGTCGAGCAAATCGTCGCCCGACGTCGCCAGATCGACTTAGACCGCGAGCTGGATCGGGTGGAGCGGGCTGGGATAACGCTCGTCACGCTCGACGATTCGACGTATCCCTCTCTTCTCCGTCACGTTTCCGATGGACCTCCGCTGATATACGTGAGGGGCACGTTACGTCCGGAGGATGAGTTAGCGTTAGCCGTGGTAGGTACGCGCCGAGCGTCGGTTTATGGTAAAAGTGTTTGCGAGCAGCTTGTCGGCGAAGTCGCTGGGCGCGGTGTCACAATTGTCAGCGGCCTGGCGCGCGGAATCGACGCGGTAGCTCATCGGACGGCGCTCCATGTCGGCGGTCGGACGATCGCCGTGGTAGGATGCGGCTTAGATGTCGCATATCCGCCGGAGCATGCCGGTCTTGCCCGTGAAATCGCGGCGAACGGCGCGGTCGTATCCGACTATCCGTTGGGAACAACTCCCGACGCCGGGAATTTTCCGGCCCGGAACCGCATCATCAGCGGGATGTCGCGGGCGGTTCTCGTCGTGGAAGCCGGCGAAACCAGCGGGGCGTTAATTACGTCCAACTTTGCGCTCGAACAGGGACGCGACGTTCTAGCGGTACCGGGAAGCATTCTTGCGGCAGGATGTTTGGGGACCAACCGTCTCATTCAGCAAGGAGCGAAGTTGGTCCAACACGTCGACGACATACTTGAGGAGTTGAACGTTGCGTCAGTTGGCGAGCAGCTAGCGTTTCGCGCAATTGCTCCCGACGACCCAATTGAAAGATCGGTTCTCGACGTTCTGACCGGTGAGCCGGTTCACGTCGACGAGATCGTCCGCCAACTTGCCGTACCGGTTAACGGAGTAAGTGGAGCGCTGGCGATGCTCGAATTGAAAGGCTTAGCGCGGCACGTCGGTAGCATGCAATACGTGCGCTGTCGTTAGTGTCGTTGGAGGAAAACACAGATTCATGGCGAAAAACCTAGTCATTGTTGAGTCGCCCACGAAAGCACGAACCGTCGGGCGATTCCTTGGGCGCGACTTCTCGGTCGAGGCGTCGATTGGCCACGTTCGGGATCTCCCGGCTAATCGACTTGGCGTCGATGTGGAGCACGGCTTTACGCCTCGGTACGTCGTCCCCGCGAAAAAGAAAGACGTCGTCAAGCGGCTCAAGCTTCAAGCAAAAGACGCGACCGACGTCTATCTGGCGACCGACCCAGATCGCGAAGGGGAGGCAATCTCCTGGCATCTTGCCGAGGCCCTGAATCTCCGGGATTCGGACAAGGTGCACCGGGTCGAGTTTCACGAAATTACCAAAGATGCGATCAACCGCGCGTTTGCATCGCCTCGCGACATCAATCGCGGGCTTGTCGAGGCCCAGCAGGCCCGACGGATCCTGGACCGTCTTGTTGGATATAGCTTGAGTCCACTGCTTCGGCGAAAAATCAGCAAGCGAGGACTGTCGGCCGGCCGAGTTCAGTCCGTCGCGGTCCGGCTCGTCGTGGACCGAGAACGAGAAATCGAGGCGTTCGTACGGCGCGAGTATTGGACAATCGACGCCGAGCTGATCAAGGAGAAGGCGAACGGCCGCACCCGTCCGCGACCGTTCCGGGCCAGTCTGGTTCAAATCGATGGACAAAAGCCGGAGCTCGATAGCGAGGACGCGGCGACCCTCGTCGTACGTGATCTGAAACGCGCTACGTTTGTCGTCGCCGAGGTTCGAGAGCGGGAGGTGCAGCGAAATCCTGCCGCGCCGTTCACGACGAGCACACTTCAACAGGAAGCGTCCAGAAAGCTTGGATTCAGCACGAAACGGACAATGGCGGTCGCGCAACAGCTCTATGAAGGCGTTCCCATCGCGGGCGAGGGAAGCGTCGGCCTGATCACGTACATGCGCACTGATTCGACCAACGTCGCCGCGTCGGCACAGGCCGAAGCGCTTGAGTACATCCGCCGGGCCTACGGTCCGGAGTACGCTCCGCCGACTCCTCGGGTCTACAAAGCCAAGGCAAAAGGAGCGCAAGAAGCCCACGAGGCGATCCGACCGACCGACGTTCGACGAACCGCCGAGATGCTGAAGGGCCAGTTGACGCCCGACCAAATGCGCCTGTATAAGCTCATCTGGCAGCGTTTCATCGCGAGTCAGATGACGAGCGCGATCTACGATGGCATCACGGTTGACGTCACCGCGACTGGCCCGAGTGACGCACGCGCCTATTTGTTGCGCGCCACCGGCTCGACGGTCAAGTTCAAAGGTTTTACCGTGGTGTACACCGAAGGGAGAGACGAGGGAGACGCCGAAGACTCAGATTCGGCTCGACCACTTCCGCCGGTCGCGGTCGGCGATCGCCTTCGAGCGGAAGCGATAACGCCAGAGCAACACTTCACCCAGCCGCCGCCGCGGTACACCGATGCCACGCTGGTGAAGGCGCTGGAAGAAAACGGAGTGGGGCGTCCGAGCACCTACGCGCCGACCCTTTCGACGATCCAGGAACGAGGGTATATCGAGCGACGGGTACGCCAGCTTTATCCCACCGACCTTGGCTGCGTTGTCACCGACTTACTCGCGGTCCATTTCCCCGACATAATCGACGTCGGTTTCACCGCCGGCATGGAAGAAAAGCTCGACGACGTCGCCAATGAAGGCGCTCCCTGGGCGGGCCTCCTCGAGCAATTCTATCCGCCCTTTGAGGAGACCCTTCGTCAGGCGGACGTCAACATTCCGCAGGTGTCACTTCAGCCAGAGCCCGCGGGGGAGGACTGCGAAAAATGCGGTCATCCGATGGTGATCAAGCACGGGCGATTTGGAAAGTTCATCGCGTGCAGCAACTATCCAGCGTGCAAGAACGCGAAGTCGTTCATGATTAAGCTGGGTCAACACTGCCCCAAGTGCGCCGAGGGCGAAATTGTCGAAAAGCGAACTAGGCGAGGCCGCTTGTTCTATAGCTGTTCGCGCTACCCGGAATGTGAGTTCGCAACCTGGCAACGGCCGGTCCCGGAGCCGTGTCCAAAGTGTGGTGGACTCATGACCGAAGCGGGACGGAATGAGGCCAAGTGTATTGACTGCGGCCATACCGTGACCCGAGCCGATTCCTCGCCCGAGTCGGCGAAGGTCGCGATCGGCTGAACGCATTCCAGAGGGAGGATCCATGAACTACGGCTCGCGTCTTGATCAGGCCCGCCAGCTGATGGCAGAGCAAGGACTCGGTATCCTCCTGGTTGGCCAACCGGCGAATCGCCGATACCTGACCGGGTTCAGCTGGAATGACGATTCGTCCCAGTCATCCTCGGGCTGGGTCGTGCTGACCCCAACCGACGGATTCTTCGTCACGAACTTCCTTCACTTCGAGGCCGTTGAAACCGGGGTACGCCACCTTGAGGCGGTGAAGGCGCAAAGTCGGATTCTGGACGCCCTGGTCGGGCTCCTGGAGGCGCGTCCCTCGAGCCGGATCGGCTTCGAAGGAGGTTGGGTGAGCTACAGCTTGTTTGAAGAGTGGAACACCCGTCTCGGCTCGCGCCATTCCTTCGTTGCGGTCGACGGCCTCGTCGAAAAGCTGCGAGTGACCAAGGACCGCGACGAAATCTCGATTCTGCGCCGCGCCAGCGCGATGACGGACGACGCATTTGTCGCGGTCACGTCGGCGCTTCGGATTGGCCAGACCGAGCGTGAGATTGCCTGGGCGCTCGAACGGTCGCTTCGTGAGCGGGGAGCGGACGGGATGGCGTTCGGTCCGTCGGTCGCCGCGGGTCCCCATGCCGCGATCCCGCATCACGAACCAACTGATTACGCCGTGAAAGCAGGCGACCCGATTTGGATCGATATGGGAGCCCAGGTCGACGGGTACTGTGGCGACTTGACGCGGTCATTCTGTCTCGACGAGGCGAGCGACCAGTTCCTTGCCACGTGGAATCTCGTTCTGGCGGCCCAGCAGGCGGCCTTGACCAAGCTACGATCTAACCAGACTGGCAAGGAAGCCGACGAGATAGCGCGGAATGTCTTTGAGTCCGCCGGGCGAGCCGCCGAGTTTGGACACTCGCTCGGCCACGGCGTCGGCCTGATGATTCACGAGGCGCCGCGGCTGGCGGCGACGAGTACCGACGTGCTCCAACCGGGAATGATTGTCACCGTCGAGCCGGGGTTATACGTACCCGGCTGGGGCGGCGTCCGAATTGAAGACGTTGCCCTGATCGAATCCGACAATATCTCAATCCTCAGCCACGCCCCGAAGCAGCCGATCATCTATAGTCTCGCCAAGTAGCGTGATGAGCCCGCGATGATAATCTGGGGCGTGTCCCAGGTCAATCGTCAGGTGAAGCAGATCATCGACGACGAGCCGATGTTTCACGATCTGTGGATTGAAGGCGAAGTTTCGAATTTTGTCGTATCGATGTCGGGTCACGCGTTTTTCACGCTGAAAGACTCCGGGAGTCAGCTCCGGTGCGTCATGTTTCGGGGACAGCTCGCCCGAATTCGGAAGCGTCCGGAAAATGGCGAGAGGTGCGTGGCCCGCGGTGCGTTGCGGGTCTACGAGGCCCAGGGGACGTATCAGCTCTACACCGAGTTCGTCGCGCCGGCCGGAATGGGTGAGCTCCAGCTTCGACTCGAGGAGCTGCGGGCGAGACTGGAGGCGGAAGGCCTTTTCGAGCCTTCTCGCAAGCGGCCCCTTCCCGAATGGCCATCGCGCATTGGCGTCGTGACGTCGGCAACCGGGGCCGTCATTCACGACATTCGAAACGTTGTCGGCCGACGGTGGCGGGGGGCCGAGATCGTGCTGGCCCCCACGCCAGTGCAGGGAGATGATGCCCCTCCGCTCATCTGCCAGGCGATCGAGGACCTGAACGCGGTTGGGAACGTCGACGTCATCATCGTCGCGCGCGGCGGTGGATCGATCGAAGACTTATGGCCATTCAACGACGAATCCGTCGCGCGAGCGATCTTTGGATCGCGAGCGCCAATTGTCTCGGCGATTGGCCACGAGACCGACGTGACGATTGCTGATCTCGTGGCCGACCGTCGGGCGCCAACCCCGTCGGCAGCGGCCGAGCTTGTCGTACCCGACGAGTTGGACGTCCGGGAACGACTCTCCGGTCTCGCGTCTGGAATGGTATGGGCGATGCGTCGCTGCTTCGATCGTCTCGAGTCAGATCTAGGTCAGGCGGAGTTGTCGCTGGTTCATAATTCGCCGGCCGCGACGATCGTGGCGCGACGCAAGGAGCTAGTGTCACTAATGACCCGCGCCACGACGGTGATTCGGCACGATTTTGAGCTACGCTCGGAGCGTTTGGCGGCGCGCGAGCTACAAATCAGAGCGCTTGACCCACAAGCCATACTAGCTCGTGGATTCTCGGTGACCTGGCGTGTTGACGACGAGAAGGTGGTTCGCTTGACCTCAGATATTGTTACGGGTCAAGGGCTCCGGACGCGGGTGGCCGATGGGACGTTTGACAGCGTGGTAATGGACCGATAGATCCGGAACAAGGGAACAGTCGGTAGGTTGGTCAGTAGCGCGGGGGCGTGTGCCCCGCTCGTAGCTCGTCACGGCGGGGGCCCAGCCCCCGCCCAATATGGTCTTTCTCACCGATCGCAAGATCAATGC
>CAZBQK010000073.1:0-14823 GCA_964493975.1 uncultured Dehalococcoidales bacterium | reverse complement strand
GACGGCATCGTCGGTTGGGGTGAATCCACGCTCGAAGGAAAGCCGAAGAGCACAATGGCCGCCGTCGAGGAATTGGCCGAGTATCTGATTGGCAAAGACCCTCTTCGGATCGAGCATCACTGGCAGCACATTTACCGCTCGGCGTTTTTTCGCGGGGGAAACGTCCTTATGAGCGCGCTGTCCGGCATCGATCAGGCGCTCTGGGACATCGCCGGCAAGTTCTACGGCGCGCCGGTGTACAAGCTGCTCGGCGGCCCAACCCGAGATCGGGTGCGGCTCTACGCCCACTGGGGCATTCACGATCTCAGCGACGAAGGACTGACGAAAGCGCGCGAGCGCCTCACCTATCTCCAACGAACCGGCGGTTACACCGCCTTCAAGGCTGGACCGGGTGGAAAGTGGCGAGCGCACGAGCCCCCGGCCACGATCGATGGGTTTATTGCCCGCGCAAGCTTGATGCGTGAGTGGGTCGGGCCCGAGGTGGAGCTGGCATTCGACTTCCACGGCAAGATGACGCCTGCCCTGGCAATCGAGATGTGCCATCGACTGGTCGACGTGCGCCCGATGTTTGTCGAGGAGCCCGTTCCTCAGGATAACGTCGACGCGCTCAAGCTCGTCTCCGACCACGTTCCGTTCCCAATCGCGACGGGCGAGCGATTGCTCAGTCGTTGGGAGTTTCGAACGGTTCTCGAGAAGCAGGCATGCGCCTACATTCAGCCGGATGGCGCCCACGCCGGTGGGATCAGCGAGCTCAAGCGTATCGCGAACATGGCCGAGGTCTATTACATCCACATCGCCCCTCACTGCGCGATTGGGCCGGTCGCGCTCACCGCCTGCGCCCACGTCGACGCCGCCGTTCCGAACTTCCTGATCCAGGAGTCGGTCGGTCCGGACTGGCTGGCAGACGTGGCGCAACCGGCCTGGAAGGTCGTGGACGGCTACATCGAACTGCCGACCGTTCCGGGTCTAGGGATCGAGGTGGACGAGAAGGAAGTCGTCAAGATGTCGCGGTACACCGAAGAGCTGGGCGGAGAGCATTTTTACGATTCAGATGGCAGCGTGGCCGATTGGTAGACGCAGAGTGCGCAGGTGACGCGGCGAAACCGTGGGACAAACGAGAATGCGGCCAATGGGTCCCACCCATGTTCGATGTGCCGTCGACGGCTCGGAACGGGAACTCGGGCGGACACACAGGTCCGCCCCTACCAGCTTGATAGGTTTGTCGGTTATTCCTGATGATGCGGCGACCAGCCGGAACGGGAACGGGGGCGGACACGCAGGTCCGCCCCTACCTGTTTGCATAGCCGTACGACGCGCCGAATGGGCGTCAGACCACTCACTCTGGTAGGGGCGGACCTGCGTGTCCGCCCGTGAGATGGCTTCGACCCACAACGTAACGATCGGTCTCGGAGTAACCCGAAGGTCCAGGTGTTACCCTAACAGCTCCACTAATCGGTCGGCGATGATCTCCATCTCGCCGGGCTTCAGCGTCGCGGGATAAATCGAAATTCCTTTCTGGCCGGACCCACAGATGATCTTGGGATCGCCGTCCTTCAAGGCGATTGCGAGGGCATCGCGATCGAGGCGGGCCTTTCCCGGTTCGAGGACGACCACGCCGTATGGCACGTCCTCTCCGGCTTCTCCGGGCCACGCTTGCTCGACGGTTACCCCAGGGATTCCCTGTAGTCGCTCGCGGAGCAGCGACACCTGGCGTTCCCAGTCCGCGCGACGTCCGGCGTGGTCGAGACCAAGATACCATTCGACCGCGGCGAGGAGGCCGACGATATTCTCTTTTCCAATCTTCATCGGCCGGCCAATGCTGTGGTTCGGATAACCGTTTCGGGCAACCGGGTCGACGATGGATTTCTTGCCGACGACGAGGCCGGTCGCCTGCGGCCCGTTCAGGTTCTTCCCGCCACTAAAAACGGCGACGTCAGCACCGATGTCCCGGGTGAAACGCCAGAGGTTGCGGGCTGGCGGGATTTGGGCGGCCGCGTCGACGACGACCGGAAGACCCCGGCGGTGGGCGATAGCCACCGTCTCTTCGAGCGAGAGCGCCCCCGGACGCAGCCAGGTCGCGACGACATAAAAGATGCCGACGGTCCTGTCGGTAATCGCGGCTTCGAGGTCTTCTGGCTTGGTTTCGCCTTCCTGGCCGAACTCGACAAACTGCGCGCCGGAGGTACGCACAGCCTGATCGTAGGGGTTGCGGTGGGTACGATGGATTAGGACCTCGTTCTTAAGCCCGGTTGTATCCGGAAGCTGATGAATCAGGGTCGGATCCGTCCCCACCATCAGCGCGCCAAAGACCTCGGTGAGACCAGCGGCACAGCCGCCGACAACTAGCGCCGCTTCATTGTGAGTCAGCTCGGCGAGGCGGCTGCCGACTGCCGCCTGCAGCTCGTTGATGTCGACGAAGCACTGAGCGGCGCTTGCCATGGCTTCGAGCACGCCCGGAGGCATGAGCGAGCCACCGAGAACGGTCATGGTTGCCTGAGCATTGATCAATGGACGGACTCCCAGCGAGCGATACAGGCTGACTCCGTCCCGATAGTCGTTTAGCACACTCAACATCGCGACATCCTCCTCTTTAAACTGCAGCGCTAGGATCGCATGGCCAATCTCACCGCGCAAGACCTGGGTCGGCATATAATCCAAGGTCCGTGGACGCCTAACACGCAGGGCGCGGCGGTGCGTGCCGTTCCGGCATAATGAAAAGTCTCAAGGAGGACAGATGTTGCTGTCTCGGATAGTCGTAACCCTCGCGTTAGTCACGACCCTCGTTGGATTCTCGCCGCCCTCGGCGGCCCTCGCCCAGAACTGCGAATTCGTGCTCGGGTTTGCCACGCTCCACACCCTGATCCCCCAGATTGTCGGCAGCTGCCTCGAAAACGAGCACCATAACTCGGCCAACGGCGACGCCCTACAGGCTACGACCGGCCTGAACGGCGCGGGTGGCTTGCTCGTCTGGCGAAAGGCGGATAACTTCACCGCTTTCACCGACGGCTTTCGCTCGTGGGTCAATGGACCGTTCGGTCTTCAGGTCCGACTAAACACCCAGCGGTTCTTCTGGGAGGCGAACCCGGAGAATTTTCCGATCGAACCGGCCCTGACGGCGGGAGATCGCTGTCACACCGGCGGATTGTCGCTCGCGGTCGGGCCAACCGATGCTGGCGCGGGTAACTTCCACACGATGTTTACTTTTACCAATACTCAGGCGGTACCGTGCACGTTCGATGGCTTCGTCGGCGCGCAGCGGTTAGATGCGGTGAATAATCCGGTCCAAACGAAGGTGGTCCGAGACGGCGGATTCTTCGCAACTGAGCCCGGACAGTCACTGGTGACCGTTCCGCCTCACGGTACCGCGACGTTTATGCTGCACTGGGAAGACGTCCCGGTTGGGAACGAGACGACCTGTCCCGCTTCAACCCAGCTCGCGGTAACGCCTCCGGATGAGTTCGACCCGATTATCGTTCAGTACGCAACAGCTGCATGCAATGGCGGAGAGCTCGACGTGAGCGCGGTACGCTCGCCCGCGTAAAACATCGTTGGCATAGAACTTGCCCTATATGCTCATTGCCGAGCGACGGCTTCAAGTGACCCGAAGACGCGAGGGTTCAAACAGATTCCGACGCCCTCATGAGTCTACGGTTTCTTTTTGCCTTTGTTGGAGGAGACGTTTCTTATGTCACAAAGACTTCCTTTCCGTACCCCTTCCGAAGATGATCCCGGTCCGACCGTCGTCGTGTCACCGGCTGATGAGCCGCTTCGCTCGGCACCAATTCAGCAGCACGAGGAGATTCATTCGCGGGATCCCAATGGGCTCGAACGTCACGAACATGCGGTCCAGGATCCGGCGGGTTTCGTCCATCAGGAGCGCCGGGTTGAGAACCATGGCGCCGAGAGATTGATTACTATCGCCAAGACGACGCAATTTGTCTGGCTAATAGTAAGCGCCATCGACGGTCTAATCGCGCTTCGAGTCATTCTCAAGCTCATGGCGGCGAATCCCTCGAACAGCTTCGCCAATTTCATTTATAACTTTAGCGACGTGTTTCTTGGGCCTTTTTATGGCCTGACCGGCACTCCCCGAGCAGGCCAAATGGTTTTGGAAATCTCGTCGCTCATCGCCATGGCGGTGTACGCGCTGGTCGGCTGGGTGATCGTCAAATTGGTCTGGCTTTTCATGGCGCCGACGACGGCGCGCTCCGAGACAACGTACGATCGCTACCGCACCTAACAGGTAGTAAACGGGTCGACGAGACTGCCGTTCACCTTCTTCAACCTGCCTGGTCGTCGAATATCCTTTGAATTGCAGTCTCGTTCCGCTTGGGCGGGGAGTTTGATTCGCAGAGATGGGGGAGCGATTGGATATGATGTTATTACTACGAATAGGCCGGCTCACCTTCGATATCTCCATCTTCCTGCTGACGCTTTATGCCGCCTATGCCTGCATGTATCTTGGACCAACCGGCCCAATTCGACGTTGGGCAATGCTTACCTGGCTTCGATTGGGAGTTGTCGGACTAGAGTATCCCTGAATGTCCTGACAGTACGACCCCGATTGCGTCTTGTCCCGGTCCGCATTGACCGCCCTGGCTCACCGCGGTCCGTGACCAGATGGTCAAATTGATCGTCCCTTCTGCAAGAATTGATCCCGGCACCTTTACTTCGCCTAAAGGAATCATCCGTTGAAGGCTCAGTCGGATCTGCTCGTCGACCTCGAGCACGCTCAGAGGAAGTTTGGAACGGTCGTCGCCGTCGACGATTTGACTTTGGGACTCCGCCGTGGCGAGATCCTGGGGTTGTACGGCCCAAGCGGATCTGGCAAAACGACGACGATTCGGCTGATCCTCGGTGTTCATCTCCCGACTGCCGGGACCGTCCACATCCTGGGTGTCCCGTCCCACCGTCTCGGCGCCCGACAACGCCAGCAGCTTGGATACTCCCCCCAACAGTTCTTGTATCCGCCAACCCTCTCGGCTGAGGAGACGATTTCGCTCGCAGCAGGTCTCTACGGAAAGGGCTGGTTTAAAGGCCGCCGTGCCATTCGCCGGGTGCTCGAAAAAGTCGACCTGTGGGATAAGCGTCACTATCGCGTTGGAACGATGTCCGGTGGCGAGCGGCGTCGGGTTGGAAATGCCGCTGCCCTGGTTCACGATCCTCAGATAGCCTTTCTCGACGAACCAACGACCGGACTCGACCCACAACTCCGGACTCGAACCTGGGACTGGTTTCGGGAGCTTCGCGATCAAGGCAGAACCCTGCTTATCACCGGTCACTACATGGCCGAGGCGGAGTTTTGCGATCGGCTTGCACTTCTGGTGAAAGGTAAACTGACAACCGTCGGCACCCCAGCGGAGCTGCGACGACAGGCGCTCGGGGGAGATATCATCGAGGTCGTCGTCGAAGGGTCCTTATCGATGGCAGTCGACGCCCTGCAGAACGTGGAATTGATTACCGCGATCCAGGTACGCGAAAGAAATCACATCTGGGCGACGGTTGAGGAGGCCGGACCGACGATGCCGATCATCGTCGACCGTCTACGGGAGGCTGGCGTCGAGCTCACCTCGGTCAATGAAATTCGTCCACCGTTCGATCAAATCTACGAGAGTCTCGTGAGCGCGAATGGGTAGGGCAATTGTCCGGAGCTGGACCTTACTGACCAAGGAGCTGATGGAGGTACTCCGGCAGCCACTGCTGGTCCTGTCGCTCGTTCTAGGACCCTTCCTGATTCTCCTCGTCTTCGCTCTCGGTCACCGCAGTCAGCAACCCCCGCTAACCGCCGTTCTCTCGTTGCCGACCACGATCAACCTCTCCCGCGACGTCAGTTTTTGGCATGACCGATTTGGCGGTGGGGTCGCCGTCGTGGCGGTCACCGACAACGAGGCCAGTGCTCGCGGCGACGTCGAGGCCGGCCGAGCGGACCTCGCACTGATCATTCCGACCGATGCGTACACAGCAGTGACGAGCGGTCGGCAGGCGCAGGTCCGAGTCTTGTATAACCAGATCAATCCGGTCGACCAGGCCTACACCGGATTCATCGCGTACGTCCTGTCGTCTGAGCTAAACAAGCAGGTGATCACGGAAGCCGCCCATCAAGCACAGATTGATCTTGCTAACTCCCGGCAGCCTTTAGCAAATCTGCGTCAAGACGTGGCGACGATTCCAAACGTTCCGGCGGATCGGCAGGCCCGGATCAAGAGCGATCTCGACCGCCTCGAATCGCTGAGCACCCGGCTTGAAGCGATTCCTCCCGGAGTGCTCGCGGCGCCCCTCGCCAGCCAGGTCGTCAACGTCTCGCCAATCGACCCGGGTTACGTCGAGTTCTACAGCCCAGGCGTGCTTGCCCTACTACTGCAGCACCTGGCGATCACGTTCGCCGCGCTGTCCTTTGTCCGAGACCGGCTCGTTGGGATGACTGAGATGTACAAGGTAGCGCCGACGTCGACCTTCTCGGTTCTGGTGGGGAAATATGGAAGCTATGGCCTCCTCTGCCTCGCCGTTGGAGGCATTCTCACCCTGTTGATGGTACGAGTGCTCGGCGTGCCCCTTTTGGGAGATCCGGTTCTCTATTGGGGAACGCTCGCGCTTCTCGTGTTCGCCTCACTCGGGATTGGATCGACCTTCTCGTTGCTTTCGGCGTCACAGGAAAACGCCGTGCAGCTGACGATGCTGGTGCTTCTCGCCTCGGTGTTTTTCAGCGGCTTCTTCCTGCCCATCTCGGCATTCCAGCCCCCCGCGACCTACGTGTCGGTTGCCCTGCCGGTCACTCACGGCATCCTGGCGCTTCAGGATCTGATGCTTCGGGGTCACCTGAGCTCATACCAGCCAATGATCTTCCTGGGCTGGGTTGGTCTACTGTTTTTCGCCATCACCACCCACCTCCTCAATCGGGAGCTGCGACGGAGCTGACGAGACGGCGAATGAGATCTCTTAGCTGGCCCGAGGCGGTCGGGTTGCCTTCGCCCGCTTCGGCCGGGTCAACGTGGCAGCCATCGTCAGAGCTGCCGTGGCCAGATCGACCGGGTCGTGCTCGTCAAGCAGGTCTTCGATCACCGCGCGATACCTCGTTAGCTGGTCGCGGGACAGAACTTCGAGGAGCTGCTCCTCGAGGATCTGGGTTTCCCGCTCTTCAACCTCGCCCGCCGTTGGGACCTGTTCGCGACGTATTTTCGCCCCGGTTGCCTTTTCGATGACCTTCAGCTCGCGCATCTCACGAGTGGTGACGAAGGTAATTGCTTGGCCCCGGCGGCCGATTCGTCCGGTCCGTCCGATGCGATGAACGTAGTATTCGGCGTCCGGGGGGATATCGAAGTTGACGACGTGACTGACTTCTGGAATGTCGAGACCTCGGGCCGCGACGTCGGTGGCGATCAAGACTTCGGTTTGCCCGGCCCGGAACGCCCGAAGTGACTTGTCTCGGGCAGCCTGGCTCATGTCTCCGTGCAAACAATCAGCGAGATAGCCGTGGCCCTGGAGCGTCTCGACGAGCTCGTCGACCATCCGCTTTGTCGCACAAAACACCAGCGCACGCTCCGGGCGCTTTGCGTCGAGAACTCGGCTAAGGGCTTCGACTTTGCGATAAGGTGGAACGTCGTAATAGACCTGGGTGATTTCCGGGACCGTCATCGCCTGGGGTGCGCTCAGACGAAGCATCTCAGCGTCGCGCATGTGCCGTTTGGCGAGCTGGACAATTGGATCGGGCATTGTTGCCGAAAAAAGAGCCGTGACCCTCTCCCGGGGCACGTGTCGCAAAATGTATTCGACGTCCTCGAGGAAGCCCATTTCGAGCATCAGATCGGCCTCGTCCAAAACGAGGGTGGAGACGGCGCTCAGGTCGACCGTGCCGCGGCGCAAATGGTCGATCAGACGTCCCGGGGTCGCCACGATGGTGTGTACTCCGCGGCGAAGCACGAAAAACTGGCGATCGATCGGCTGTCCGCCATAGATTGGCACGACGCGCAAACCGCGGTGGCGGCCAATTCGGCTCAATTGATCGGCGACCTGGACGGCCAACTCGCGCGTCGGCGCGAGGACGACCGCTTGGGGGACGTTACGGGCGATGTCGGCGCGCTCTACCAGGGGAACGCCAAACGCCGCCGTCTTGCCAGTCCCGGTGAGCGCCTGGGCAACGACGTCGCGACCTTGCATCAGAAATGGAATTGCACGCGCTTGGACTGGGGTTGGTTCTTCAAAGCCTAATTCAGAGAGGCTTTGAAGAACCGGAGCGCTTAAGCCTAGCTCACGAAAATCGGTCAATGGTCGATCTCTCCCGCGGCGGTCCTCCGGCCAGCCGGGCACCGGTGCGCCAGGAAGGGCAAGATATCGGCCGCTTTACTATTTTGTCCGTCGGTGTCGATTCAGGTGGTGGATTCACCGATCGCATCTTCGGTGATGGCGGAAAGGCCCCGATCGGGCGAGGATGGATTGTGATCCGATACGGTGGAGCGAAACCACCGGCAAACCCGTTTAAGCGCGGCGTTGATCGCGCCCGGGGCGTCGCTCCGATACGCCGTCGGCTGCAATGGATCCCGTGGCGACACGCCGCTCGGACCAGTTAATCATACCCCATTTGTCGCGATTGTCCCACCAAATCGGAGCCCGGTGGTTGGCGCGACGCGGCAGGTAACGAAAGATGGGCCGAGCATTAGTGCTCGGCCCATCTTTCGGAAGTTTGGTTAGTCCTTGCGAGTGGGTGATTCTATCCAGATGTAGGAGGATTCCCCAACTTAGACGCGGTTCTTCAACTTAACTGCGATTCTGTCGAGCTTTGCGCTCCTCTTCGGTAAGGGGTACTCGGGTCTCCTTTCCGGGCAAACTCGTTCCGGTCGTTCGAGTCGTGTCGGTCCACCCCGTACTCGGGTGAGCCGTGTCGGTTAGGCCGCTACCCATCGTGGACGCGGTTGGTCGATCGTGGACGTCGTACGCACCGGCGTGGCGCAAGATCGCCAGGGCCTCATCATAGCGGCCGTCAGCTTTGACGGTCACTATCGTTCGACCGGCCTTGAACTCGCCCTCGTAATAGCGAGCCTCGTCTTCGGGAACTCCGAGACCAACGAGACCCCCTAGAACCCCACCAGCGGCCGCGCCAACCGCGGCGCTCCCAAGTACAGTGGCCAGAATTCCGCCGGCGATAACCGGTCCGACTCCCGGTATCAGGAGTGAGGCTGCCGCGCCAAGAATGCCACCAACAACCGCCCCGGTCGCCGCGCCCTCGCCGGCCTTCGAGCCGGTCTCTCGGGTCGTCGCCGCGCCCGCTCCGCGGTCGGGACGGGTCAGAATTCCGATTTGATCGTCGCGAAATCCGGCACTTTCCAGGTCGGTAATCGCCCGTTCGGCGTCCTGACGGTCCGAGAACACACCTACAACGGCGAGGTGGCTTGGCTTGTTTTGCATCATTAGTTGATCCTGTCCTTCTCGTTAGATGTCGCGATCGTTTTATTTCTCCGATTCGGGGCTGTCCTTTCTAATGTGACGCCCGAAGTTTGCTGTCACCATCTCCTTTCTTCCCAGCGAGTCACTGGAAGCGTTGTATTCGCGAGACTGATTGCCTTGTCTGCTGGCTTCCTGGGGTGCGCGGGACGCGGACCCTTCCGACTAGCTTTGCCGGGTGATCGCGCCCCACTCTCCAGTCCCCAGTTCGAAGCTAAACGTCCGCCCGGAGGGGGCTGACCAAACCGAGGATTGGAGAGAGGGTAACGGCGTTATGTCTCGATCCGGCTCAGTCGCTAGGACCGTCACCGAGACGCTCTGCCGATGGCCAGCACCGAATAGAAGTGCAAGAAGGATGCCGGCTGATCTTGGACGCCGTAAGACCGTCCGCTCTCGAGGTGAGACTCGGGCATCATTGTTGCTGGCGTCATTCCCCAACCGTCGCTCGACCGTCACGGCCGAGGAGGAAGGGATGAATGAGATGGGGGTAAATCTGACAAAATCGATCGACGATCGGACGATCATCCAGATTGTTCGCGAAAATCTTGCCAGAGATGTCCGGATTTCACATCCAAACCACATAGAGGTGGAGGCGACCAACGGCGTCGTCACCCTGTCCGGCACCGTGGAGACCTACTATCAAAAGGTCGACGCCGCGGATGATGCGTGGACGTCTCCGGGCGTTGTCGACGTGGAAAACGGCCTCGTCGTGCTGCCTTCCTTCATTCCAACCGACAACCAGATCGCGGCAGACGTTCAAAGCCTGCTGAATCTCGACGACGCGATCGACGCGACCAACATCAACGTAACCGTCGTCGACCGAACGGTCTACCTGCGCGGCACGGTGACGGACTATTTTCAGCGTCAAAGGGCAGCGGACGATGCCCGGAGTGTCTCCGGGGTGACGGAAGTCGTCAATGAGCTAACTATCTTGTCCGGGTGAGGCAGAGTAGGTAAGGAAATAGAGATGACGAAGCTAACGACCCGCGATCGTCAGGAGCTTCCCGAAAGCGCATTTGCTTACGTCGATGTCCAAGGACGTCGGCATCTCCCAATTGAAGATTCAGAGCACGTTCGCGACGCTCTGGCCCGGTGGCCGCGAACTCGGTTCGACTCGTGCCGAGCCCAGGAAGAGGCCCGAACGAGAATTCTCGAAGCGGCACGACGCTTCGGAATTGTGGTGTCGCCCGACGACAAGGTGGAACGTAACCAGCATGACCCCCCGTCCCCCTGCGACGTCAATACGCCAAGCGATTAAGTCCGATCTGAGCTAGCCGCGCTCACCCTGGTTGGCGTTTGAGGAGATCTGGCTGAGTGTTGCCGGCGATAGCGGCTGACCGGGCACGTAGCATTCGAAACACTCCGGAAGCATCCGCTCGAAGTCCTGAAAAAGGATTGAGTTCTCAAGGAGGCGAGCCTCCAGAACGAGCGGCTGGATCTTGGTCCAAACGGCGATTGCCGTGGGAGCCACCGTTTCAAGCGTAACCTGATCGAATCCGCCAAGTAAGCGGCGCGTCACCAGGTACCCTGTACGATTGAAAAAGGCGCCGACCCGAATGAACGCCCGCTCGCCATATTTCCCACGGTGGGCCGTCACAAATTTTCTCCAGCTGTCCTCATGCAGGTCGTACAAGACCCACTGAATGGCTCGCTGAAAGTCGTCGTCTACCAAGATGTCAAACATGCTCGCGGAACCGGAAACGAACTCCTCTTCCTTCTGACCATGTAGCTGGTAGACGACAAAAAGCAAGCTCACTGCCACCGCGACGCCACTAAACGCCTGAGCGAGTGCCGCTACTTCACTCCAATCGACGCTCACGTTGGGTGTCCTCAACCGGATAGCCCGCGTCGATCCAGGCGCCGTAGCCGCCCTCCAGCACGCGAACGTTTGGAAAGCCATGGAAACGGAGGTATTGCGCCGCCCGGGCGCCGGTCGATTGGTGGAGGCACGTGCAGTAGGCGACGACGATCGGCTCCCGTGGAATCTCGCGGTAACGGTCGGGTAGCTCGGCGGGCGGGATGCGCAGAGATCCAGGAATGGCCCCCGGGTATTCGGCGTAGGCTCCGGGCTGCCGGACGTCTAGCGGCAAGAGGTTCTCGCCTCGCTGGAGCCGTTGCCGGACCTCGTCGACCGAGATCTTCGGGACTTCGGCGGTTTCGCGGGTGGGTCTTCGAAATAGTCGCATGTAGGTTCACCTGTACGCCCGATTTCCCAACGACCGTCGCGGAGAACGATCGAGCGACGGATCGCGGCAATTCGCGGGCCGCGATGTGCGGCTCGGCAGGTTGACCGAGGTCCGAGAGCCCGATAGTATACACGCGCGACGGATTCCCCGCGGGGGATCAACCCGTGAAGAATTGCGGCACGCTAATGCACGCGGTGATTCCTAGACTTCCAGGAGGTTCGCTCGGTGGCATTCAAAGTAGTGACGACGGGATACCTTGGCGGCCCGGTCGAGACATCGTACGAGAACGAGGGGCTCAAAGCTCTCGACACGTCGGTCACGGTGATCGACGCCGCCAGTGAGGACGAGTACATCGCTCAGGTGAAGGATGCCGATGCGGTCTTGACCGGGCGGTACGCACTCAACGCGAGGGTCATCGACGCGATGACGAAGTGCAAGGTTATCGCGTCGGGAGGAGTCGGCGTCGACCGAATTGACCTCGACGCGGCAACCGCCAAAGGCATCGTCGTGACGAATGTGCCGGACGTCTTCATCGAAGAAGTTGCCGTTCAAGCATTTATGCTGCTACTGTGCTGCGCTAAGAAGACAATTCCGCTCGACCGAGCGGTTCGGGAGAACCGTTGGCGAGAGGCCCGAAAGTACATGGCGCCGATGCCTCGCGTCGTCGGCGACACCCTGGGCCTGGTGGCATTCGGCAACATTCCGCGATTGGTCGCCCAGAAAGCAAAGGGCTTCGCGATGAAAGTCATAGCCTGGGACCCCTACGTGAAGGACGATGCTTTTGCGCAACACGGAGTTGAGAGGGTGACCGACCTCGTCGATCTGTTCCGGCGGAGTGATTTCGTGTCGGCCCACCTACCTCTGAATCCCGGAACGCAGGGACTGTTGAACTATTCGTGCTTTAGCGCCATGAAGCCATCCGCCTACTTTATTAATACCGGTCGCGGTCCGACTCATAACGAGTCGGACCTGATTCGCGCCCTGAACGAAAAAAGACTGGCAGGCGCGGGTTTGGACGTGATGGAAATCGAGCCGACCCGTCCGGACAACCCTTTACATAAGATGGACAACGTCGTCATGACGCCGCACACGGCCTCGGTCTCCGATTGGTCCGACGTCGAGCGCCGTCGAAGGGTGGGTCAGGAGGTCGCCGCCGTCCTCCAGGGGCGAATGCCGCGCAACGTGGTCAACAAGGACGTGCTCCAAAAGGCAAACCTGGCCGAGCCAGTTCGGGCTTGATCTCGTGCTTTTTCATGCGCCAAACGATCCCAGGAGTCAAAGCTTTAGCTGGTTTGGCGCGCTTGACCAGCTGAAGCTTCGACTCCTGGAGACCCTCACTCAAGATGTGACAAAACACTAGGGTGTCGTGAGGGTTGGGGCGAGGCCCACGCTCATCCGCCCAACCGCCTACCATATTCGCGGAAACGGAGGTTGCCATGCGAGGAACGGACGCGGTCGCCCGAGTCCTGAAGCTTGAAGGCGTTCAGTACCTCTTCTCGTATCCGAATAACCCTCTCATCGACGCGGCAGCGCAGCTAGGCATCCGGCCGATCATCGCCCGCGGCGAAAAGACGCTGATCAACATGGCCGACGGCTACGCCCGGGCGACCAACGGTCAGCGTCCTTCGGTCATCGTCGTTCAGGCCGGACCGGGGATCGAAAACGCATTTGGTGGTCTCGCCCAGGCCTTTGCCGACTCGATTCCACTGTTGATCATTCCCGGCGGTCCCGACCAGCGTCGAATGGGCGAACCGCCGCAATTCGATCCCTTGCCGGTCTACCAGAACATCACCAAATGGGCCGGTCGGATCAACTTCGCGGACCGGATTCCCGAGCTCACCCGTCGGGCATTCGGCCAGCTGCGTAATGGCCGGCCGGGTCCGGTCCTCTTGGAGCTACCGGGTGACGTTGGAGCCGCCCAGGTCGAGGAATCGACCTTCCAGTATTCTCCTCCCCGTGCCTATCGATCGGCCGGCGACCCGTCCGACGTGGCTGAAGTGGCCCGTCTTCTACGCGGTGCCCGGCGACCGATGTTTCACGTCGGCCACGGCGTTCTCTGGGCCCAGGCCTGGGATGAGCTGCGGGAGCTGGCCGAATTGATTCAGGCGCCGGTCATGACGACGATGGCGGCGAAGGGCGCGTTCCCCGAAGATCACCCGCTGTCGCTCGGGACCGGCGGTCACACGATCACCCGAACTGCCGCCCAGTTCCTCGTCAATGCCGACCTTGTCGTCGGCATTGGCTGTAGCTTCGCGAAGAGCGGGTTCTCATCTGCGATCCCAAGCGGGCGGCAGCTCATTCAGCTGACCGCCGATCCGCGCGACGTCGACAAGGATTACCCGGTCGATCACGCCGTCATTGGCGACGCGAAGCTGGTTTTGCGTCAGCTGATCGACGTGATCCGCGGGCAGCATCACGACGTCGTCGGCCAAGCGGTTGTCGAGGAGATCCGAGAGCTAAAGGCAGCGTTCTTGAAGCAGTGGATGCCGCGATTGACCGCCGACGAGACGCCGATCAACCCGTACCGGGTCGTCTGGGACCTGAATCGAAGCATCGATCATCAGAACACGATCGTGACGCATGATTCGGGAAACCCGCGCGACCAGATGCTGACGTTTTTTGAGGCGCACGTCCCTCGAAGCTACCTCGGCTGGGGAAAGTCGACCCAGCTAGGCACCGGCTACGGGATCGCGCTGGGCGCGAAGTTGGCCCATCCGGACAAGCTCGTCGTCAACGTGATGGGGGACCTTGCGTTCGGCACGGCCGGCATGGAGGTCGAAACGGCAGTACGCGAGCGGATTCCGATTATGACGGTGCTCCTCAACAACTCCCGAATGGGCGGATACGGCCACCACATGCCCACCGCCAGCGAGCGCTACGGCGCAAATCGTCTCACCGGCGACTACACGGCCGTTGCGAAGGGACTGGGAGCGCACGCCGAACGAATCGAAAATCCGGCCGACGTCGCATCGGCAATCCAGCGTGGCATCACGGCGACTCGCGAAGGAAAACCGGTCGTCCTGGAAATGATTACAAAAGAGGAGCCGGTCTATCCAGATTCGGCATCGCTACTTCGGGAAGCCGCCGGAGTCCTTGCCCGGGCTTAGATCACCGGTTCGAAGCGACAGGCGCGATCGAGAACTGTCGTCCAAAGAGTCGTCATTCCGACCACTGTCATCCTGAGCCGCAGCGAAGGATCGGC
>CAZBQK010000072.1:0-14875 GCA_964493975.1 uncultured Dehalococcoidales bacterium | reverse complement strand
GAATGCGAAGCAGGTTACGTTCTAGCCTCTCTTGCACGCCCACAGTCGACCGGGCGAGGCCGCTCCAGCGGTAGCGGCCTCGCCCGGTCGATCGTTTGAGGAGAAAATCGGCCGGCCGAGAAGCCCGCGACACAACGAGCGACCGACTGACCGTCGTCTACTCTGACCGCGGCCCATCGTATATACTTGAGGCCAGCGACCTTCCGAAACCAAAATCAAAGACGTGAGCCGAGCACCATGACACTAGTCGAAGAAGCACATCACCCGCGCCAAGCAGTTCATCGGTCTCGTCCAAGCTATCCCGGTAAACTCATCGCGGTCGAAGGCATCGACGGTTCTGGTAAATCCACCCAAATCTACCTGCTGAAGCGTTGGCTGGAGCTTCAGAATATCAAGGTATCGTTTACGGAGTGGAACTCGTCGTTAATGGTGAAAGCCGCGACGAAGCGAGGTAAAAAAGAACAACTACTGACGGCGACGACGTTTTGCCTCATTCACTGCACCGACTTTGCCCATCGATACGAGCGATACATCGTTCCTCTCCTCCGACAGGGATACATTGTTCTCGCCGATCGCTTCGTTTTCACTGCATTGGCACGGGACGCCGTTCGGGGCTGCGATCGGGAGTGGATCCGTAACCTCTACAGCTTTGCCGCGCTCCCCGACATCACCTTTTACTTCGACGTTCCGCTTGACACCGCCGTGGATCGAATCCTCTCTGGTCGACCGAACCTGAAGTACCATGAGGCAGGAATGGACCTTGGGCTGTCGAGCGACCCCCGGGAGAGCTTTCGTCTCTTTCAAGGAAGGATCAAGGACGAGTACGCCCGATTGGCGCTAGAATACAAGTTCACGGTTATGGATGCATCGCGGGTGATCGAGGAGCAACAGCAGTTAGTCCGGGCGATCGTCGCCGATCGGATTGATCTGGCGCATTTCGTCCGACGCGGAGCGGCCCATGCCTAAACGGTTTTATGGTGCCGGGCTCCCTGGCGTCCACTCTGAGAATCTCATTGGGTCGCTAATCGTTCTAGAAGGCGCCGACGGATCCGGTCGATCGACTCAGATCAGGCTGCTTCGGGACTGGCTCGAAGGACGGGGCCATGCTGTCACCGAAGTGGGCTTGCGTCGGTCGACCCTGGTCGCCAAGGAGTTGAGCGCGGCGAAAGAAGGGCACATTCTTGGACGCACCACGATGAGCCTTTTCTATGCGACTGACTTTGCCGATCAACTCGAGCACGTCATGATTCCCGCGCTTCACGCCGGGAATATTGTCCTCGCCGATCGTTACATCTACACTCTGATGGCTCGTGACCTGGCCCGCGGCGCCGACCCGACCTGGGTTGAGAAACTCTATGGCATGGCTCTCGTTCCGGATGCCGTGTTCTATTTGAAGGTCAACCCAAGGATCCTGGTCGAACGCAATCTCGAGAAAAATGGGACGTTAGACTACTGGGAATCCGGAATGGACATCGGATTAGCCCGTGACATGTTCGACAGCTTCGTCAAATATCAAGGGTTGATGCAGCAGGAATTTAAACGTCTTCAAGAACGCTACGGGTTCGAGAATGTGAATGGTAATCGGTCCGTGCGCGCGATCGCCACCGACCTCCGGGCACGGCTCGAACAAATTCTCGGCACCCGGCTGGACGCCGGATCCCACACGTTTGACACGACGATGTCGGTGAACGGCGCGTCAGAGGAGGTCGCTTCGCGTGGGTGATGACGGAAATGGTTCAACCCGGCACCGCATATCCGATAATAAGCGTTCGCTAAACGGAGTCGTCAGCCACGACAGTGGTCAGTCCGAGACGCTTCTGGCGTTGAAGAGGGTCCTTGCCGAGCGGCTGATCGGTACCCGTGCCGAATTTCAGGAGGCCGTGACCTGCTATTCGGTGCGCATTCAGGGGATCCTGGCTCAGGTCGGAGACGTTCTAGCCGAGACTACTGGATCGCTTACCGAAGATGAATCACGAGCTCGAGAGCGTGTCCTGCGGCGGGCCCTCGATCACCTGGAGAGCTTGGAGCTCAAGCCAGCCAAAGGTCGACGACGGGACCTCAAGGCCGTCGAAATCCTGGCAACGGACCTGGCCACAGAGTTCGTTGACTGGTAGGAGAAGCTAGATGACCGATACCAACGAGGCTGGATTGCCCGCGATCGACTCGCTCGTCGGCGAGGGTTTTGTCGCCGGCGTCGATCTTGGGGGTACGAAGATTCTGGCGGCCATCGCGGGACCGGAAGGACGGTTCGTGGGGCGCGCGAAAAAGAAGTCAGGCGCTCGAGGACGTGAGCCGGGGCCGGTGATCGATCGAATTGCCGAGTGCGTGCGGGAAGCTGCCGCCGCGGCCGGGATCGGCGTCGACGAGATCAGGGCGATCGGAATTGGGGCACCGGGCCCGGTCGTTCACGACACCGGAGTTGTGACGGTCGCCGTCAACCTCGGATGGCACGATGTGCCATTGCGGACCGAGCTCGAAGAGCGACTCCATCGGCCGGTCGCCGTCGACAACGACGTTCGTCTGGCGGTTTTGGCCGAATACGTGGCGGGAGCCGGTCGAGGGACGAGTAGCCTGGTTGGGGTGTGGCCGGGAACCGGAATCGGCGGCGGCGTCATCGTGAATGGGAAGATCGTCACCGGAGCCACAAATTCGGCCGGCGAGATCGGACATATGACGATTAAGGCCGGCGGGCCGCTATGCGCGTGCGGTGCTCGCGGGCACCTCGAATCGCTTGCGAGCCGGACGGCGATCGTGAAGTGGCTGGCCAAGCAGGTCGAGGCTGGCGAAACGACCGTGTTGACCGGCCTCGTTGGATCCGATGTGACGAAAGCGACAAGTGGCGACCTGGCCGAGGCGCTTCGCCAGGGCGATAAGCTGACATCGCTGGGCGTCGAGCGCTCGGCGAAGTACCTTTCGATTGGCATCGCCAGTCTGGCTAATGTCCTCAATCCGGAAATGGTCGTTCTAGGAGGCGGGCTCGTCGGTGCCCTGGGCGGAGCGTTCGTCGAGCAAATCGCCCGTCGAGTCCACGAGCGTCCAATGTTTGCGGCGACCCAATCTCTGCGGGTTGTTCAGAGCGCACTCGGCGACGATGCGGGAATTGTCGGGGCCTCCTATGTCGCTCGACGATTGACCGCTGGACTTTCGCCTGGCGACGCTTCCACGGGCGGTCTGGGGGCTCCCATTCGGCCTTTCACATCGGAACCCTTGACGTCCATGAATGTCGACGCTGGACCGATGTCCCGGAGGTAATGACGCGTCGTCGGCCATGCTTAAGGATGCGCGCGAGCAGGTAGTCCTCGCTGTGTTAGCATTATCGGACTGGGAAATTGAGCACGTCCGGCACGTTCGTCGTCTGGCCGGGGCGCTGTTCGTCTCCTTACGGCCATTGCACGGACTTTCTGACGACGCCGGGGCGCTACTTGAAGCCGCTGCGCTGCTCCACGATCTCGGGTACCCGACCGATCCGGTTCTTCACCACAAGATCTCAGCCCGGATTATCCGGACCTTTCTTGGTGCTCCCTTCACGCCCGACGAAGTAGAAATCATTGCTTTGCTAGCACGCTACCATCGCAAGGGGGGACCTCAGCTTCGCCATCGCCGCTTCAGCAAACTCGACGATCGGGGCCGCCGAACCGTCCTCTGGCTTGCCGGAATATTGCGAATCGCGGACGGCCTCGATCGGGCCCACGTCTCCGCGGTTCAGTGGCTATCCGCCTCGGTGGTTCATCAGCGTCTGGTCATTCGCGTGTCAAACGGCCATCCTTCCACCGAGGCGCGACATGAGGGAGAGGGCCGAACCCGGCCGGAACTTCTGGCAACCAGCATTGATGGCGCCTGCCGAAAGCAGGACTTGCTCGAGCGGGCAATGGGTCTTCCCGTCTTCATCGAACCAGTGTAAGGTGATTTCCTAGATCGATCGACCGGCCAGGAGGACAGACGTGGCTACCGTCCGAGTAATGTTCGTGGGACCGGGTCCCCAGGCAAACGGGCTATCCGCGACTCCGGATGGGATCTGGGTCTGCGATCAGAAGGACGACCGGATTTACCTGATTGACGACGAAGGGAGGACCAGATCGAGCTTCGCGACGCCAGCGCGGAATCTCAGTGGCGTTGGGTTTGGAAGCGGCGCGGTCTGGGGTGCGTCCAACCGCCGTCCAGCCTACGTTTTCAAATTCGATCCAGCCACCGGTCACTGCCTTCAGGCAATTGAGCTTCCGAAGGCGCTGGAGGGAGGAATCCACGGCCTGGAGGTGATCGACGGCGCACTCTGGGTCACCCGGCCGGGGCTCGGCACCCTTCAACGGCTGAACCTCGAGTCCGGAGATCTGGAACACGAGATCCCATTTCCCGGCCGCCGCTCCCACGGGGTGTTCGCTCTCGACGGCGCGCTCGTCTGCAACGACACGAATCTATCGACGGTTTTCCATCTCGATCCGCGGGACGGTCGAATCCTCAAGCAGTGGACGATTGAAGGCTTTGAGCCACACGGACTCACGATCGACCGCGAGGGCCGGATCTGGGTTTGCGACGCGATGACCAATCGGATTGGGATCGCCGAAGGTATCTGAGAATATCGTCCTAGTCCCAGTACGGCGCGGGAGCGAAGGGGCGAGGGTCGACCTTGCGGAACTCTTCGAGAAGCTCTTCGGAGACAGGACGCTCTGGGCAATAATGGCTTCGCCAGACGACGAACGGATGCAGCTGAAGCCGAGCGGTCCGGAACTCTTCAATTGCCAACTCGCCCACCACCCCGCACTCATCGCGAAAGCGCTGGCGTTCGAACTCTTCGAAAAGAGGAGCACGATCGTAGGAGACCCGCCGAAAAGTGGGATGCCAGGTCTGTTCCCGACTTTCAAGTATAAGAAACTGTGCTTCGGGTATCCCATCTAGGGGCAGGCCAACCGAGCCGGGATTGAGGAGCCTCCACCGATCGACGGTCCGGTCGAGGGGTAGATGGGTGTGGCCGGCGATAACTGTCGGTTCGTCGACCCCGGCGAGCAGGGCACATAGCGCGTCGTCGGCCAGGTCCGGATAGATCGGTTCCCATGGACTGTTTGGCGTCCCGTGGACGACGCGGATCGGGGGCGCGTCGGCAAACCGCAGCGACAGTGTGTCGGGCCACACCGCGATCGCCGTCTGCCATTGCCCCACCAATTGGCGTTGTAGCCAGGGTAAGAGCGGGTATTGTCCGCGATCGCTCCAGGTCGCCGGAGCCCGAGGCGTTCCGTGGTCGAGCAAGTAATACTCATTATTCCCACGGATGACTGCCCAGCGTTCGCGGGTCGCTCGCTCGACGACTTGAGCCGAAAATGGGCCCCAATTGATGAGGTCGCCGGCCACGACGATTCGATCGATCGCCTCGTTGGCAAGCGAGTCGAGGACGGCCTCGAGCGCCGGCAGGTTTCCATGAATGTCGGCGAGGATCGCGAGCTTCGTCATCGTCGTCTGTCTCCAGATTGTCGACCCGTTCCGTGATCGCGGTTGTAAACTATAGCGGGTGCATTGCCCGGGAAAAACCAATCCTCAAGGTGAGATTCGATGGCCGAACGCCGATCGGCGGACATCAATGCAACTCGACTGCCGAGAGTCCTCTCGGCGTGCTTTAGCGCAGCGGGCTTGGGAATCTCGATCTATCTGTCCGTCGTTCATCTCACTGGCGAGCGAGTGCCGCTTTTGTGCTCGGCGACTGGACCGATCAATTGCCAGCAGGTCACGACGAGCCCAGAATCGTACGTGGGGCCGGTGCCGGTCGCGTTTCTCGGCGTGGTATGGTTTCTGATCGCCCTCGCTTTGTCGCTCGCTCGGTGGAGAGAGGGAGATCGGTCGATCCTCCGGCTTCACCTCGCCTGGTCGAGCCTCGGGACCGTCTTTGCCCTGTATTTGATCTACGCGGAGTTATACCTGATCGGCGCAATCTGTCTCTGGTGTACGGTCGTTCACGTTCTGGTTTTCGCCCAATTCATTCTGTCGGTCGGAGCGTCTGGCGAATCGGTGTCCAACGACTTTCCGCGAACGGATAGCCACTTCTCCGGATAGCAACTATTTTGGGGGCGCTCAAGCTAGCCAGACGATGCCCCCGCCGCTGACCGTGGTGGAGATACGAATAGTCTGTTTACCTCCCGCATCGACGAGGTAGAGGCCAATTTCCCCGGCCATCGCGATCCAATCGCCCTTTGGCGACCACACCGGCACTGGCGTATCTTCGGACTCGTTGGTGAGTCGCTTGACCTCGCTTCCATCCGGGCGAACCGTCCAGATGTCCCAGGGAATCCCGTGCGCCTCGGCTACCCCGACGCCAAAGGGCGCAGCCTTCACCTTTGGCGAGGGGAGACTAATTCCCGGCCCGCCCACCGCCGAGAACAGGATCAGGCTTCCATCCGGGGAGAATATGGGGAATCGGGCATAGGTGAACGCCTGGTTTGGGAGAAGGTCCTTGCCACCCGAACCGTTCCCGTCCGCGATACGCAATCCGGTCGGCTGGCCTTTATCGTCGACCCCGGTATAAACCAGATACTTTCCGTCTGGCGAGATTGCCGGACCGAGAGCGTTGTCGACGACTAGAGTGGGACCGCTGCCGTCGAGGCCAACCCGTTGAATCGAGACCGATTCTCCTTTGAACTGCCCCTGGTCGTAGATCTCTTTCCGTAACGTCGCCAGGATTGCCTTGCCGTCGGAGGTAAAACAGGGGTCTTCAAAGGTCGCGCCGGACTCGGGATGAGTTCGCACCGTTCGCGGGTTTGTCCCGGCCACGTCCATCACATTGAGATCGCTGCCGCCGAGATCCTTCGGATCTTTTGGCACCACGTAATAGGTGTAGGCGATCGATTTTCGATCGAAGGACAGGCCGGGCGACGCCGCGTACGCACCTTTTGGGAATTTTGTCATCGGTTGCGCCGACAGGAGGCCAAGGTCATAGACCAGGAAGTTTCCGTTCTGGACGATCAGGAGCTGGCCTTTCACCGGCGACGCGACCGCCGTGGGGAGCACGGTCGGACCAATCAGGCCGACCGGCGGCGATCCCGATTGAGTGGCTGGAGCGCTCGGCGCGCCACAGCCAGCGGCAAGTAAGGTCCCCCAAACCGCTCCTACAGTAGCGAGAAATCGCCTACGAGACACATAGCGCGATATGTTGAGGCTATTCAAGTAGCGGCACTCCGAGGTTGCGAGCCGCGTCAGTCAATCGTGAATCGCCGATCGTCTTCATCTAAGGCCCTCAAACCAATTGACCGGTCAAAGATCAATCTAATTTGGTTGAATCTCTTCGTCAACGAGTCAGTGTGGCTGTCGTCGCCTTCGGTTGTAAGAGAAGCCCAGCTGGACTACAGCTGAACTGCAGTCGGCTAGTGGCGGTCGGCACGAAGGTTAACTCACCAAGTCCGTCCGAGCCTACCGGAGCCTCCCCGGGAGGGTTGTCGACCCGAATGAAGGGGCCACACTCTGGGTTATCGACATAAAACACCTCAAGGCGCACCGGCCGTCCGGCGACGACCGCGATGTTCGGGGGGATCACCTCGCCCGGGTAGACGGCGATATCTTCGATCTGTGGCGAGCCTTGCGGGCGCGCCGCCATTTCCGAAACAACGCCAGTCGACGAATCCTTCGGTACGTCAACCTTGAAGACGGTCGAATCGACGACACCGCCCTGCCTCGCGATTCGAACGCCAACCCACCAGGGACCTTGCATCGCAAAAATCATTGCCGTCGCGGAATAGCGACCTGGCCCAATCGGTTTTGTCGTGACTCCGCGAGCGCCGTGGTTCATTCCAGTCATCGCGGTTTGAACGTCGACCCGCTCGATCCCTGCGACCGGTTGGCCGTCAACCCGGGTTAGATCCACTTCGACGTCGGCCGGTTGAAAAATGCGGGGGGTGACCTTGAGGCCGATCTTCAGATCGCCGACGATTCTGGGCACGCTGCCGTCGTCGATTGGCGTGGACGCCGAGGATGGTTGGCTCGACGGTACCGCGGCCGGCGGGGTCGTCGCCGTCGAGCGCACGTCGGTTGGAGTGGCTTGCCCGGATTGGGCCAAGACAACCGTCGTGGGACTTGACGGCGGAGGTGATCCCCCCGTCGCCACCGCTGCGCCGCCGGTCAACGATTTGAGATAATTTAGAACGTCCCAGCGCTCCTGGTCGGTGAGCTTGTCCTTGAATGCGGGCATCGCCGAACCGGGAAACCCGCCGGCAATCCAACCATAGAGATCGGAGTCGGGGTGCAAGGGAACGTGAACGATCAAATCGGCCGGCCGCGGATTCATCGTCGGAGCTAATGGACCGTTACCGCGGGCGTTGACTCCGTGACAGGTTGCGCAGTTCTGCCGATAGATGATTGCCCCGTTCGCGACCGATTGGGGCGTCGCGGGGTGGCTCTGGGCAAGCAGCTGAACCGCGGCGACGTCGCGTGCCTGGAGGACGTCCCGTCCGGCAATGTAACCGCCACTTCCAACGAGACCTACGCCGCACATTGCCACGACGGACGCGCGTCGCAGATCCCACGTTCGAAGCCAGAGGCCCCGTCCCACGGCGGCTATCCCACCGAGCCCGAGCGCCAACCCCGCCCAGAAGAGGAAGGACAGCTGAATCGGCGGTTGCCCGCCGACGCGGGCGCCGGTCGGCGTCACATCGTACGTGAACGAAGCTCGATCGTCGCCCTGGCCGGTCTGCCGGACCACCACTTCGGTTTGCCATCGACCGGCCACGGCCAGGTCGCTGCTCGCTCCTTCGAACCGTCCGTCTTTGATCTTCTGCAGAACGGTTTCGGAGACGCCGAGGTCGCTGTCGAGGAAGGTGAAGCGTAGAGCGACCCTTTCGATGTTCGTGGCGCTCTGTCCGGACGCGTCCCGGACGTCTACAACGTAGCTATTCGAGCCGGGCCGGCCCGGACTGAGGCCGAAAGAGACGGGCAGACTTCCCGCCATGCCTTGCAGCGTAAGCGGGCCCGGACTGACGGACACGCCGATTTGCTGAGATGGGCTCAGACTCGTCATAACTCCGACCGCCGCGATGATGGCAACGGCCAGAACAAATTCGAATCGAACCGTCGAGCGAAGGAGCGACGCGAAGTCGAGGGCGCGGTGGACGTCACCCACGGCCCCGGTTTGGCGGGCTCGCGCCAGCGCCGGTCGAACGACGAAATGGTTGGTCGCGGCGAGCGCGGCCAGGGGAACCCCAAGGATCAGCTTGACGCCAAGCGCCTGGCCGTATCCGGTCCCCAGGAGATTGTCGATCGTGCCGACGTGGATGAGCCCTTCCGCCAGACCCGTCGCCGCGATGACCGCGGTCGCAGTTCCCGCGAGAAGGGAAAAGCGCGGAACGAGCTCGCCAAGAAATCGGGTGCGATTGGCGGCGTTCCCGGTCTTGCCAAATTCGACGAGGGCGATCGATAACTGGGCTAGTCCACCAACCCAGACCGCGACCGCGATAAGATGGAGCCAATCAACCGCCGCGCCAATTGGCATGACGCCAATCGGCGTTGCGAGGTTTTCCGACGCACCGTGGCTGGTGAGGGTGATCGTCCCGAGGAGAGCGAGACCGAGGCCAATCGCCACCCGGTCCCAGATCCGCTCGTTTGCTCCATCGCGTCCGCGCGCCACGAGAATCTGGCCGAGCAAGATCGCGACGATTATGCGAGCGATCCAGATCCCCCCAAATTGAGTCGAGATCAGGACGCGTTCGACTGGGGCACCGAGTGCGGCGATCGGCGACACGTCCGCTGCCGTTGCGGTCTGAAGAACGAGCAGTCCCAGATTGCCGATAATGAAGACGGCGAGGGCGATCCAGGCGGCGGTTATCTGCTCGCGGCCGATTCGGTGCGCCGCGGGTGGACTCGAGCCGGTTGCCGATTTCAGATCGGCCACCGGCTTCGCCTGGAGCATCCAGAAGCTGAACGAACCGACGAGCGTCGCCGCCGCGAGTAGAATCAGCCAGCGAATCGCCATTTCCAGCGGCGTGCCGGACACCGCACCCTGAGGCGCACCCTCGTTGGCGGCATCGGGCGCGACGACCGATGTGCCAATGCCAAACGGCACCGTACCTCGGACGACGTGACCGTCGACTTTTGACTGAGTCGTCCAGGCGACGACGTAAATGCCAGAGCGTAATCCCGGCCTGACTCCCACGATTAGCGAACGTGGGTCGTCCGGTGCGACGTGGCTGTCGCCCAGATCTACCCGCTGCCGGTTCGAGTCGAGAACGGTGGCCTGCGAAAAGCTCGGCTCGACCTCTTCGCTGAACCACAGTTGAACTCGCGTTGGCGCGGCAGCCAATGACGCGCCGATCGCCGGATCCGAGCGAACTAGATTGGCATGGGCGAGCGCCGTCCCCAGACTGGCGAGCGCGACGGCGAGTCCGATCGCTAGCGCCAGCAAGCCTTTTCGACTTGCGGACCTGGCGTTCACGGTTTGTCCTTCTTCGACGAGCGGGACTTAGGATCTCGACCGAGAACAAAGACAAGAACGACCATGATCGCGGCCGGGACGAGGCAAACTAGCTCGTCCAACCAGCTTCCCGTGCCGGTGAGACCGTGGGCCTGAGCCACCGCGGGGATCAGGGCAATGGTCGCCCCGGCTAGCACGGTCTTCCACGTACGCATCGACAATCTCTTTTCTCGCTCTTGTCGAACGCATTGAGTATGAGCCAACGGATTGGCAGCCCGCAATTTAATCAAGGTTGTCCCCCAATCGGGACGACAATTAGCGGAGTTTACTGCGCGTTCGTCAACGGAGCTATCGCAGTCGAAAGCGTATCGTACGCGACTTCACCCGTACCAACATAGCGGACGATTCCATTGCCGTCGACGAGATAGATCGTCGGATAGGAGTTGATTCCGTACTGATTCACGGTTGCGAACGTCGGGTCGATCAGCATTGGAAAGGTCACCGCAAAAGTCTGCGCGTACCACGCCAGGTCAGCCGCGGTGGCCGGATTCAGATTGGTCCCGTTCGAAGTCTCGTAGTCGCGACCGTACGGGCTGGCCAGAATCGATAGTACTTTGAGTCCTTTCGGTCCAAACGTACTGGACAGCTTGGTCATGACTGGGGCCTCGGCCTGACAGTGGGGACACCACACCGCGTAGAACTCGAGCAGTACCGGCTGGCCGCGCAACGACGACAAACGGTAATGTTGGCCGTCCGTTGTCGCGAGGTCGAAGTCAGGAGCCGCCGTTCCGACGGCGAGCTGATTCGGGGCAGGGGCCAAGTTAGCGGGGTTCGTCAACGCTTGCCCTGACGCGGTCGGCTGCGATCGACCAAATGAACGAGCGAATACCAATGCGGCGAGAATAACGATCAAGACGAGGCCGGCAATCAAGCCACGATTGAATGGCGCCTTCGTCCGACCCTTTCCGGAAGCCCGACGTCGCGGCTCGGTTGTTTTCATCTTTCTCCTCCAGATAATGTTAAGGGATGCGCCCTCACCCTGACCCTCTCCCAGGGGGAGAGGGAACCCAATGCGCTCTACCATTCGCAAAACAAGTTGTTCGTTTACACGGAATGGTACTTCTTTGGTTCCCTCTCCCCCTGGGAGAGGGTCAGGGTGAGGGCGTCCCCGGCTCCCAACATTGCATTCTGAGCTAGCGTTGTGTCACCTCGTCTGTGGTGCCAGGAGTCGAGGCTTTAGCTGGTCAAGCGTCGGGGGACCAGCTAAAGCTTCGACTCCTGGAGGACCTCGTGCGAATGCAGACTGGCCGCTACTGCTGTGTCAGACTCCGGTCGCCCACAAGACGCGCGGGCGCGACGCCTACCCTCCGACTATGAGTTCGTCGATTGTCGCGCAACGCGTCATAAATAGACCGATTCTCTTCGACGCCAATTCAGGCCGATACCCCCGAATGGGACTCGACGTCAGACACGGTCGAATCAGAGGTACGGCCGCGCATCGAGATCGCGACCGCACCCAGGATAATCCCGATGAGGCCAACCGCGATTCCCGCTCCGCCGAGCAGGGTTGCCCGTTGCATCGCAGCGTCCGACGCCGGCGCCGCGGTTGCCGACGTGGTGCTGTCGGTCACGGGCGGGAACTGCAGACTAGCCGGGGAATCGACGTCATTGAACCGGCCCGGGCCAGATTCGAACGTCTCGTTGACCGGATCGCCGTTCAGAGTTCCGGTGAACACGAATGAGTAGGTCCCGGGCTTCGTCGGAATAACGTCCGCCGTATACTTTCCATTCAGGCCAAATCGGGCGCGAAGCGGCAGGTCTTTCGTGGCGCTGCCGCCGAAAGCGATCCCGACTTTGAGCGTTTTTTCAGCGCCCATGACCGGCGCACCGTTTGCGTCGGTGATTGTCAGATCGAGACCGTTTGGCTGACCTTGAATCGCCGGCTCGCCCATGAAGCCAACGACAAAGGTGTATTTCCCGACCGTCCGCTTTTCGTGGGCCAGGGCCATCGAGGGAAACATGATCGCCACGAGCACGACCAGCGCTGCCGCCGCGCCCATGAGTCTTCGTAATCGTACCATGCACGGTCCTTTCAAACCGATGGAGTCACTCTTACTTATTATCGTCGTCGCGCGACGATAAGCCCAATTGTTACCGCCGCGATCGCGACGATACCGACGAGTCCGATCGTTCCAATCGGCGCTGTCGAAGACTGGGCCGGAACACTCGCCGAGGGCGTTGCCGGGACAGACGTTACGGTAGCAACGATCTCCGTTGAGCTTGCTGATGGTATCACCGTGGCGGCCAGAGCGGTCGACGTTGGCTGCGGCACGGTTGCCGTCGCGCCCTGAGTCTCGGTTGCCGCGGCGGTTGTCGGTGGCGCCGTTGTCGGCGTGGCCGCCGCCGTTGTCGTCGGCACGGCCGTCACCGTTGGCTTTGGGCTCCCCTGTAGCGACAGGGTCATCGGCGCCGAAACGTCGTCCATCCCGGCCCGCCGAACGATGACCGTAAACTGCCAGTCCCCGGTCAGGCCCAGGATGAAGCTAGGCGTTTGAGCGCTGCTTCCTTTGGCCGGTGCGATTTCGTCGACCTGGCCAACGTCAAGCCCGGCCGGCTGGTAGCGAAAGATCACTCGCTGGAGGTTCGTCAGCGGTTTCCCGTTTGAATCGGTGACGCTGGCGTCGAACGTCGTGGGTCCGACGTCGCCGCGGGCAACCTTCAGACTCACATGAGTGTCGCCCACGGTGAGCGGAGGAATCGCGGGAGCCGCCAGTGGATCCGGGGCGGCTCCGACGACGAAGCTAAAGAACTGCTTGAGCTCGTGTCCGTCCTCGGCCGATACCGAGGTCCAACCAACGGTGTAGATGTCTGGCGCGAGCTTTGGCAGGTCAATCGTCTCGGTCGGCTGAGCGGCCCCGTCCGACTTGGGGACGAGGTTGCCAACCGAGCTCCGATCCGAACCCAAGACCTGAACCGCGTTGCCAGATGTCGCGAGTGGTGAATCGAACTTGAGGACTAGGCGCGCCGGACCATCTCCAACGACCGCATTTGGTGCGGGGGTCGACGAAACGACCTTCGAGTGAGCGCTGGCGGGAGCGACCAGCGCTCCCGCCAAAATCCCACCCAGCGCGAGCGCCACCACCACTCGGCCTAGTCGACCGATGGTGGTTGGCGCGGCGTCTAGTCGTCCTCGACCGACGAGGCCGAGGCGCGGTCGGTTGGTCAGGTCCGGTTTCTTAACCCGGCTGACCATCATGATAATGGCTGCTCAATCGTCGCATTCCAAACCCGACGAGTGCGATGAGTGCGCCAGCGACGACAATCGGAACCAGTGGCGCGCCGCCAGTTTGTGGTAACGTGGCCGGGAGCGACGAGGTCACTTTCGAGGCTGGACTTGCGGCTGGCGCAGCGACGGTAAAGACGAACGTCCCGTTGGCTGTCTCGCCGTCGTCCGCCGATACGGTGGTCCAGCTAACGGTGTACTTGCCGGATGGCAGACCTGCCTTCAGCGAGACGAGCATGGTTTTGCGGTTGGGATCGTTCTGGTCGACGTGACCATCGCCCTTGTCCGCGACGCCGCTCGGGCCGGCGACCGTGAGTGAGCTTCCCTTAGGATTGACTCCTTCGACAAACAGTACTTTAACCGTCGAAGGGGCCGACGAGACCGACGAGTTCGCCGCGGGCACCGAGCTACCATACAGCGCGTGAGCTGATGCGACCATTGCCGAAGCGATGACGACGATGACCAACAGTGCGGCGGCAAGAGCCAGCCGCGAGCCAATTTTCACGGTACGTTCTCCGCGCGTTATTTATTCGATCTACCCTTGGTACGATGCCTGGGTTAGGATCGACGGGGAAGTAACGGGCGGGGCGGCGGCGGGACTGGTCCATCATCGGCGAGGGGAGTGAGACCAATCGTCGGCGGCGAGACCGAGACGGAGCTCTGACGACGGTCGAGGCGGTCGACGTAGGCCGGTAGAATCGCGACGCCAATAGTCGACAGGATCGTGGACAGACCGCCGGAGTAGACCGACAGAACGTGGTCGGCGGTGGGAGGCGGACCGGTCGGCAGCGCCTCCGCGGGCGCCGCCTCCTCGTCGTCCGTGGTGGTCGCGATTGGACCCAAAACGACCGCTAACGGATTATCGTGGTGGTGAAGCTCCGAGCCAATCGTCAGCGATCCACCCAGGTAGATGTGATCGTGGGGGAGACCGTAGCCGTAGGCGGCAGGGATCGCGCCGCCGACCAGGACGAGGGTGACGACCAGCGCGGTGAGGAGGGTCCAAACTGGACCGTCGAACGTGCGCCACCAGAGCTGTGCATACAAGGTCGAGCGACCGGGCACGTCAGAGGCACTCCGAATTAATCCGGGCAATTATACACCCCATGCGGGCCGTACCTACGTGGACCGTGTCATTCCCGTAGGGGCGGGGGAGGTAGTGCCGTGGGAAGGGGCCCTTGTGGCCGTCCACGTTCCCCGAGCACCGTCACGCCGAC
>CAZBQK010000071.1:0-15027 GCA_964493975.1 uncultured Dehalococcoidales bacterium | reverse complement strand
CGAGTCTCCCCGGGCGTACCCCATAAAAAGCTCCCCGCCCTTCCTTGGGCAGGGAGCTTTTTATTGTTTCGAGATTGTGCGGTCATACTGACCGGAATCCCATTGCCTAGGCGAATCGAGCGAAGAGAATTCCGAGCTCGTAGAGTAAGTACAGCGGAATAGCGACAAGGGTCTGGTTGAAAGGGTCCGGCGTCGGAGTGATCGCCGCCGCGATGATGAACACGGCGAGAACGGCGTACTTGCGATACTTCGTCAGGCGCTGAACCGTAATTAAGTTGACCTTTGCCAGCATGTAGATGATCAGGGGCGTCTCGAAGGCCGCGCCAATCCAGAGCATAAAGGTCGTCATGAATCCAATGTAGTTGCCAATTCGGATCGTTGGAGTGGCAACCGTGCTGAACGTGAGGAGATAGCGGGTGGCAAACGGCAGAACGACAAAATACGCGAACGCCATCCCAAACACGAAGAACACTGTGACCAGGGGAATGAGCGTCAGGACCGTTCGACGCTCGCGGCGCGTCAGGCCCGGACCGACGAAGGCGAAAATTTGATACACGATGACGGGCATGGCGATCGCCGCCCCTGTCATGATCGAGACCTGCAAGTAGGTGGTAAACATCTCGGTCATCTCGATGTAAACCAACTTGAGGTCGGCGGGCGCGGGATGCATGAGGATATCGAAGACTTGCTGGGAGAATATCAGACCAATGACAGTTCCGACGACGAGCGCAATCGCGCAACGGGTAAGGCGAATCCGAAACTCGATGAGGTGTTCGACGATTGTTAACTCGGGACCGCCGAAATCCTCCTCGTCCTCAACCGCCGGTCCGCCGCTTACCCAATCTTTGACTTTATCGACTACGGTGCTCACGTCGCTCGTTCCTCGCCGTGCCCTGCTCCCGCCCCAACCGCGGTCGGAGGCGCTGAATAACCCGGTTCCACGGTCGTTCGGTCGTGTGAATGACCGCCGTTCACTTCGAGTGGCTGGGACGATTCACTGGATTGCTCCAGTTCATTCGTCTCGACAACTTCTTCGCTCGCGTCGGTCGGTTTGACAACCAGAGTGGAGCGGTCATTCGGAATTTCCTCGATGTGGAGACCGGACTCAGTCTCGACCTGACCGCGCGCCGCTGTCTCTTCTTCAGGAGGAGCTACCGCATCGACTAGAGCGATCCCAGGGGTTGACTCGACGACTTCAATCGCGGGTTCCAAACTACCATTGGTGCTGGTCTCGACGACTGCCACTTCCGCGCCCGGAGGTGGAGCGATGACAACGGGGACGCCGTGAATCCAGTCTTCGGAGATCGGTTCTATGAGAGTCGACGGCTGGTGCCCTCGTGCATGGTAGCCATTCAGTCCACTGTGGGTCCAGGCGTCGTCGATGGCCGCGTAATAGGACGGGTAGGCAAAGTAGTCGCTTCGCGGGGTCGCCGCGGGCGATCCCGACAGGCTCGCCGATCCGACCGTTGAAACCGAACTTGCGGCTTCGACGACATTGGGCTCGGCCCCCGCCACCGCGCCGACCACTTCTGCTGGCGGCGTTACCGACGCAGTCGGCTCGTCGGCAAGTGACAGGGCCCGCTGAATTTCTGCGAAGGGGTTTTCATCCTCGAACTGTTGGGTCAACTCGGCAGTGACGCGACGAAACTCGCGGATCCATCGTCCAATCGATCCGGCCGCTTCCGGAAGCTTCTCTGGCCCCAGCACGATCATGGCTACGAGTAGGATAAGTATTAGTTCGCCGGGAGACAGCCCAAATAGGTTCAAGGAATACTCCTCATTCGGAGGAACGGCTGACTTGCCGATCGTCCCTCGTCCGAAGCGTGCCTGGACGGGCGCGTTCGCTCATCAGGACAACGGGCTCGACGCCGACGCTACATCTGGTGCTCGTTGATGTAGTCGACGGCATCCTGAACCGTGTGGATCTTAGCGGCGGCCTCGTCTGAAATCTCCATGCCAAACTCTTCTTCGAGGGACATGATCAGCTCGACGAGATCCAGTGAGTCAGCATTCAGGTCCTCGACGAAAGCAGCGGCCGGTTCGACCTGCTCTTCTTCGACCCCTAGCTGTTCGACGATGATTTTCTTTACCTTTTGAAGGGTTTCATCAGCCATTCTGTCACTCCGAAATAAAGTAGGAGGGAAAGGCAAAGAGGATATCGTGGGCTATCACTCGTCGGAAATCTGGGGTGCATCCGAGTCTGTCCCGACCGAATCGGTACCACGAATACTCGACGATCGACTCTCCTCGCCAGCCACAACCGTTCCGAGAACGCCGTTGACGAAGCGGCTCGAACTCTCGCTGCCGAATTCTTTCGCAATTTCGACAGCTTCATTTATCGCCGCCTTGGCGGGCACCTGGCTATTATCGTGGATAAGCTCATAGATTGCAAGACGAAGGAGGTTCTTGTCGATCGAGGGCATTTGCTCGATCGGCCACGCCGGAGCGGCCCGGACGATCTCTCGATCGATCTCGGACCGGTCTTGAACGACTCCGCAAACGAGGCGCCGACCGTACGACACGACGTTTGGCTCGGCCGGTTCGTCGATAATTAGCCGTTCGATCACCGCGACCGGATCGTGACCGACGAGGTCGCCTTCATAGAGCGCCTGTAGTGCAAGTATTCGGGCGCGTCGACGGGGGCTGCGAGCGGGTTTGCCGCTCGGAGAAACGGAATTACTCGCGCTGCGCGACGAATGGCGACGCGAGGTGAGAAATTCGTCGGTCCCAATTGGCTCGAGTGGTGTCATTGATCTTTCCGGCTAGACGTCGAGGTCGACTACGGCGTCTTTCCCGTCTTGAGAACCTGTTCGCCTTTGTAGGTTCCGCAGCTCGGGCAAACCTGGTGAGAACGACGCATCTCGTGACACTGAGGACACTCCACTAACTGGGGAGGAACAAGAGCCAAATGGCTCCTACGGTCGCCTTGTCGCGCCTTCGCGGTTCGTCTTTTTGGAAGAGGTGGCACGGGTGAGTCTCCTTACTTGCTTTCACTTTCGTTTGGGAGCAGTGCTTTCAAAATCGCGAACCGCCCATCGAGAACGTCGATCACACATTGACAACGGCTCTCATTCAAATTGGTCCCGCATTGCGGGCACAATCCGGCACAGCTGGCTCGACAGAGTGGCTTCATGGGAAGGGCGAGCAACCCATACTCTCGGACGGCCTCTCCGAGGTCGAGCTCATGCTGCTCGTTGATCAAATACGTGTAGCTCTCGTGCGGAATATTTGTCGGCGCACCCGTCTCGACGTCGACGACAGGGACGTACTCTTCCGTAAAATCGATGGCAAGCGGGTCGACAAATAGCTCAAGACAGCGACTACACTCGACGCGGACCGCCGTTGTCAGGTGGGCCCGAACAAGAATACCACGATTAGTTCGAATTAATTCGGCGTCACCTTTGATCGGCGCCGTCAGCTCGATCTGATCGTCCAAAGTAGGAAGCGTTTCGTCTATCGGAACATGACGGGTTGTACCGACTTCGCTCTTGAGAAACTGGGCAACATTCACAATCATAGCCGCGCCTCCCGCCACGGATGGCTGCTAATCATGCAAGTTTACGCCCCGAGCAATTCCGCGTCAAGAAAACCAACAGGAGAGGGGGACGCTCGGATGCTTACTCGCCGGGGCGGAGACCATCCGCCGACCGCATTGAGCTTCGATCGATCGTCGCCCGACCTTTTCGAGTAGTCGCCAGAAGCTTGGTCAGCTCATTTTCTAAGCCCGCAAGCACGTCGGAGGCATATTGGTCCGCGCCTCGTCGGACGTCGTCGGCTTCCGTTTCAACGGCAGACATCATTCGACGGGCCTCGTCCTTCGCGAGGCGTACAAGCTCGGAGTCCTGGAGCATCAGGGTCGCCCGTTCTTGGGCCGCGCTCAATATCTTCTCGGCCTCGGCCTCGGCCTGCATCAAAACGCGTTCGCGCTCCTGAGTGAAACGTCGAGCTTGTTTCATCTCCTCGGGAACGGCGACACGAAGGCGATCGATGATATCCAAGAACTCCTGCTCGTCGATCATTGTTCGCGACGAGAGAGGCAGCCGGGTGCCAGAGCTGACGAGCTGCTCCAACCGATCGATCAACTGCAATACATCCACTGACCCTCCCATAGTTCCCCAACCTTGCCGGTGCGCGACAACCGCCAGTCACAAAGGTAATTGGCGGTCTAGCTCGCTAGCCACTTCGGAACTGGGGCAGCATCGCCCTGGCCAGAAAACTTCTGCTTCAGAGCGATCGCCACGAAATCGGGCACAAGACCCTCCCACGGACCGCCGAGCTTGATCACTTCTTTAATCAGACTTGCGCTCAAGAAACTGAATTGGAGACTTGTGATCAGGCAGACCACTTCAATTTCCGGCGCCATGCTGCGGTTCATCAGCGCCATTTGGGTCTCGACTTCAAAATCGGATACCGCTCTGAGCCCTCTAACGATGACCTTCGCCCCGACCAGCCTCGCGTAGTCGACGAGCAGCCCACTGAACGACTCGACTCGAACGTTCGGTGCGTCGGCAATCGCAAGTCGGGCCATCTCCACTCTCTCCTCGGTTGAGAAGACGAGAGACTTCGCTGGCGTATCATACACCGCGACTATCACCTGATCGAATATCGCACCAGCCCGGCGAGCAATATCGACGTGGCCCATCGTGACCGGATCGAAGCTACCGGGATAGATCGCGGTGATCCCCATCGACAACTCCTCGACTGGCTGACTGGACCTGCCGATAGATCGACAGAACGGTGTCGCCGTGTCGGCGCTCGCGAACTCGCTCAAGGTGTGTCGTAGCCGCCACCGAGGCGCCACCCAGGGTTGCCTCTCCGTACGAGGCCCTCAAAGGCACGTCGCGGGAATGCTCGACGGCGACGATTGCGTTCAAATCCAACAGAGATCCGCTGGTAAGTCGCTCGACGACCGTCGCGACGGCGGAATCGCGATATGGGGGATCCAAAAGGACCACCCCGTACGGAACGTGAAAGGCGTCCCGTGCGCCGCCCGACACTGCCTTGCCAGCGTCAAGTCCGAGGACTCGGGCCCGGTCTTCGAAGCCGGTCGCCTTCAGATTTCGAGCGACGACGCCGCGAGCGCTCGCGTCAGTCTCAAAAAAATCACACCAACCAGCGCCACGCGAAAGCGCTTCGATTCCAAGCGCGCCAGTCCCCGCGTACAGGTCCGCGACGTTCAATCCTTCCCAGATCTCTGGAGTCCCGGGAACACCTTCCGCGCCACCCTCCGCCGCCCCCGGGCGCTCCGCCGCGAGTAACGATTCAAGCATCGAAAATAACGCGCCCTTGACCTTATCGGAGGTTGGCCGTGTGCGAGGACCAGCTGGCCCGGCAAGCGGTCGTCCACGAGCCGACCCGGCAATTACTCGCACGATGCAGCCCGTTTTCGTCCGGAAAAGCAATCAGTCAATCGCCGTCCTTTCCGAACCGGTCGACGGCAGCAAAACACTACCACGGCCGCTGGATTCTGGTCAATCGAACCGGCAGCGATCACCTCGGTCGACCGCCCGCGACGAAACTCGGAAGGCAACACGATTCGGGCGAACGGTCAAGATGCTACCGTTGCGCGCTCCCAGAACTCCGCCACGTGCGACCGGAGTAGGCGATGCTCGGGAAGTGCGAGGTCTGGGTCAACCGCGTATAACTGGATCGCGGCGTCACGCGCATCTTGGACATTCTTCACGTCACTCAATTGTGCCATTTTTAGGTCCGGGAGTCCGCTCTGCCTCGTTCCGAGGAACTCGCCCGGGCCGCGCAGCCGTAGGTCTTCGTCGGCAAGCAGGAAACCGTCGTTCGTTCGCTCGACGATTGTCAGCCGCTCGTTGCTCGCCTGACTTGGCGTGTCGGAGATCAGCAAGCAGTACGATTGATCGGTACCCCGGCCCACCCGACCGCGAAACTGGTGAAGCTGCGCCAGGCCAAACCGGTTCGCGCCCTCGATCAACATCACCGTCGCGTTTGGAATATCGATGCCAACCTCAATGACCGAGGTCGACACCAGGATGTCAATTTCATGGCGCTGGAATTGGCGCATGACCGCTTCCTTTTCGACTGGTTTCATTCTTCCGTGAAGTAGCCCAAGGCGTAGATCCGGAAAAACATCGGTCCGAAGTCGATCGAACTCGGCGGTTGCCGCCCGTGCTTCGGTCGCCTTCGACGACTCCTCGACCAGGGGACACACCACGAACGCCTGGTGGCCGAGCGCGACTTCGCGGCGAACGAACTCATACGCGCGAGGCCGGTCGGTTGGCTGCAGATGCTTGGTTTTGATGAGCTGGCGGCCCGGGGGGAGCTCGTCGAGGACCGCGACGTCAAGATCACCGTAGATGGTCAGAGCGAGGGTCCGCGGAATCGGCGTTGCCGTCATCGCGAGGACGTGTGGATTAAAGCCCTTCTGGCGCAGTGTGTCGCGCTGGACCACTCCAAATCGGTGCTGTTCGTCGACGACGACGAGGCCCAGTCGTGCAAATTCGAGACGCTCCTGGACCAGCGCCTGAGTGCCGGCGATGATATCGACCTCGCCGTCTCGAATCGCGGCATAAACGCGTCGTCGTTCGGCTCCTTTGACCGACCCAGTGAGGAGACTCACTCGGGGCGCCCGGTCCCCTAGCCCTCCCAGAAGCTTTTCAAAGGTGCGGAAATGTTGCTCCGCGAGGATCTCGGTTGGAGCCATGATCGCGGTCTGAAACCCGTTGGCGGCTGCTTGGACCGCCGCGGCGGCCGCGACAACCGTCTTACCGGAGCCGACGTCGCCTTCCAGGAGGACGCTCATTGGAACGGTAAGAGCCAATTGGCTCCTAACCTCGTTAAGTGCTCGGACTTGCGCCCCGGTCAACCCAAAAGGAAGCGACTTCACGAACTCTTCCACCTCGTCCTGGCCTTCCGTGAGGGCATGGGCCGGATCGCCGTGGGAGCGAGTGTGTCGGCGAGCGAGGAATCCGAGCTGGATCACTAGCAATTCGTCGAACGCGAGCCGCCGCTGGGCCGCGCGTTTCAGCTCGTCGCTGTCCGGAAAGTGAGCCTGGGCGATTGCCGATGAAAGGTCGAGGAGCAACCGCTCGTCCCTCAGCTTCGGCGGCAGGAAATCGACCAGCAGCGTTGCGTATCGATCGACCGCTTGTTTCGTTACTCGGCGGAGAAGGCGGCCATTGAGCCCTTCGACCAGGGGGTACACTGGAACGAGACGGGCGGTGTGGACCGTGTCTTCTCCGGAAAACGCCTCCCAGTCGGGATCCCGAAACACCGGGCGACCACCCGCGAGTCGACACTCGCCACTTAGAACGATCGTCCGGTTGGTCGGTAGCTCCTTTGAGATGTAATCCTTGCGTCGGATCCACACCGCCTCCGCCGTGCCGGATTCGTCGCCAATGATCGCCCGAATGATGACCAACCCGCCCGGACGCGATTCTACTTTCACCCGCCAGACCGTGGCCAGGATCGTTTCGTATTCCTCGAAAGTGAGGTCGCGAATCAATCGGGCGGTTCGATAGTCGAGATGGCGACGGGGAAAGTGATAGAGCAGGTCTCGGATAGTCCTGATTCCCAGTTTCGCAAAGCGCTCGGCGTTCGCCGGTCCCACGCCCCGAAGATTCTCGATTGACCCGTCCAGATCCTCAAGCGGGGATCCCGGACGGGGTCGCGGTATTCGTTCCGCCTTTCGGGGAACGGGGGTGGGTCGGCTCGCCGTTATAGTTTCCGGCGTCCGTTCGGGTGCGGTCTTAGCCGTTGCGGGAGGCGAAATAGTCGGCGCCGAATGGGATGCCGGAGTAGCGATTGGCGCCGGGGCCGGCCGAGCCGGCTCGGGCCCTCCACTCGGGACGGGAGCCGGCTCAAAGTCCAGCGTCGGGACCGACGTCATGTCAAGCGCGGCGTCGACCACTTGCTTCCGAACGCCGGGACCGGCAAGGGCGTAGTCGGAGAAGGAAGCGATCAATCGCTCGGCCCGATCGCGATTGGCTACCGGCCAACGTTTCGCCCAGTTTTCCAGAAACAGGTTCAGCCCACCCTGGACCGCGACGTTGGTATAGCCGCGCCGCTGCTCCAGCTGCAAGACCCGACGAAACAGCGAGATCAGCTCGCCGATCTCGGTCAATTCCGGGCTCACCACGTTGGCCACGTCAGGACATCAGTCCCTGGGACACGACGACGCCGAGCCCACCGGGTCCAGCGTGAGTTCCGATCACCGGTCCATACTGGCTGATGGTGATGCGCTCGCGGGGATACATCGGATCCACTCGTCGGAGGAGGGTTTCGACGTCGGCCGCGGCGTTGCTGTGGACAATGGCCAGCCGCTCGAGCTCGGGAAACAGCTCGACGAACTCGACCAGCCGGTCGATCGCCTTGGATCGGGTCCGAACGCGCTCGACCGGATGAACCTCGCCATCTTCGATTTTGAGAATCGGACGAATGTTCAGCAGGGTACCGATCAATCCCTGAGCCCGCCCAATGCGACCACCTTGCTGGAGGTACTCCAGCGTATCGACGAAAAAGAGGATATGGACGTTCGGCGTTAGTCTCCGAACGTACGAAACGATGTCCCGAGCATCCGCACCCGCGTTTGCCATGTCGGCCGCGGCCAGAACAATGAGGCCGAGACCCAGACTGACTGAATGAGAGTCGATAACGTCGACGACACACCGCGAGCGAACGGCATCGCGAGCCATTGCCGCTGCGCGAATTGTGCCGCTGAGCTTGCCGGACAGGTGAATCGAGACAATCGGGCTCCCATCACCGCCGCTGCGGAGGTAGGTTTGCTCGAATAATCCCGCCGACGGCTGCGAGGTTTTTGGCAGCTCGCCACTCTTGGACAGCATGCGCAGGAACTGGTCAGAGTCGAGATCGACGTTATCCCGGTAAACAACTTCGCCAAAGTGGACGTTCAGCGGCACAACCTGAATCCTTTTTTCCAGACAGAGGGCCGCTGGTAGGTCACACGTGCTATCGGTAACTATCCGAACCTGTTGCATCGACGGTCACTCACAAGCAAGAATATACCGGTAGTGGGGCTGGCCGCCATGGACCAGATCGACTTGTTGATTCGAGAACGTGTGAGAAACGCGCGCGCGGAGGACCTCGGCCTCATCCGTGGGCGCGTCCGCGCCGGCATAGATTGTAATCACTTCTGATTCGAAGGCGCCCAGCCGTTCCAGGAGCTGAAGGGCAACCTCAACCGGTCCCCTACCGACGAACTCGATCCGATCGTCCAGAATGCCCAGGATATCGCCCGCGGCGACCGTTCTATCCTCGATCACCGCCGCGCGTACCGCCTCGGAAACCAGGCCGGTGCGAACGTTCCCGATGACCTGGCCCATCACGGCCGCGTTGTCCTGGGCACTGACGCCTGGCTGAAACGCGACCGCCGCGCCGACTCCCTCCGCCAGGTTTCGTGTTGGCACGACGGTCACCGGCTTACCCCAGATTGAGCTCGCTTGATTGGCAGTGAGAAGAACGTTTGGATTATTCGGGAGTAAGACGTATTGATGAGCGACAGCACGTCGAAAACCTCGGAGTATTTCCTCGGTGCTCGGATTGAGAGTCTGGCCCCCGGGGACCACGATTGCTCCAAGACTCTTGAAAAGCGCGGCGAAGCCTTCTCCCGTCGACACGACGACGAGGGCGCAGGTCAAAGCCTCTCGATCGGCACCGTGGTCCGTGCATCGGAGCCGATCGCTCTGGTCCTGCATGTTTTCGATCTTGACGTGGTCGACCTCGCCGTGGGCCAATGCGACGTCGATTGCACGGCCCGGTTGAAACGTGTGAACGTGAACGCGAACGAGCTCAGAGTCGCCGACAACCAGCAATGAATCGCCAAACTCTCCCAGCTGCATCCGAAGGCCGACGACATTCAGGTTTTTTCCATGGAGCAGGAATTCAGTGCAGTACCCGTACGCCTGGGACTCCAGCGCGTCGGCATTCGGCAATCCGAAGTCCAAGTCTTCGTTCGTTGGTAGCTCGCGGCCGACGTACTGGAGATACATTCCTTCCAGAACGGTCAGCAGCCCCATTGCGCCAGAGTCAACCACACCCGCCTGCTGAAGGATTGGCATAATCTCTCGGGTTCGGGCCACCGACATCCGACCTTCGTCGACTGCTCGGCTCATAACCGTGACAAGATCTCCCGACATCGCGGCCTCAGCAGCTGCCGAATCGGCGACGTCCCGAGCAACTGTCAGCATCGTTCCGTCCACCGGATTTCCGACGGCCAAACGGGCCGTGCTGCTCGCTTGAGCCAGCGCGTTTGCGAGGATCAAGCCATCGATCTGAGCGTGCCCCTTCAGTCCGACGGCCAGCCCCCGAAGGTATTGGGACAGGATGACCCCAGAGTTCCCTCGTGCTCCCATCAGCGCGCCGTGGGCTAGCACATCGGCAAGACCGCCAACGTCGGCAAAGTCCGACTCTTCGACGCTTCTAGCGGCCGCGCGCATGGTCAGAAGCATGTTCGTTCCGGTGTCGCCGTCGGGGACCGGGAATACGTTCAGATTGTTGATCGCCTCGGCGCGCTGAGCCAGCAATCGGACCGCCGAGCCCACCATGTGTCGGAAAGTAGCGCCATCGCAGAAGCCAGGAGGATTGTCGGAACTGGTGGCGGCCGGCCTCACGGCCGGCACCATGTTGACAACGCCACGCTCACCATACCTTGCCAAAGCCGACGTCAACTGGTATCATTTTGAGCGATTGCCCGTCGGCTGGTCTGTGATCGGCCAGTGCACCGCAGATCATATCAGAAGTTACGGATTCTCGAAAGGACCGAAGCGCGACGGACGGCTGGTCCGCTAGCATCGTTTATTCCAGTACTTCATCCAGGAGTCGAGCTTTGGCAACCCGATGCGACGTGTGCGGCAAGAAGCCCGTCCACGGTTTTAACGTCAGCCATTCGCAGCGACACACGAAGCGTCGCTGGCTACCAAACGTCCAGCGTGCAACCTTGACCGTTAACGGTCAAAGGATCCAGCTCGATCTATGCACTCGCTGCCTTCGAACGTACCATAAGGCGACCGCGGCCGCGTAGGCTGGGGCGGACGCGCCGGTAGATTTTCCGTAGGGGCATCCCCTTGTGGGTGCCCAGTCCCTCGTTCGATCCGGGAGGGCACCCACAAGGGGATGCCCCTACCAACAGGAAACAATTCGCCGGGCAATCGCTTACACGTCGATTGCCCGGCGAATTGCGTCTACGCCAGCCGCGATGCCCTCGGGGTGCTGAAGGATCGCCGACCCGGCCACGAGGACGTTCGCCCCGGCTCGGACCGCGTCCGGTGCCGTAAGGGCGCTGATGCCGCCGTCAACTTCCAGTTCCGCCGGCGAGCTGACCAGGTCGAGCATGGCGCGAATTCGAGCGATCTTACCAATCGCCGAACGAATGAGTTTCTGCCCGCCAAATCCGGGGTTCACACTCATCACCAGAACGAGGTCCACGTCGTCGAGCACCGAGTCGATTGTGATCGGAGACGTCCCCGGATTGAGCGCGACGCCCGACCGGGCGCCTAGACGGCGAATCTCGACCAAATCGCGATTCAAATGATGACTGCCTTCGACGTGGATCGTCAAGCCATTCGCACCAGCGTCGACGAAGGTCGCTAGGTAACGACCTGGTTCCACGATCATCAGGTGGACGTCGAGGGGCAGAGCGGTTGCTCGCCGGATGGCCGACACGATAACTGGTCCCATTGTGATATTGGGAACAAATACTCCGTCCATCACGTCGACGTGAATCCGGTCGACGCCGCCGGCTGCTTCGATCTCGTGGATTTGTTCGGTCAGGCGACCAAAGTCGGCGGTGAGGATCGATGGGGCGATCAGAACGGGACCACGTTTGGTCATCGGCATTGCTCCCACTGTCGGTCTCGCTTGGCCGAAGCCGCGGGCCGATTGTAGGGGGTCGTTCGGGGCTTCGTCAATCGACCGACGTCCCGATCTTACGTCGATCGCTTGACCGGTTAACCCGGACGCTCCTAGAATCAAGGTGACATGAACATGCTGACCGTCGTGCCGACGGGCACCAAGTCTCGACCAGACCTCGTCGCGGCGGATCTGGTTGGGCTTTTTCGAGAGTGGGGCGAGCCAGCATTCCGGGCCCGCCAGGTCGCCCGCTGGCTTTACGCGGAACAGGTCTTCGATCCACTGGCGATGCTGGACTTGCCGCTTCGTCTGCGCGAGAGGCTTGCCCAGGAGACCGTCTCATTTCCTCTGGACCTGCAACTAGCGCGCATGGCCGACCACGGGCAGACGTCGAAGGCACTCTTTCGGCTCGGCGACGGGAGCGCGGTCGAGAGCGTTCTTATGCGTTATCCGTCGTCGACCCGAGGTCGAGCCCGGCGAACGGTATGCGTGTCATCGCAAGTTGGCTGCGCCGTGGGATGTCCTTTTTGCGCCACCGGTCGGCTAGGCCTGAAACGGCACTTAACTGCCGCGGAGATCGTCGGTCAGGTCCTGTACTTCACCCGCTTAGTTCGGAAGGACGAAGGGGACGACGCGCGAATTACAAACGTCGTCTTCATGGGCGAAGGCGAACCGCTTGCCAACTTTCGCCAGGTCTGGCGCGCCGTCGAGATCCTCAACGCCCCGGACGCGGTCGGCCTCGGCGCTCGACGGGTCACCATTTCGACGTCGGGGCTGGTACCCCGAATCCGCGAGATGACCGAGAAACCACTCCAAGTTGGGCTCGCGATATCGCTGCACGCGCCGACGGACGACCTGCGCGATCGGTTGGTACCGGTGAACCGAAAGTACCCGATCGCCGATCTGATGGGGGCGTGCCGCGACTATGCCGCCTCGACCCATCGACGGGTATCGTTTGAATACGCCATGATGCGCGATGTGAACGATGGGCTCGACCAGGCAAAGCTCCTTGCCGATTTGATCGAGGGATTCCTGTCCCACGTCAACCTCATTCCGCTCAATGAGGTCGAAGGCAGTCCTTTCGCGCCGACGCCTCGCAAGCGAATCGAAGAATTCCAGGGCACGCTGCGCGATCGGGGCATCTCCTGCACGGTGCGCTCGACTCGCGGCGACGACATCGACGGCGCCTGCGGTCAGCTCCGAGCGGCGGTCGAGGCGGCCAGTGAGCACGAGGGGACCAATTCACCGGTTTAGCGCAGTGAGCTATGTAGCGAAGCTAACGACCAGTCAAGGCGGGGACGCACGGCCGTGCACCTCTACCGAACGGGCAGGCAGACGGCTACTACAAAACGCGGAATAGCGTTAATCACCGCTGCTAAAGGGGGGAACGCCCTCACCCTGACCCTCTCCCAGCGGGGAGAGGGAACCTTCCCGACGGCATAATCTGATAACCGCCGTGGTCGGCCTTGATGGAGTGACGCCCCTCCCGGGTCGGGTACCACCGATATTTCCAGGATCGATCATTCGGTTTGGTCCCCTCTCCCCGCTGGGAGTGGGTCAGGGGGCCCGGCAGATGGCCCGCGAGCGGACGGCGACCCCCCTCTCCCCGCTGGGAGAGGGTCAGGGTGAGGGCGTTCCTCGTACCACAAATTCTGAACTCGACGTTACCCCTCGGCCTCCACCAGACTCACCTGGAAACCCTCATTCATCTCCACCGGAAATCGTGCCGAGCGACCATTTGCGTCGCTCTGGACTGGCACCCGTTCGCCGTTGGAACGGACCACCGATCCTCGAAATGGTCGGTCGGCTGCCACGACCGCGATCAGGCCGTCTGAAGTCAACTCGTAGGCCAGGTCTAGCCGCCAACCACGATACGGCATTCGAACGAAGCCGAAACGCCGTCCGACCGCACGCATTGGTGGCGGAAGGCTCGGCGCAAGCTTGAACGACACGTCCGCGGACGGCGCGGCCTCCAGGAATCCAAAGATCTGCCGGACCCAGAGCGACGTCGTCGAGGCACCCCAGCCATATCCATCCGAGCCGTTGAATTCGGCCAGATCGAGCGGCCAAAATTCGGGCGACGTTCCGGGCGTTGGGCGATTAGCGTCGGCGAGGGTGCGGCGGTCATTCGACGCGTAGACTCGATCGACAATCCGATTGGCGAACCGGCCCCCGAATTCATACCAGCCGGCCGCGCTCGCGGCTTCCCCCACGACAAAGCTCCACGAAGGCCAGAGACACCACGGAGCGGCATTGTAATACTCGATCTCGGTCGACAGTCGGGCCAGCTGTTCGGGCTGCGCCAGGCCAGCCACGATTGGCGTGAGGCTTAACGCGGCAAATCGGACCGGGTCAGTTTTCCAATAGCTTGGGTCGCCCGCCGATTCCAGAAACGTGCCGGTCCGCTTGTCCAGGTCGCGAAAGCGGCCGCTCGCGTCGTCCCAGAGCTGCTGGGTCTTTCCAGCGTAGGTGGCCGCGACGGCGTCCCAGAGACGCACCTTGTCCGGCTTGCCAAGGTCGCGGAAGAAGCCGGCAAGAATCGCCGCCGACTGGCTCAGCGTTGCCTGGAGCTCCACCGGACGCACCCAGCGCGATATGACCTCATCGCCCTCGGCAAGGGGGTCCAGGCGGGGCGTACAATCCTCTCCGGCCTCCCAGGTGCACTTGTAGACAACCCACCCTTCTTCATCGGTTCGCTCGGTCAACCAATAGTGGAGGTACGCCTCGAGGAAGGGCACCAGCTTCTCGAGCCACCCTCGGTCCATGGTTCGCGAATAGAGCAATTGCAGATTGTGGAAGGGCAGGCACCAGGCGGGCGACGTGCCGCAGATTGTTCCGTCCCTGGCCACCATGTTTGGCTCGCCCCCTTGGAACACGCAGGGGACGTTTGGTGCCGGAGCATTTGCAAAAAGGGATAGAGCCAGTCTTAAAGAACGAGCGGGATCGGCGTAACTGAAGCGGGCCGCGTCAAGCGTCCCTTCGGCGACGACGACCCGGGGCCAGGTGACCATCCACGATAACCATTCATCCTTGAAGATGCCGCCAGGCGGGTAGATGCAGGCCCGAACCGTTTCGAGATCGTAAATCCAGCCCCGCTTCCACGAATCCGGCCAGTCACCAACCGGCAAGGCGACGCCCGCGTAGAAAGCGTCCTCATCGGCTTTTCACTGGCCACAGACAACCAAGGCGTGC
>CAZBQK010000070.1:13156-15067 GCA_964493975.1 uncultured Dehalococcoidales bacterium | reverse complement strand
CGACGACCGTGCCGGCTCGGGCAAGCCCGATCCAGATCACGGCCAACAATGGCCTGAAGACCATAAACGGCGTGTCCTTCCACGTCCTCGGGGGCAGCTATAATCCCACCCTCTTCGAGGTCGGGCCAGGAAAGACCTACGCGACGATCCAGAGCGCGCTCGAGGCCGCGGCGCCAGTGGCCCAAGCACTTGTCGTCGTCTACCCGGGGACCCCCGGGAACTTCAACCCGCTCGGCGCGTATTACGAGAACATCATCATCCACTCGCCGGTTCACCTCCAGGGACTCGGCCCGGGCGGCGTCTATAGCGACGGAAGCGGAGGCGTCGCCGGCTCGATCATCGATGGGACCGGCTTTGAGAACGGACTCGGACGAGCATCTGCCTGGCGTGCCCTTCTAAGTACACTCACCTGGAGCGGTAACCAGATTGTTCAGGAAGGCCAGGTCGTCTACGTCCTGGCAACCGATGCGCAGTGGACGTCGGCGTACAAGCCGGCCATCGACGGCCTGGCGATTCAGGGCGGCGACCAGCTGAATTTCCCCGGGAACATCAACGACAACGGCGGCGACCCCTTACCACTTTCGGAGCGCGAGGGTCTTGAAGTGCTCATTCAAGGTGGTGGGATCTTCGTCAACGGATATGCCCACTACCTCCAGATCACCAACGACCTGCTGCAAAGTAATGGTGGAGCCCTCGGCGGTGCAATTCGCGTCGGCACGCCCTTCGTTGGCGACAACCATAACGATAACCTGGTCATCAGCAACAATCGGATCATTGCCAACGGTGGAAGCAATCTCGCTGGCGCGGTGGGTCTCTTCAACGGCACAACCGGATATGACTTCAGCTACAACGACATGTGCGGGAACTTTGCGTCCGAGTATGGCGGCGCGCTCAGTCACTACGGCTACAGCGCGAACGGATCGATCCACGACAACCGGATCTATTACAACGCGGCATACGATCACGGCGGCGCGCTGATGATCTCCGGCGAAGAGCCAGTAAATCCGGCCAGTCAGCTCTCGGCCGGTACGGGCGCACTCAAGATTTTCAACAACATCATCCAGGCCAATATGTCAAACGACGACGGAGGCGCGATAGCACTCGAGCAGGCCGTGCTTAGCCCGATCAAGGTCTTCAACAACTTCCTCGTCAACGACATCGCGACGCATGAAGGGGGCGCGGTGGCCTTGGACGCCTCGCCGTACGTGACCTTCGACAACAACACGGTGATGAAGAACATCACGACGGGCACCTCGGTACACGGCAACGGCCTTCCGGAGCCGGCCGGCCTCTCGACGACATTGAATGGTCCCCTCCTTCAATCGATTCTGCCTCCCGGCTCGCCGACCTTCAGCAATCCTTTGATGTTCAACAACATCTTCTGGGACAACCGGGCCGGCGCCTGGAATGGTGTGACGATTGGGGGAATTGGCTTGAAGGGCGACCCGGCGCCGATCAACTACTGGGATATGGGGGTTGCCGACAACTCCGGATTGTTACTCCAACCGACCAACACGATCCTACAAACTCCGGACACCGGCTATATCGTTCCGGATCCGTCGAATCTGATTGGCGTCGATCCCCAAGTCGAAAAGCAATTCACGGTTACGATATCCGCGTTCCCCTGGAGAGGTGATCCCCATTTCGTGGGGACGATCACGATCGCTCAGGACGTTCCGGCGATCCGAATGGGCAATTACCACCTGGCGTCGATAACCTCACCTGCCAAAAACAAAGGCGCGGCCAGTAAGAATCACGTCGCGGCTCCGTCGTTCGATATCGACTACGATCCGCGCCCGTCACATGGAGGATTTGACATCGGCGGCGATCAATTCCCGTAATCGCTCACCATCGCTCCGTCCCCAACCTCGTGGGGGATGGATTCCCGCGGAAGTACGCGTGGCGGGAGGG
>CAZBQK010000070.1:0-13056 GCA_964493975.1 uncultured Dehalococcoidales bacterium | reverse complement strand
GCCACCGATGGGTGGATGGCCCTTCCAGGCAGCATACCACCGTACCAGCCAGACCCGGCTGCGCCGTCGCCGCGCACTACGTACATCTTTGGCTTTCGCGACGTCACCAATTTCACCGACCAGATGGTGCTGAACCAGAAGAATCACGCTCAACATTCCGCGCCGATGTGGTGGATCGACGAAGGCACGGACAATCGGGTGACGCTCAGCGACCTTGGCCTGGCGCAGCGCCCCGACCTGGTGGATTCCCACACCATCCACTTCCACGGCTTCCGCAACGCGATTCCCCTCTTCGACGGGGTGCCGGAGCTGTCCATCTCCGTGCCGATTGGCCGAGATTTCACCTATTTCTATCGACCGCACGATCCGGGCACCTACATGTGGCACTGTCACTTCGAAGATGTCGAGCACATTCACATGGGAATGACTGGCCTGGTGTTCATCCGCCCGGCCCAGAATAACGGAATTATCGGGATTATTGGTCCCGGCAAGTACGTCTTCAACGACGCGATCTTTGGCAGCCCTTTGAACAACCCGAACCCAACGCCGACGCCGCAAACGGCGGGAGTTTCGCAGTACGACCGCGAATTTGGCATGTTTCTCAGCGAAGCGTGGGCGTCAATGCACTGGAACGACGCGCACGGCCAGGTAACCGATTGGAGCGACTACGCACCGGATTACTGGCTCATGAATGGACGGGTTTACCCGGACACGCTCGCCCCAAACGGCGCGGGCTACGATCCAGTTACCGGCGATCTCCTCATCACACCGGGCTACGCGAAGCTTCAGTACCAGCCGATAACGTCGCTCGTGACGGCAAACTCTGGCGATCGAGTCCTACTTCGCTTCGTGAATCTCGGCTACACCCAAGCCGCGATGACCCTTGACGGAATTCCGATGCGCATCGTCGGTAAGGACGCCACCCTCCTCCGGGGACGCGATGGGACGAACCTGACTTATGAGACCGACACGGTCTACATTGGCGCGGGCGAGAGCTACGACGCGATCTTCGTCGCGCCGGACGTGACGACTCAGACCACCTTCCTCCTGTACAACCGGAAGGTCGCGCAGCTCGCCAACGCGAGTGGTCCAGGAGCCGGCGGGCAATTGACGGAAATCCACATTTATCCCGCCGGAACACTGCCACCTCAGACGATACCCCAGACCTAGACCGATCGAGACAACTCGACGGGCGCGAGACGAGGAGGATCCGGTGTCAATTCTGGTAGCGCTCCGGCGACTGCGATGGGGCGTCGTAGCGGTGGCGCTTATAGCAATCATCTCGGTTGCCGCCATCCCGCGGCTCAGTGCGGTGGCGAGCTCGCCGAGCAACGACTCGGGCGTCCTTTGCACCACCAGTCCGAGCCCCAACCCCACGTTCTCACTGACCGCGACAAGCGGCTTCGTCAGTATGGCCGATGGCAACACGTCCTTCATGTGGGGCTACACCCTGGGCAACAACCCGTATCAGGCCCCGGGCCCAACCCTGTGCGTCAATCAAGGCGACACGGTTACCATTGCCTTGAAGAATACCCTTCCCGAGGACGTGTCGATCGTGTTCCCCGGTCAGGAAAACGTCCTCGCCAACAATATGCCCGCCGAGCCGCAGTTTGACCTCAAGTCCAATCTGTTGTCGCTGACGACGACGGCTCCCAAGAGCGGGGGAAATGTCACCTATAGTTTTGTCGCCACCCAGCCAGGCACCTACATCTATGAGAGTGGTACCGATCCCGGCAAGCAGGTACAGATGGGACTCTTCGGAACGCTGATCGTTCGACCGAATAGTCAGGCCGGTCGTGCCTACAACGAGCCGAACACGGCTTTCAACCAGACGACCGAGTACGTCATGCTTTTTTCTGAGGTCGATCCATTCTTGCACGCGGCCGTACACGCCGGCCTGCCCTACGATGTCACGGCCCTCCATTCGCGGTACTGGATGATTAATGGGCGGACTTTCCCAGACACGATATCGGCGAATTTCTCGTCCACGCTCCCGAGCCAGCCCCAGGGCGCGTTGGTCCACATTCACCCGTTTGACCCGGTCAGCAATCCACTTCCGGCCCTCGTGCGCTACCTGAACGTCGGCGATCATCATTATCCTTTCCATCCCCACGGGATGCACGGTCGGGTGATCGGACGCGACGGGCGAGTACTTGAAGGCGCGACCGGGCAGGATCTCTCCTACGAGAAGTTCACCGTTCTGGTGGGGACCGGTCAAACGCTCGAGGCGACGTATAACTGGACCGACGTCGAGCAGTGGAATCCCACCACTAACCCGATTCCGGTGCCCCTGCCTCAGCAACAGAATCTGACCTACAAAAACAATGCGACCTGGTTCAGTGGCAGCCCCTATCTCGGCTACCAGGCGCCTCTCCCGGTCGGCGTCACCGAGTACAACCAATGCGGCGAGTACTATCAGGCCTGGCACAACCACCAGCTCTACCAGGCGGCGAACTATGAGGCCGGATTTGGCGGCCAATTTACGTTGGAGCGAATCGATCCCCCAATGCCCAATACCTGTCCATGATCCCGACAACTGAGTAGAACGCCCACGGCGTTGCCGTACGACCTGACGACGATCAGCGGCCGACGCACGACGTCCACTTCGACTGAAAGGACGACACAACCGTGAAGGGACCTTCTCCGCAGACCATCCTTCAACTGGGCGCGATCGTGCTGCTGCTGGCCGCGCTAGCCGGCGGCGCGATGATCCTCGACACCGCGGGCGCGGCGTCCGATCCGAAAGTGGTTCAACAGCTTCCCGCGAACACTCTGCCAGCAACCACGTGCACTCTCGTCGGTAAGACCCGTAGCTGCGACCTGTATGCGAAAACTGGCTCCTTAGCGCTGCCTAATGGCGTAACGGTAACGATCTGGGGCTACGCGAAAACCGGGAACGGCTCACCCCAGGTCCCGGGACCGACGATCATTGCCAATCAAGGCGAGACGCTTAGCGTGACGATTCACAACGCCCTGGCCGAGACGACGTCGCTCGATTTCCCCGGGCAAAACGTCGTGCCGGACACTATCGGGGCTGCTCCGGGCACGGCGAAGACGTACACGTTCACTGTGGCTAACCCTGGTACCACGATCTTCCAAGCTGGTCCGACGATCGGCGCCGGCCAGAACGGCGTCGCCGGCGGAACCCGACAGATCGCCATGGGCTTGGCAGGCGCGCTCGTCGTGCGACCGACTGGCTGCGTCAATTGCGCGTATGACTCGAACAGCACGTTCGACGACGAAGCTCTAGTTGTCGTCCACGAAATTGATCCCGCATTCAACGCCGCTCCCCTGACGTACGATTTTCACACCTACAATCCCAAGTACTGGCTAATCAATGGGAAAACGTATCCTCAGACGGATCCGATCTCAACTGGCGCCGGCCGGCGGGTCCTCCTGCGTTATCTGAACGCCGGACTGCAGGATCACTCGATGGGCATTCTTGGAATGCACCAGACTGTTCTCGCAAACGACGGCAAACCCCTGCAGTTCCCCTATCAAGTTGTCGCGGAGACCATGTCGGCGGGTGAATCCATCGACATGATTGCAACGGTTCCGTCAAGTGCCCCGAGTGGAAGCAAGTTCGCGATATTTAATACGGCAATGCACCTGGATAACAACGGAGTCACGAACCCCGACGGCACGATTACGTTTGGCGGCATGCTAACGTTCCTCACGATTGCCGGGACCGGCGGGAGTCCAACGCCATTGACGACCAATGTCAATGTCGTGCCCAGTCCCACCAATGGATCGGTTGCGGTCAGTCTGACTGCAACCATTTCCGCCTCCTCCGGGACGATCGCCGCGGCAGAGTACTTTATCGATAACGTGGGAACGGATGGAACCGGGGTTCCAATGACGGGACCGTTCGGCACCTTATCTGTCGACGTCTCGGCGACGATATCGAAGGCGACGTTGGCCGGACTCAGCAGTGGAAATCACGGGTTTTTCGTTCACGGAAAGGGGTCGAACGGAAAATGGGGTGCGGTCAGCTCGGCGGTTCTAAATCTTGACAAGACCGGCCCGGTGACAACATCGATTAGCCTGTCCAAGTCGCCGACGAACGGTAAAGTCGACGACGATCTGTCGGCAACGGCCGACGACTCGAAGACGGGGGGCTCAAACGTCGACCGGGCCGAGTACTTCATCGACACGCCGGGAGCCAACGGGGCCGGTGAGCCGATGACGCTGAATCAACCGGGTATGCCAATTACCGGTCTAACCGCCACGCTTCCGGCGGCGACCATTGCCGACTTGGTGGAAGGCACCCACTCGTTATTCCTCCACAGCCACGACGTTCTGGGAAACTGGGGCGCGTTCGCCACGATTACCCTCCTCGTCGACAAGACCGGGCCGACGACGTCCGGGGAGGTCATTCAGGTAACGCCGAATAATGGAACGATCCCCTTGAACTCGAATACGTTCGTCGTGCAGACCAACGTGTCGATCAACGATCCCATCTCCGGCGGTATCCAGTCGAATGTCGTGGCCGCGGAGGGATTCCTCGACACGATCGGAAAGAGCGGAACGGGAACGCAGCTCCTTCCGGGAACCGGTAGTAACTTCAACAGTCCATCGGTCACGGCGTACATGCAGATCGCCCTGTATAGCATCCAAGCCCTTCCCGAAGGTCCGCACACGATCTACGTTCACGGTCTCGATCAGGCCGGAAACTGGGGTCCGTACGCCTTCGGCACTCTGGTCATCGACAAGACCGGTCCAGCCGTGAGTAACGTCGTCGCGACACCAAATCCGACCAAGGGTGCTACGACCGTCACCCTGACCGCTTCGGCGACCGATCCTGTTGTCCCTGGGATGTCAAGCGGTTCCAATATCGTGGGGGCCGAATGGTTTGATGGCCCGGATCCAGGGGCCGGTCAGGGAAAGGCGATGGCGGCGGCCGACGGAACGTTTGATAATCCGACCGAGGCTCTGACCACGACGATCGACATCACGACCTGGAAGCCCGGTAAGCACCAGCTATCGGTTCGCGCCCTTGATGCGGCCGGTAACTGGGGAACGGCCTCAATCATCGTGCTCAGCGATACGAACGCGCCAATCATCTCGTCAGTGTCCGCGACGGGAATCACCAATAGCGCGGCGACAATCGTCTGGACGACCGATATGCCGTCGAGCAGCCAGGTCAACTACGGTACGACGCCGGCCTACGGGTTGGTGACGACCCTCGATCCGAAGCTGGTCACCAGCCATAGCGTGGGCCTGACCGGCCTGTCCTCGAAGACGACCTATCACTATCAAGTTAGCTCAAAGGCAGGGGGGCAGACGTCCAAGTCGGGTGACTATACCTTCACGACCCAATAGCCCACGACCGAATCCCACTTGCCGTGACTCGCGTTCTGTCGAATGGCCGGTATCGCAAGCTCCGGCCATTCGGCGGTCATCGAACGGAGGTTTCGCTTGGCTACCCGACTCCCGTCCATCTCGATCCCCTGGCGCGCACCCACCGGGGTCCCTACTCGTCTTGCGCTGCTTACAACGTGCGCGGTGGTCGTCGCGGGGGCAATCGTCGCGTTTCGGGTCGTATCGTCCGCTTCCTCCGCACCGGGTGCAATCGTACCGGTGCCGGAGAGCCCAGCAATTGAAGAACAGGCCGGGATACGGATCACCCAGCTCACCGTCGACGCCGACGGTGGTTTGCTCGATCTTCGCTTCCAAGTGCTCGACCCCAACAAAGCGTTGCCGCTGGCCGAGGATCCGGACAAGCGGCCGAAGCTCATCGCCGAAGACGACGGGACCGCGATTGATCGGGCCGCACTGATGCCGGCAAAACATGACCTCGCGGTCGGGCGGACGTACTTCATTCTGTACGGAAATGTGCGGGGCGCGGTGAAGCACGGACGTCCCGTGACCGTGATCGTCGGCGACGTGCGCCTCGAGCACGTTATTGCCCAATGATAGCGACGTCCCACCAAAACGGCGGAACCGGACCGACGATTTGGCGTGACATCGCGCCGAGAGCGATGGTTGCCACCGTGGTCGCCGTTCTCCTCTTCCTCGGAACGGCCTCGTTGGCCGCGGCCCACCCAGTTATCGTCCGGTCAGATCCGCCGGACGCCGCCGTGCTTGGAGCAAGTCCGACCAGCGTTCGCCTGTGGTATAGCGAGGAGATCTCGCGCGGCTTCAGCACTGCGCGCGTGCTAGACGTGCGTGGCAACACCATTACCGGCGTGAAGGTTTCGACGGCGTTGGCAAATCAGCGGATTCTCGACGTTATCCTGCCGGCCGACCTCGCGCCGGGCGTGTACGTGATCGACTGGAAAGTCTTGTCAAGCGTCGACGGACACGCGACTCAGGGTCACCTGACGTTTGGCGTGGGTCTTGGCTCTAATCCAGCGTCACCGCCGGCCAAGGCCGCCGATCCGCCAACATCCGGGATCGAAGATCTATTGCGGTCGCTCTACCTGATCACGTTAACCGGTTCACTTGGTGCGCTCGCAGCGTATGCCCTGGTTCTTCGACTTGTCCCGAAAAAAGATCGCGAGGATCAAGCGGTCCGGGCTCCACTCGTGGCTGTCGTACGTCGAATCCGGGTTTGGGCGATCATTGGGTGTTGGGCGGCCCTCATCGCGGGGTTCGCTCTGATCGCCTGGCAAGTCGTTTCCGTCGGCGCCCCGGAACAGAGCTTTGCTTTGGGTTTAGCGGGGGCACGACAGTTAGTTACCGAAACACGTTGGGGCCAATTGTGGCTCGCGCGCCAATGTGCTTTCGCCTTGATCGCGGCTGGTATGTCGGTGCGAGCGTCAACGGGCGGGTGGATCGCGATTCGAAGGGGACTTCGACTCGATCCAGTTCGACCGGTAATTATCGCGACGGCGGCCGCGGTCGTCGTCGCGACCGAAACATTGTCCAGTCACGCGGCGACCCTCCCAACCGATCCGATCGTGACCGTTGCTGCTAGTTCGTTGCATCTAGTCGCGGCGAGTGTCTGGATTGGTGGGCTCGTCGCCCTGGGACTGGGACTGTGGCCAATGCTACGGGCCGGTGGACCGGCCACGGCAGCGGCAGTCGTCGTTCTAAGGGATTTCGGAAAGGTTGCTGGGCTGTGTGTTGGCGTGCTCGGGGCGACAGGGTTGTTCGTTGCCGGGCGCGAAGTCGCAACGCCGGACGCGCTGATCACGACCACGTTCGGCAAGACGCTATTGGTAAAAGTAGGGGTTGCGTTCACCGTCGCCCTCATCGGCGTATTGTGCTCGGTGGTCCTCGGCGCGCGGATCCCGGTTCCCGTCGAGCGGCTGTTTCGCCGGTCACCGGAGTCTAAGCCGATGTTGTCTGGTTGGCTTCCCCGCTTGATTGTCGTCGAGGCTTCTCTCGGTCTGATCGTGCTGGGCTTGACTGGCGTTCTCACCTCCCAACCGCTGGCCCTCGGCTCCCAATTCGATCCTCGTCCTCCGCCACCGCCCACGACTCTCAGCCAGACGGTTGGCGACATGCTCGTGGTCGTCGAAGTGAAACCGAACATTCCCGGTGAAAACGTTGTCTCACTACGGGTCGTGAGCACCCGACGACCAAGACCGGCCCCGGTGTACGATGTCGAGGCTCGATTTATCGCCTTAGGTTTCGATGGGCGGACACTGAGCCAAACTCAGGTGAGAGCCGACAAGGTCGAACCGGACTTCTATCGGGTGGGTGGTAGTTACCTCTCGCGGCCCGGTCCCTGGCGCATCGAGGTCGTCGCCCGCCGTTTAGGTCTGAAAGATACCGTTGCGACCTTCGATTGGACGGTTGGAACCGGGATCCCGCCAAAGCCGCCGATTCTGTCGGACCAGCCTCTCGAATCCGCGCTGAGCTGGACCGCCGCCGTGATTCTTTTCCTAATGGCGGTCGTCGCGGCGCAACGACTGATCTTGTCGGGGCGTTGGCGGCGCGCTGGTCCAGCGCGAAGATCGGTGCGCACCCGTGGACGGCAACGCGCATACGCGACCAAACAGTCGTCATGACAAGGGGCCCGGTGAAGTCGGTCCTTCCGTCGATTATCGCCTTCCTGATTGTGTTTGGGCTTCAGATCGGAACGAGGCCGGCGGGCGCCTTGGGCTTACGAGACCAGCTTGGCCATCCCCCCGCGTCCGTCCCCGAGTCGAGCGCGGTGTTGTCGCCCGAGGTCCAGGCCGCGCTGGCGACGCTGGCGCCGGGAGCGACGCTCTCGGTCATCGTCCGGCTCCGCGATCAGGTTGACGTGAGTACGATCAACGCTCCGAATCAAGCCGTCCGGCGAACCCGAATCATTCAAGCTCTGCAAACTGTTGCATCCACGTCACAAGTCGACATAATAGCCGCTCTGCAGGCCAAGAAGAGTCAGGGAAAGGTAACTAAGATCGTTCCGTTTTGGATTCTGAACGGTCTCGCCTTGGACGCAACGTCGGACGTCATCCGAGAGATCGCGGCGCGGTCGGATGTGCTGCGAATCTCGGCGAACGCGATCGTTGCCGAACCACGGAGGGTGCCTTCCTCCGGACCCCCGGAGCCGAACATTTCCTTGATAAATGCCCCCGCGCTTTGGAAACTGGGCTTTCAGGGCCAAGGAGTCGTTGTCGCGACAATGGACAGCGGTGTCGACATGACGAATCCCGATCTCGCGGCTCGTTGGCGTGGTGGAACGAATAGTTGGTACGATCCGAACGGGCAGCACCCGCTCTTTCCTCTAGATCTCTCTGGCCACGGCACGGCCACGATGGGAATTCTCGTCGGTGGGAGCTCCGGAGGGACAGCTATTGGGGTTGCGCCGGCGGCCCAGTGGATCGCCGTCAAGATCTTCGACGACCGGGGCCAGTCGACAATCGCGACGATTCATCTCGGATTCCAATGGCTCCTCAACCCGAATAACAACCCCTCGGATCCAGGCACACCCCAGGTGGTTAACAACTCCTGGACGCTTGGGAGTCCAGGCTGTGACCTCGAGCTTCAGCCGGACCTCCAGGTGCTACGGGCCGCCGGCGTCGTACCCGTTTTCGCGGCCGGCAACTACGGACCAGGGGGCAATACGAGTCCCAGTCCCGCCAATTACCCCGAAGCTCTGTCGGTCGGCGCTACCGATAATACTGACCACATAAGCCCTTTGAGCAGCCATGGACCATCGGCGTGCGGCGAGGCGCCCCGGACGTTTCCAAACCTCGTCGCTCCCGGGGTGAACATCCACACGGCGGACCTCTTTGGGGGGTACCAGAACGTCACCGGGACGTCGGTGTCGGCTCCCCACGTCGCCGGCGCGCTCGCATTGATTCTGAGCGCTTTTCCTGGGCTCTCGCCGGACCAACAGCAATCGGCGTTGCAAGTCTCGGCCGTCGACCTGGGACTGGGAGATCCGAACAACACCTATGGGTACGGGCGGATTGACGTCTTGGCTGCCTACAACGCGCTGGCCGCACAGCGTTTGACGCCAAGTCCTTCCGCAACCGGCACGTCAACTCCCACGCCGGTGCCGTCCGCGTCGCCGACGCTAACCACGACGAAGACGCCAACGGCGACCGCGACCCATCGGCCGAGTCGAACCCCCACGCGTACGGTCACGCCGCGCGCAACATCTACTCCGGTGGACGACTGCGACGACGACGGACACCAGTCGGGCGGCATCGTCTTCGCATTCAGCGGCTCCCCGCCGGTCGAGTGCGGACCTTGGCGCCTCCCACTGCTGGACCAGGCTTCCGCCCCGATCGCCGATCCAGTCTCGACGACATGACCGGCTATCCTCTAGCAACGATTCGTTCATGAATTAACAATCTTGACAAGCGCCTGCCGTTTCTATATGTTTTAGCGGGGGTTCAAACAGACTACTCCAAATGTGTTACCTCAAACACAATTCGTTCTCCCCAATTCCCCCCTCAATTTGACCGTCTCGAGCTCATTCGCGGTAGCCGGTTAGTCAGCGCGACTATTTCATACGTTCTCTGGTCGATGCAGCTCGCCCGTTTTCCGGGGTGACGTGTCCCGTTCGGCACCAGAGGAATATAGTACGACCGAGATGTCAGTCCAACACCGTCTTCGTTCAAGGCCGCGGATCCTCACCGCGGGCGACTATTCCTTGGGTTTCGGAGTCGGAAGGCATCCACGATGAAGGATAACTCCCACCACGATTCGATTATCTATGCCCTGAATGAAGCTGTCTTCACGACCGACGCGAGTTCCCGGGTCACTTGCTTTAATGCAGCCGCCGAGACGGTCACCGGTTGGGATTCCGTCGACGTTATCGGTCGACCGTGTTGGGAGACGGTTCATCGATATGGGAGCAGTGGCAATAGCTGCCCATGCCGGATCTGTGATGATCTAACGCCGCGGCGCACGCGGTCGCCGCTCGATACGCGTTTGACATTCCACTTACCTGACGATCGCATGCTTGACGTCATCGAAACGCACTCAATCATCGAAGATCGCGACGGTCAGGTCGTCGGCAAGGTGCACGTGCTGCGAGATCCATCTCAACTGTCGAAACTTGACGGATTGTCAAGCGCGATCGTTCCCATGGTCGCACACGAGCTTCGGGGATCACTAGGCTATATTACCGGCTATGCGACCACGATGCTCTCACCGGAGTTTGAATGGGAAGTCGCGCGCGTCAAAACCTACTTGCGCGTCATCGCGGAGGCAGCCAACGAGCTGGATTCACTTGTCGACAAGCTACTCAGCCTCGCCACGTTCGGTGCCGTCGATCGACACATCGACGATGACCCAATGCTGATTCAACCGATTGTTCGAATCGTCGTCAAGCAGGTTCACCTGCGCTGTACGGACCTGGACGTACGCGTGCCGGATCATCTTCCTCCGGTCGTCGGCGACCCAAAGGCCCTCGCCCAGGTTCTCCATAATCTCCTTGACAATGCCATCAAATACTCGCCGGAAGGTGGCCGGATTGGCATTTGTGCCGACGCGAACGGCTCCTTCGTTCGAGTTAGCGTTTTCGACGAAGGGTTCGGAATCCCCGATGACGAGCTTGGTCAACTTTTTGAGCCATTCCAGCGCGGCAAGATGGCTCGGTCCCGTGGAATCGGTGGAAACGGTCTGGGACTCGCAATCTGTAAAAAAATCGTCGAGGCGCATGGTGGGCAGATCTGGGTAGAAAGCCCAGCGGCGCGAAACTCGCCGGTAGGGCGCCGAGGAACGGTCGTCCACTTCACTTTGCAGATGGCCTCGGGCCGGTCGGTCGGCCTCGCGACCTACGGCTCGGTATCACCCATGGCCGGGGCATCGATGGTAGCTGCGAGTTGGGAGGCGGCAGGGTGAGTAAGCCACTTGTCCTCGTCATCGAAGATGACCGTCGCTACTGGGATCTCCTCGAGATGAATCTCACGCGCCACGGATACCGAGCCGAACGCGCGCCCGACGCTTTGACTGGCCTCAACCTGCTCGAACGTGACGCCCCAAACCTCGTTGTCCTCGATCTGCGACTTCCCGACTTCGACGGCTTCGAGCTTTGTCAGCGAATCCGTACCCAATCCAACATTCCAATCATCATCTTGAGCGGGCGCACCGGTGAGTCGGACAAGGTGCGAGGGCTGAGCTTGGGCGCGGATGATTATGTGACCAAGCCCTTTGGAGCGCTTGAGTTCGTTGCGCGGGTCGACGCGGTTCTTCGCCGCGAACGGGACCGGGCAGCGGATTATCTCCCCGGCGTTGTCGTGGGACCGTTGACGATCGATTTCTCGCTCCACCGGGTCATCGTGGCGGGAGAGCAAGTCCCCCTTACCCCGCTGGAATATCGATTGATCCAGCAGCTGGCTCTGCATCTCGGACGAGTGATGACGCACGAGGAACTGTTGAGACGAGTTTGGGGAAACGGCTACGAGGATCAAACCGAAGTTCTTCATACCGCCATTACGCGACTTCGCCGCAAGCTCGGCGAACAGTCTTCGCGACCTCGATTAATTCTCACGATTCGGGGAGTGGGGTATTCACTCGTCCGATCGACGACCAACGAATCGCCAACCGACTTCGGGGTGACCGGTAGGTCATCACCCGCTGCCAGCCCACCAGGAGCGGGTATAAAGGATTCGATCCACCGCAAGCTGGCTCATCGAGCCGATCGAAAAGAAGAGGATGTCGAGCAAAACGATGGTGAGATATGACCAGGTTGTGACGCCCGGAATTCCAATGAGTCCGATCAGAAGAATTAGTGACCAGATTGTCCCGACAAACGCTCCGAGGCGGGTGTAGAGACCGAGAACCAGACTGATGCCGATGGCTGTCTCGACGACAAAGACAAGCCAGGCCGCGACGATGGGATTCGGAACAACGATGAGTCGGAGCAGGTCGACGTACTGTCCGATCAGCGGGTATTGAACTTCCTTCGAGAGCCACCAGCAGAAACCATCATTTGGACAGCCAAAGGTTGGCGGTGGCTTCCAACGGTACTGGGCGATCCACCACGCGCCCAGCACGAGACGGACGCTGGTTAACCCAAGGACCGCTAGTCCGCCTGACCGGGGTTCCCGATATCGCATGTAGCCTTTTCTCACGCTAATATCGCCCGCGCGCTCGCGCGCGCCGGCTCGATGGGTGCGATGGGTCGAGAGTGCTCGTCCAGTGCTGGCTACGTTAGAGACGCGCGGGCCCGGTTTGATCGATCGCCGAGCCTCGAGGCAAGGTCACCGTATCCGCGACCAGCCAAGGACCGGCGGATGCGGTTATTCTAACCCAGGAAGCGCTACACTCCAACCCCCTTGACTTAAACGCATTCATGGCGGCACAGGGTTTGCGGTGAGCCAGGCTCACCCTTTTCGTTCCAAGGAGGAATCCATGGCGCAGACGCAGCCGATGAGCGGTAACAAGATCGAGGGGCTCAGTAACGTGACCTACGATTTGGTGACGGTGCTTGCCAACTGTGGAGAGGCGATTGACGCGCTCGGCGACTACATTCAAGACGCCCAGCGTGAAAATAGCCCAGAGGTGGCGAAGGTGTTTCAGCAGATTCGGGACGACGACCTGCGCCACTGCGACATGTTGCGCAACGTGATTTCGGAGAAGGCGAAGCAGGGTAAGTTCTAGCCTCTCTTTCGCGCTCTCAGTCGACCGGGCGAGGGGGCGGCCCCGGGTGCGGGCCCGCCCCCG
>CAZBQK010000069.1:0-15553 GCA_964493975.1 uncultured Dehalococcoidales bacterium | reverse complement strand
CTTCCAAACGGTGGGACAGCAATTTGGGCCGTCAGAGTGGAACGCCCCTCACCCTCACCCTCTCCCGTGGGGAGAGGGGAATGGACCGGGGTACGACCCTCACCCCAACCCTCTCCCAGAGGGAGAGGGAGAAGAATGGCCGCTCGCATTGGTTGTGGGGATTTCATCGGCGTTAGCTCGGATCGCGTCAGCTACCGACTCCGGAATAGCGCCTTTGTTCCCGGCGCTCGTGTAGGTCTCCAGACCTTCCTCGAGCGTCGTCCAGGCGAGTAGGGCACATTTGACCCGAACCGGGTATTTCCGAACCCCCTGAAGCGCGTCGACGTCGGACAGGTCAAGATCGTTCGTCGGCTCGCCCCGCATCATCGACTTGAAGCCGTCGACCAGCTGACGAGCATCCTCGATTGACTTTCCCTTCACCGCCTCGGTCATCATTGAAGCGGAGGCCTGGCTGATCGAGCAGCCGCGCCCCTGGAAACGGACGTCCCGAACTGTGTCGTCGTCGATGTCCAGGCTCACCTCGACCTCGTCGCCGCACAATGGATTGTGGCCCCGTGTGGCGACGTCCGGATCGGCTACCCGCCCCCGATTACGCGGGCTCTTGTAATGTTCTAGGATGACTTCGCGATAAAACTCTTCAACGGACGATCCCACCGAAGATCTCCTTCACTCGCCCGATTCCCCGAGCGAGGGCGTCGACATCCGCCTCGTCGTTATACACGTAAAAACTGGCCCGGGCCATCGCCGGGACGCCCATTCGTCGCATCAATGGCTGACAGCAGTGATGGCCCGCGCGAATCGCGACCCCCTCGGCGTCGACAATTGTACTGACGTCATGCGGATGAACGTCGTCTACGTAAAAAGATACCACGCCACCTCGCTGGGAGACGTCGCGTGGGCCGAAGATGCGTACCCCCTTGATCTCGGCCAGGGCCGAAAGAGCATAGGACGTTACCGCGATCTCGTGCTCTTGGACGTTTGCCATTCCGAGCTCGCCGAGGTAATCGACGGCGGCGCCCAGCGCGATAACGTCGGCGATATTCGGAGTACCAGCTTCGAAGCGCTCCGGCGCGCTTGCCCAGGTTGAGTGGTCGAGCCAAACTTCCTCGATCATCCCCCCGCCGCCAATGACCGGCTCCACGTCGAAGACGCCAGGGCGGGCGTAGAGCACGCCGACGCCAGTCGGACCCAGCATCTTGTGGCCGGAGAAGGCGAGGAAATCGCAATCGAGGTCGACCACGTCGACGGGAAAATGGGGAACGCTCTGGGCTCCGTCGACGAGAATGACCGCTCCGGCCTCATGAGCCAGTCGGCCGAGCTCCCGGACCGGGAAAATTGTTCCCAGCGCGTTGGACATCTGCGCGACCGCGACCAGCCGGGTACGATTCCCGATGATCTGCCGTGCCGCGTCGAGGTCGAGCAGGCCGTCGTCGGTCACCGGGATCGAACGAATCGTGGCGCCGGTCTGCGCGGCGATCAACTGCCAGGGCACCAGATTGCTGTGGTGCTCGGCCTCGGTCACCACGATCTCGTCCCCGGCAATCAGATGAGCGCGACCCCACGCCTGCGCTACCAGGTTGATCGCTTCGGTGGTGTTTCGCACGAAGACAATCGATTCAGAAGAAGGCGCGCCGATGAACCGGGCGACCTTGCCCCGGGCATCCTCGTATTGCCCGGTGGCTTCTTCCGCTAACGTGTGAATCCCTCGATGAATGTTGGCGTTTGACGTCTCGTAAAAGCGCACCAACGCGTCGATCACCGCGCGGGGCTTTTGAGATGTCGCGGCGTTGTCGAGATAGACCAGTCGCTTGCCGTGGACCGTTCGACGCAGGATGGGGAAGTCTTCGGCGATTGTTCGCGCGTGTAACATAGGCCCTCGTAAAGTCAGACTTCAACCTCGATCGCGTCGCCGACCACGCGTACGGGATAGGTCTTGAGCTTCACGACCGCGGGTAACGACTTGACCTCGCCAGTACGCACGTTAAAGCGCGCGCCGTGGAGCGGGCACTCGACGCATTCGCCTTCAAGCTCGCCCTCCGACAAGGATGCTTCCTCGTGGGTACACACATCGCTCGTCGCGTAAAACTTTCCATCGACGTGAAACAAGGCGACTGGGATGCCGTCGACGTCGACGAACATTCCCGCCCCAGCCGGGAGATCGCTGGCACTCGCGACACTTACAAACTTCGGCATCAGACTCTCAGGCTCCAATCTTCGCGTAAATGACCGAACGCAGCCGCTCCACGATCCCTTCGAGGGGAATTCGCTCGAGCACCGGCTCGAAGAAACCTGCCACGATCGCGCGCTTCGCGTCCTGCTCGGTCAGCGCTCGAGCCCTCAGGTAGAACATCTGCTCGTCGTCCACCGGGGCAATTGTCGCCGCGTGGGTGCATCGCAGGTCGTTCGCCTCGATCTCGAGGTTGGGAATCGAGTCGGCGCGCGAGTTGTCGCTCAAGAGCAAGTTTCGATTCGTTTGAATTGCGTCGGTCTTCTGCGCGGTTTTCCGAGCGTGAATCATACCGGAATACACCGATCGTGAGTGATCGGTGAGGGCACCCTTATACAGGAGATCGCTCGAGGTGTGCGGTGCCATGTGGTCTTGCAAGGTGTGGTGGTCGAACAATTGCCTTTCGTCGCCGAATAGGACGCCAAGCATCTCCGACATTCCTCCTGGCCCCTGCAGCGCGCTTTCCACGTTTGCTTTGTGGAATCGCCCACCGAAGGCGACGACCAGGTTGTTGGACGTGGCATCCCGACCCAGAACGGTCCGATTCACGCTGAAGTTCCAGACGTGCCGACCCCACTCCTGGAGGGTGACATAACGGACCCGCGCTCCCTGCCCGACGAACACCTCCTGAACGTTTGCCGCGAGCGCCTGCTCGGTCTGATCCGAACCGATCCATTGGTCGATCAGAACGACCTCGGAATCGGGTTCGACGACGATAAGCGATCGGGTGACGTTGCTAACTCCGGGGCTTGCCATCCGAGTCAGCGCGCGAAGCGGCAAAGCGACCTCGACCCGCCGGGGAACGTATAAGAAGACGCCGCCCGACCAGAAAGCCGAGTTGAGCGCGGCGAATTTGCTGTAATCAGCCGGCACGGCCGACCCGAGATACTGGCGCACGAGATCGCCATGTTCGCGGGAAGCGGTCTCAAGGTCAGTGAAGATAACGCCCTGACCGGCGACGTTCTCGGCGAGAGTCGAAAAGACCCGGTTCGAATCCTGGATGACGACAAGGCCCCCGGTTTGATCCGCGGACGCGACCTCAGCCCGAACCGCCGGATCAAGATCGTCTATCGAAGTCGCCGCGCTAGCCGATGCGGCGAATGGCACGACCGAGCCCATGCGCAAGCCGCGGATGTCAGTACGACGCCACTCCTCGTCGCGCAAGGTCGGCATTGGGATCGCCTCAAACGTCGAAAGGGCGGCGAGACGTTGTTCCCGCAGCCAGGAAGGCTCACTATTAGCTCGCGATATCTGTTCGATCGTCTCCGAATTCAGACCGGCAGCCGCGAGATCACTCGTCGTTTTACTCAAGGTCTCCGCTCCCCTTTGGTAGTTTACCGGCGATTGCTATCAATTCTCATCGGCCAATCATCACAAAGAAGGGGCGCAACCGCGTGCGCCCCATGACTTGACCCGGACATTGCGAGGGACCGGCCACCGTCCCCCTAAACCCGTCGGACGACGACAAGCGTCGGACTTAGCCGACCGATCCTTCCATTTCGAGCTGGATCAGGCGGTTCATCTCCACCGCGTACTCCATCGGGAGCTCCTTGACGATGGGCTCGATGAACCCGTTGACAATCATCATGGTGGCATCGTTGTCGCTCAAGCCGCGGCTGCGCAGGTAGAACAGCTGCTCCTCGCTCACCTTCGACACGGTCGCTTCGTGGGCGATGCTGACGCGATCTTCCTCGATCTCGATGTACGGGTAGGTGTCAGTTCGGGACTGCTCGTCCATGAGTAGCGCGTCGCAACGGACGTTCGATTTGACGTTCTCACATCCCTTGTGAACTTTGACGAGCCCGCGATAACTGGCACGGCCGCCGTTCTTGCTAATCGACTTCGACGTGATCGCCGAGCTCGTGTTTGGCGCCACGTGGACCATTTTCGCGCCGGCATCCTGGTGCTGCCCATTTCCGGCGAACGCGATCGAAAGAACTTCACCGCGAGCGCCCGGCTCCATGAGGTAAACGGCCGGGTACTTCATCGTCAGCTGGGAGCCGAGGTTGCAGTCGACCCACTCCATCGTCGCGTCGCGGAACGCCTGCGCCCGCTTCGTGACCAGGTTGTACACGTTGTTCGACCAGTTTTGGATCGTCGTGTACCGAACCCGCGCGCCCTCTTTCACGATAATCTCGACGACCGCACTGTGGAGGCTATCAGTCGACCAGGTCGGGGCGGTACAGCCTTCGACGTAGTGGACGTAGCTTCCCGGCTCGGCGATGATCAACGTGCGCTCGAACTGCCCCATGTTTTGGGCGTTGATTCGGAAATAGGCCTGCAGCGGAATGTCGACCTTGACCCCCGGTGGAATCCAGACGAAGCTACCGCCGCTCCACACCGCCGAGTTGAGCGCGGCAAACTTGTTGTCGTTTGGCGGGATAATCGTGCCGAAATACTCTCGGAAGATCTCGGGATGCTCGCGCAGGCCGGTGTCGCAATCGCAGAAGATCACGCCAAGCTTGTCGAGATCTTCGCGGATGCTGTGATAGATGACCTCGGACTCGTACTGCGCGCTGACGCCCGCCAGGAACTTGCGCTCCGCCTCGGGGATGCCCAACCGGTCAAAGGTCTTCTTGATGTAGGCCGGGACGTCGTTCCAGTCCTTGCCCTGGCCTTCGGTCGGCCGCAGGTAGTAGTAGATCTCGTCAAAGTTGATTCCGGAGAGATTACCGCCCCACTTTGGCATCGGACGAGCGTAAAAGTAGTCGAGCGACTTCAGTCGGAAGTCCCTCATCCAGCTTGGCTCTTTCTTGATCTCGGAAATCTCGGCCACGACCTCGCGGCTGAGACCCTTCCGGGACTTGAAGACGAACTCCTCCGGATCGTGAAATCCGTATTTGTAGTCGCTGGTACCGACGTCGAGAACTTCGGTGGTATCGGCCATTGTATCGACCATCGTCTTCAGACCCCCTGCAAACTCATCGTTTCCTTGATGATCCAGTCGTACCCTCGCGCTTCCAGGGCTTCGACCAGCTCGCTTTGCCCGGACCGAACGACTCGACCGTCAAGCAAAACGTGAACGTAATCCGGTTTGATGTAATTCAGAATCCGCTGATAGTGGGTGATGATCAGCACGCCAAGATCCGGCCCGCGCAGCGCGTTGATTCCCTCGGACACGGTTCGCAGTGCGTCGATGTCGAGGCCAGAATCGGTCTCGTCCATAATTGCGATTCGTGGCTGAAGGAGAGCCATTTGCAAAATCTCGGCTCGCTTCTTTTCGCCGCCAGAAAACCCGTCGTTGACGTAGCGACCGAGGAATGAGTCCTCCATTTTCAGGAGCTTCATCTTTTCTTGGACGAACTTTCGAAACTGGAGAATCGGCATCTCTTTACCCGTGACCGATTTCAGCGAGAGGCGAAGGAAGTTGCCCATGCTCACGCCGGGAATCGAGGTCGGGTACTGAAATGCCAGGAAAACGCCCTTGCGAGCCCGTTCGTCCGGCTCGAGATCGACGATATCCTCACCGTTGAAGGTGATCTGCCCCTGGGTAACCTCGTACTTCGGATGGCCCATAATCGTGTAAGCTAGGGTGCTTTTTCCCGAGCCATTCGGCCCCATCAACGCGTGAACTTCGCCCGTCGGAATTGTGAGATTGACCCCTTTGAGGATCTCACGCCCTTCGACGTTCACGTGAAGATCCTGGATCACCAGTGCCGCGGCATCTGCCATCAATTTCTCCCTCGAGGTACCTGTGGACTGATCAAGTAAAACCGTTGGAACAATCTCCTTCAGGATACAGGCTGCCTTGAACATTTGTCAACCAATCAGTTTCCAAAATCGGTTGGACGCGATAGAATAAGCGTGGAGCCCGATTGACCGTTTATTTTGAGCGCACCTATACTGGAGCGGGAGTTAGCCGATGACAGACAGCCGGTCCGGGTCGAAACTCTCGGCGCGCGTTCGGGTCCTGCACCTTCTCAAGCGGCGGGGCGGATTGTCGGCGCCGGAGATCGCGCAAGAGCTCGGCGTGACCTCGGTGGCGATCCGGAAACAGATCGCCGCATTGGAATCAGAAGGACTCCTCGTTCAGTCGACTCGGGCCGGATCACGGGGGCGACCCGCGACGGTGTACTCGGTGTCGGAAGCGGGCGAGGCGCTGTTTCCCCAGGGTTACCATCAACTTGTCGTCGAGCTCCTGCAGGATCTTACCTCAACCAACGGGGACGAATACCTCGATCGGCTGTTTCGGCATCGCAATGAAAGGTTAGCCCGCACCTACGCCATTCGACTTGCAAACAAGCCGTTCGCGGAAGCCGTGTACGAGCTCGCGCGCGCTCGCGACGACGACGGTTACATGGCCACGGTTGAGCAAACTGACGACGGTCTTGTCCTCTCCGAGCACAATTGCCCGATCTATGACGTCGCCCAACGCTATCCGGGCGCTTGCCAGTGCGAGCAAGAGCTTTTCGAGCGGGTGCTCAATGCGACAGTCAAGCGGGAAAAAACCCTCGTCGACGGCTCGTCATCCTGTCGGTACCGAATCGTCGATGCCCATCCTTGAGATCGAGGCGCTGGTGACCGGAATGATTGTCGGTTTTGTCTTCGCGCGACTTGGTTTGCCAATTCCCGCGCCACCGGCTCTCGCTGGCGTCCTAGGCATAGTTGGAATCTATCTTGGTTACCGTGTCTCGACCCTGTTCTAGCCTCACCGCCGGCCTAGTGTTTTGTCACCTCTCGATGGATGGCCTCCAGGAGTCGAAGCTACAGCTGGTGAAGCGCGCCAACCCAGCTGAAGCTTCGACTCCTGGTATCGTGTGGCGCAGGACAAAGCACTAGTTTGGTAATATGACTGGAGTAGAGCCCACGAGGCAGGAACCGGTGTCAAACCGCGTGGCGATTCACCATGACCTTCAAGATCCGCCGTCGCTCTCGGCCACACCTCCGACAATCGAGGTACGATCGCTGGCCAAGAGCTACCAAACGATGGACGGATCGATCGACGCGCTCGAGGGAATCGACCTCCGGGTTGATCGCGGTCAGTTCGTCTCGGTCATTGGCGTGAGCGGGTGCGGGAAATCGACACTCCTTCGAATTATTGGCGGTCTGCTCGAACCGACGAGCGGTCAAGTGGAAATCGTGGGGTCACCCCCGCGAGAAGCCCAACGCCAGAAAAATCTCGGCTTTGTGTTCCAGGACGCCGCCCTCCTCCCCTGGCTTTCCGTGGTCGATAATGTCGAGCTTCCCCTCCGGGTAAACCAGCGGGTCAATCGACCTCGGCCGCGCGGCACCGACGAGCTACTCGAGCTAGTCGGACTTCAACGGTTCCGCGATGCTTTCCCCCACGAGCTTTCTGGCGGGATGCAGCAGCGCGTGGCGATCGCCCGGGCCCTGGTCCACTACCCCTCAATTTTGCTGATGGACGAGCCGTTTGGCGCGCTCGACGAGCTGACCCGGGCCCAGATGCGATACGAGCTCCTCCGGATCTGGTCGCGTACCGCGAAAACGGTGCTCTTCGTCACCCACAGTATCGCCGAGGCAATCGTTCTATCCGACCGGGTCGTCGTGCTTAGTGGCCAACCGGGCCAGGTCCGCGACATCGTCTCGATCGACCTTCCGCGCCCGCGAGATGAGTCGGTCGAACGCTCGGGCCAATTTCTCGATTACGCCGCGCGACTTCGGACCGCGCTTCAGGACCGGCGCTAGTTTGCACCGACCGCTGGCACCCCGGGCGCCCGATCGGATGATCTCGCGCCCTTCCAAAACACATCGTCAGACTTCCTGGCTAATCGAAAGCTGGCCGCCGGCTGCAGCCTTTCTTGTCGTCGCGATTGTCTGGGAGGCAGTCGTTCGCCTCACCAACACGCCGGCGTACCTGGTTCCGGCACCGTCCGCGATTGTCCTCAAAACCGTTGAGATCTTCCCGAGCATTGTTCCCGATGCCTTGATTACGCTTGGTGAAGCGCTCGGCGGACTTTTACTCGCCAGCCTCGGCGCATTCGCGGCTGCGTTGCTCATGGCAAGCTCGCGCTGGGCGGAGCGAGTCTTTTTCCCCCTGGCGGTCGCGGTGAAAGTGACTCCGATGGTTGCCGTGGCCCCGCTGCTCGTTCTCTGGCTCGGATTTGGCCCGACGCCAAAGATCGTGGTGGCAGCGCTGCTCAGCTATTTTCCTATTTTGTCCAATGCCTTGACTGGATTCCGCTCGATCAATCCGCGCTCGCTCGAATTCCTGCGTTCGGTTGACGCGTCCCCCGGAGAGATCTTTCGGCACCTACGCCTGCCGCACGCGTTGCCCTACCTTTTCAGCGCGTATAAGGTTGCCACGAGCTTGAGTGTGATCGGCGCCGTCGTGGCGGAATGGGTTGGCGCAGATCGCGGCCTCGGGCACGCTATTATTCTGGCAAACGCCAACCTGGATATGACGACGCTCGGGGCCGGGGTGGTTGTTCTTGCCGCGATGGGTATCGGTCTTTACGTCTTTGTCGAGCGCCTCGAGCGGCGACTGCTTTTCTGGCACGAGTCCGTGCTAACGGCGGAGGTTTACAAGTGATTGAGCGCGTCTCGCGTCGAAAGTTCACCTCGGGACTGGCCTTAACATCAGCGGTACTCGTGGCCGCCTGTTCGCAGATCCAGCTCCCATTTTCCGGGGGATCGCCAACCCTCCAACCGAAGTCGATGACCTTCATGGCGGGGTACAAACCCCAGGCGAACGTCAGCTTCGTTGGGGTTTACGTCGCAAAAGAGCTTGGGATGTTCGGCGAGCAGAAGTTGGACGTCACGATCAAGCATTCATCCGGTCAAGGCGAACATGCAAAGCTCCTCGCCGGCAAACAGGTTCAGGTCATCACCGAAACCGCGACCGATCTGATCAAGAATGTCACGGAGGAGGGCATTCCGTTTGTGTCACTTGCCGTTCTGACTCAGACGGGAGACGAAGCTCTCGTCACCCTGAAAAGCTCCGGAATCGACGAGCCGCGAAAGTTCGAAGGGCGCACCGTGGGGTATAAGGTGATCCCGGCTTTCGAGTACCTCGCGATGCTTAAGGCCGCCGGCGTCGATCGCTCGAAGATCCGTGAGGTCAGCGTCGGGTTCGACCCGCGGGTACTCACCGAAGGAAAGGTCGACGTCCTTCCCGTCTTCAAGTCAAATGAGCCAGACGTCTTGAATCATCTCGGTTTCGAGCTTAACGTGCTTGACCCGGCGTCGTATGGCGTCCAGGTGATGGGACAGGTCTGGGTCACCCACCGCGAGCTGTTAGCGGCCGATCCCGACCTATACACCCGATTCGTCAAAGCCGGGCTTCACGGACTGGCTTACGCTCTGGAGCATCCGAAAGAGGCGATCGACATTGTTATGAAGTATGCGCCGACCGAGGATAGATCGCATCAGGAATACATGCTCAAAGTAGAGAGCGGCATGACCCTCACCGACCAAATCCGAGATCAGGGAATTGGTTGGCAAAGCGTCGATCGATGGGCCGCCCTCCAAAATGGACTTGCCGACTTCGGCCTGATCAAGAAGAAATCAGATCCAGCCGGCTTCTTTTCGGACGCGTTGCAAAAGAGCACCCGCGTCAATGGAAAGCTCGCCTGGCCGTAGGCGCATTCCGGGGGCTTAGCGCTGCTGGTAGGTCCAAACGCCCGGACGGAGATCGCCGGTTTCGTCGATCGCGAAGAAGTTCAATGCGAGATGATCGCCCGCGGTGTGCCATACGGCGTAGTAGCCTTCCCAGTCACTGGCTGAATGCACCCCAAAAATAAATCGAGGCTGCATCCGGTCGAATGTGGGTGGGATGGCCGAGGTGGGATCCGACGACGAAGCGGATACCGATGCAATCCCTTTTGTGGCGTCCGAGAAAAGCCAGACCATCTCGGCCCAGGTTACTCGGCCAGCTTCGTCGGTGTCCAGACGCCAGACCGAGGCACTCGCGCTTCCGCTGTCCTCCGGTGACCGTCCGACGTATAGGAGATGCCCCTTGCCGTCGGCGTCGACGAATCCATCAACGTAGGTCACATTCAACCAGGCTGGTCCGGCCTTTCCGGCTCGGTAGGCCGCGGGTAGCCAGGCTTCACGCTCCTTTACCGTGATGTTTCGGCGGGCCCACTCGAGATGATAGAGCGGTGACGCCTGGTGTTCAGCCGTCGCTTCGTCGCCACGACGAAATGCGCTCAAAAAATCAGCGGCCGGTGTCGGCTCAGTTTTCAATTCGCCCTGGCTGGATGGTTGTAGGGGGGGAGAGCCTTTGGGGACGCAGGCTGAGACAAATGGCGCTAGCACCACGGCGATTGCGACGAGGTAAGTCCACCGCAAGAACATGGAGGGGAGCCTCCCCACACCACTCGCGTACCGCCCTCTGGGCGGTGGGTGTCAGGGGTTTTGAGAACCTGCCGGCTGCAAGCTTCTTAGAGCAATCTTACAGAGAAATTGGATACGTCGCAACTTACTCACGCTTCGAAATGGTCCATCGTTGGGTCGGCTTCGGGCGGCAAATTATTCTCTTCGCGAACCCGATCGCTCCGATATTTTTTCACCGCCGCCTTCAGCGTCCCGAGGGCGAGGGTGGCGCACCGGGGGCGCGTCGCCGCAACCTCCCGGCCAAGGATGTCCATCATAGCGGTGTAGTCCATGGCGTCGACTTGCTGAAGCGGAGCGTTTTCTACTAACTCGGTTAGGATCGAAGCGGCGGCCTGACTAATCGTGCAACCCTGTCCCTCAAACGTCACCGATTCAATCCGATCGTTCTGCCGATCGACCTTGAGGTAGATTGTTACAATGTCGCCGCACCCTGGATTCCCTCCCGGCATGGCGACGTCGGCATCGGCAAGTCTGCCACGGTTTCGAGGCGACTCGTAGTGATCCAGTATGACTTCAATTGCTGCCTGGCGATCCACGTCGTTCCTTCCTCCTGGGTCACGAAAACGGGGCTGAGTATGGCCGGTCGTGGACGGGGCCGCCGGTCGCAGTCGTTGGAAGGGCACCCTCGTGGGTGCCCTCGTTTTCAATAGAAAGGCGGATGGGCACGCATGAGGGATGCCCCTACACCATCTGCTGATACGGTGATGGACGAGCGCTAGCTCGACGCCTGCGCGGCGGGATTCTCGATCGGCAGTCCGACGACATTACCCCATTCGGTCCACGATCCGTCGTAGTTTCGAACTTTTGGATAGCCCATTAGCTCGTGAAGGACAAACCACGTCAGGGATGATCGTTCGCCGATTCGGCAATAGACGACGACATCCTTGTCCGGGGTGATGCCCTTGCCGCCGTAGAGCTGAGTGATCTCGTCCGCCGACTTGAAGGTGCTATCTTCCGCGCGCATGGCCTGCGCCCACGGGATGTTTTGCGCGCCCGGGATGTGGCCGCCCCGCAAGGCGCCTTCCTGGGGATAATCCGGCATGTGGAGAAGGGTTCCGCCATACTCGCCGGGTGATCGTACGTCCACGAGGGCTCGACCGCCCGGAAGCTGGATGTTCTTAGCGCGCGGGTTCGGGCGCCCGATATGATCGAGCACGTCGTCGCGGAATGCGCGAATCTCACGGTGGGTGGTCTTGACCGAGTACGACGTCGCCGGATAGGACGGCACGTCCTTCGAAAGCGTGCGGGCCTCGTCGACCCACTTCTTCCGTCCGCCGTTCATGACCTTGAGGTTCTCGTGGCCAAAAAGCCGGAACACCCAATAGGCGTAGCACGCCCACCAGTTGTGTCGATCGCCGTAGAAGACGACTGTCGTGTCGTTCGAGATTCCGAGCCGGCTCATCAGCTGCTCGAAATCGGACGCGTCGATGTAGTCACGAACCTGTCGATCGTTTAGATCGGTGTGCCAGTCGACCTTCACCGCGCCTGGAATGTGGCCGACGTCATATAGAAGAACGTCCTCGTTTGACTCGACGATGCGAAGTCCCGGCTCGTTCAGGTGTTCCGCGACCCATTGAGTCTCAACGAGGACTGACGGATTGACGTAGTTCGCCATGTAGTCTCTCCCCTCATCGAAAGGTAGTCTGTCCTTAGATCATTCTATACTAACTTGCTTGGATTAATAAAGTATTGACTAGACCGTGGCGGGTTCCGAGATGTCCGGTACGCCTTGAAGCGAAAAAACATCGACCGCGGTCTGACCAAAGATCTGCTGCTGCTGGAACTGGAAGAGGCCAACGGATCGGAGCTTCGCCAGCTCCGCGGCCTGGTTCGCTGGGATGTCTGACGCGAACATCATTCGGCCCGTGCCGATCTCGTTGACCATCCCTCTCACGTCAATGGTTCGGCACCAGGACGTACCCAGCCACACGTTCGTCGCTTCCTTCGCGACGACCTGCGCCTCGATCGAGTAAAGGCCAGCTCCGGCGTGCGCGAGGACGACTTTCACGTCGCTGTAGCTTCGAATCCGCGGGAGCACCGCCGACGGAAGCCCGAACGGAGCGCCAGTTCCCGTGTGCACCACGACCGGGACGTTGAGCTCGCGGCCCACCTCAAAAACTGTCTGACCATCGTGACCGTTAGGATTCACGGCGTGTCCGAACGTGTCGAGCACAACCCCGACGAACCCAAGCTCTTTCACGCAACGTTCCATTTCTCGATGGTAGACGTCGCGATTGATGTGGGGGTTGGCCATGCCGAGACCGAACACCCTCCCCGGATTGCGCGACGCGAGATCCGCGATCTGGTCGTGAACTTTGGCCGGGTTGGGGGCACCGGGGAACGGACGAATAATCATCGCGCTCACACGATTCGTGTTCAGAGCGTCGACGATCTCGTAATCGTAGACGGTTTGATCGTAGACGCGACATTCTCCAACGTGACAGTAGGAGTCGACGATGATCACGAATGAAGCTCCTCTCGTTACTTAGACGATGCTATTAATAGTGGCTCAACTTCAGCCGCACTGATATCCCGGAAACGATAGCCGAGACCGCGCTCGTTCAGAATGTATCGCGGATGCCGGGGATCTTCTTCTATCTTTTGACGCAGATACGTGACATAAAGTCGAACGTAATTCTCTTCAGTGCGGTATTCGTACCCCCACACCTTCGCCAGCAAGGTTTCGTGGGTAAGCACACGACCCGCATTACTCACCAAATGATACAGGAGCCGGTATTCAGTGGGTCTCAGGGGAACGTGCCGCCCCCCGACGACGACTTCGCGCCGACCAAAGTCAATTGTCAGGTAATCGTCGACGACTATTTCCGTCTTCGGTGTGGGCGCGGCCATATGGGCGCGGCGGAGTACCGCCCGGACCCGTGATCGAAGCTCACGCTCCCCGCAGGGCTTCGTGACGTAGTCGTCAGCTCCCCGATCGAGGGCGCTCACCTTCGCCGACTCCGAATCGTCCTCGGACAGCACGATGACTGGAGCCGAGGTGGCGCGACGGACGGCCACGAGCAGGTCAAAACCCGGAGCTGGCGCCCCCTGCTCGTCGAGTATTACGACGTCCGGCAAAACATTAGTCAGACGACGAATCGTGTCAAGCGGATCGTTCGCGATCACGACAGTGTGCCCATCCGCGATCAACGCCGAACGAAGGGTCGTCGCGTCACGCGCGTCATCCGTCACGCCGAGGATTGTCGCGGGCAGTATCATTGGCCGCTGCTGTCAGGCGGACCGCTCGAAATGACGACCTGGGCCGGTCGAATGACCTTGCCGTCCAGGGTGTAGCCAGGTCGAACGACCCGCGTTACCGTTCCTTCAGGCTCGGTGGTGCTTGGCTCGTGCGCGACAGCTTCTTCCTGATACGGATCAAACGGCTTCCCCACGACGTCGAGCGGGCGAACTCCAAGGGACTCGAGGGCTGAGTGAAACTTGCGATCGATTAGCTTGATCCCCTGGGTCCAGTCACTTCCGGCCAGACTGGCTGGTAGTGATTCGATCGCGCGATCCAAATCGTCGAGTGGGCCAAGCAGCTTTTGGATGATATCGGCTCGGGCAGATCGGGCGTAATCACTTCGGTCTTGTTCGACCCGTCGCTTGTAGTTGACGAAGTCGGCCTGGGTTCGTTGAGCAAGATCGAGATAGGTGTTAGCCTTGGACCGAGCTTCCTCTAACTCTTGCTCGAGCCCGGTCACGTTCGAGGTCGTGGCCCCCGTATCGTCGCGCGGCGCCTCGGATCGCGCCGCTTCCTCTGAGCCGGCGGCCCATTCGTTCGCCGCCGATCGAGCAGCTTTGTTTTCCTCAGTCATCCATGTCCTCCAGAGAATCCTCGGGCCGGCATTCATCGCCGACCGTGGCCATCAGAGCAAGCAATATCTCATCCAGCGCCCGACGGAGTTCCGTGACCCGAGCGTCAGTCCTTCGCTCGCACGCCTCTCGAAGAGCCCACACAAGATCGGCCACCGCCATTGCGATCTCGACTCCGGCCAGGTTCACTCCCCGATCGTCGACGAGCCGCTTGATGTGCCCGAGTCGCGCTATGTCTTTTTCCGTGAACAGCCGCTGATTGCCGGCTGTCCGCGCAGGCGCGATAAATCCGTGCCGTTCGTACTTCCGGAGTGTGTTCACGTGCATTCCGGCCAGACGAGCAGCCGCGCTGATACTAAGTCGAGATTCGGGTTGCGGCATGAAGCAGACCGCCTAACTTACAAAGGCGCGGCAAAGGCGATCGGTCTGCCGCACCGAGACAATCCAAGGTACGTAGTCAAAGTCGCTACCATGCTAGATTCTGTCACGCGCCGTGTCAAGGTTACTTTGCCGTCTTCCGTCACCGGTGTCTTTTCGGCGCAGCGCGATCAGGTTGGACGAATTGGGTACAATGCCGGCAATGGAATTGCAAGTGTGGCTGCGGCACCGCGAGAGAGATTTGAGTGGCACTTCAACGACCGCTATTTGGCCTAGTTCGACTTTACCAGACGAATGGCTCAATCGTCTGTCGCTACTACTCCGCACCAAATAGCCAGCTTGGCGTCATCTGGCTGGGTGGCGTGGGCGGAGGGTTCGACTCGCCGGCGCGTGACCTCTTCGACCACGAGGCCGTCACCCTCATGCGTCGCGGCGTCAGCTCACTTCGGATTCGTTATCGGTTCCCGTCTGACCTCGATCTCTGCGTCGAGGACGCCCTCGTCGCTTTAGAGTTTTTCGGTCAACAGTCGATCAGTAAAGCTGCTCTGGTCGGCCACTCCCTGGGTGGCGCGGTTGCGATTCAGGCTGGAGCCGCCTCGTCCTCGGTCATCGGCGTTGCGACGTTAGCATCCCAGAGCTTCGGAACTGCCGCGGCGGACCGGATCTCGCCGCGTCCGCTGCTTCTCATTCACGGATCTGAGGATACGGTGCTTCCACCTGACTGCTCGCGGTACGTCTACGAGCGAGCGCTCGAACCAAAGGAGCTAGCGATTCTGGACGGGGCGGGGCACTGTTTCGACGAGGCCGTGCCGGAGCTGACGAACCTACTAGAGGGATGGC
>CAZBQK010000068.1:0-15571 GCA_964493975.1 uncultured Dehalococcoidales bacterium | reverse complement strand
GCGCTGACGGAGGCTGGCTACGTCGGTGAAGATGTCGAAAATATCCTGCTGCGGTTGATTCAGGCGGCGGAGTTCGATATTTCCCGAGCCGAACGGGGTATCGTCTACATCGACGAGATCGACAAAATCGCTCGCAAGGCGGACAATCCGTCGATCACCCGCGACGTGTCCGGCGAGGGCGTGCAGCAGGCCCTTCTGAAGATAATCGAGGGAACGGTCGCCAACGTTCCGCCGCAGGGGGGACGAAAGCATCCCCATCAGGACTTCATTCAGATCAACACTGCTAACATTCTCTTCGTCTGCGGCGGGGCGTTCGAAGGGTTGGAAAAGATCGTCGGCGATCGGGTTGGCAGCAAGCGAACGCTCGGTTTCAAGGCCGAGAAGTCCAATGCACCGGGAACCGATGAAACCGGAGCGCTTTTGCAGCAAGTTATCGCCGACGACCTGCTGAAGTACGGCCTGATTCCCGAGTTTATCGGCCGGTTGCCGGTCGCCTGTAGCGTCGATCCTCTCAATCAGAACGCGCTGGTCCGGATTCTAACCGAGCCAAAGAACGCCATCATCAAGCAGTATCAGAAGTTCCTCGCGCTCGACAAGGTCGAGCTGGTCATGTCACCGGAGGCGCTGCAGGCAACCGCCGAAGAGGCCCTCAAGCTGAAGACGGGCGCTCGTGGATTACGGACCGTCATCGAAGACATCTTGTTAGACGTGATGTACGAGATTCCCTCACGCTCGGACGTTAAGAAGTGCGTCATCAACGCCGAAACCATTCGAAATCGGAACAGCCCGCTCCTGCTCAACAGCGCCGGACGTCCGCTCGACGAGATTCCGATTCAAGGCCGATCGGCATAACCGACTCAAGAGTGAAGTGGGATTGAGATGGTGCCAATGACGCGACGGAGCGCCGACGTCGCTCCAATCAAAATCGACTCCGGATCGTACCGGAGAACCCTGGGGTGGGGGGAACGAACCCTTCTCTCCGAGGTGACCCTTGAAACGGGCGGAGTCGTCCCACTTCACGCGCATCCCCACGAACAGATCGGTTATGTTGCCCGCGGGTCAATTCAGTTCACGATCGGCTCAGAGATTGTCGTTCTTCGGGCGGGCGATGGGTACGTGATTCCGGGCGGCGTGCCTCACGCTTGCCTGGGCTTAGAAGACAGTCTGGCCATCGACGTCTTTGCCCCTGTCCGCGACGAGTATAAGCCGGACCTCTAAAAAGCTGCGCTAGTCGGCTATTGGCGAGGCGGCATTCCCCGCGGAGAGCGGTGTCCGGGCCACGCGTCCCATGAGTTCGGCATCCCCATTCGGGAGCGTGAGATACCCAATCGCTCCAAACACGATTGTTCCCAGGATTAACCCGTCAACTCCCCATTGGTTGGCCAGCAGTCCGCCGGTCAGAGCGCCGATGAGCTGTCCGCCGGCGAGTAGCGTGGAATACACTCCCATCACGGCGCCTCGTCCCTCCCCGGCGTGGTCCGACCGGCTTGCGAGGAGAGTTAACGCCGCCGGAGTAAACGCGGTCTGAGCGGCGAGCGCCACGATGCCCATGAGAATAAATGTCGCAAAAACGCTCGCGCCCGACTCCGCGGCGTGATTCAAGCCGTAAATAGCGATTGCCCCGCCAATCAACCCAATTGCCCCGATCCGGAGTGCCGATCTGATCGCCACCCGTCCCAGCCCCAAGCCCCACGCAATTGTCCCAATCGTGAAGAGCAATGCGTACACCCCAAAGATGAGGCCGATGGTTTGTTCCGGCATGCCGACGGTCAGTCGCTGGCCGGCGAGGGGGCGCGCGCCAGAAAACTGGTAGGCAGCGTGGGAAAACCAGAGGCCGGCGGCCGCATTGAGTGCTAACCACGCCGGCATGAGGTCCGACGCCTTGCGAATCGCCGGGAGGCTTGCGGTCAGGGGACGGCCGACGGAGCTGCTCGACTCGGCTTTGATGAACACGAAAAGCGCGACGGCCAGACAATAGACGCTTGCCAGCGCCCAGAATCCCTGACGACCTAATATCGACCAAACTCGTCCACCAAGGACGAGTCCCAAGGCAAGGCCACCAATCGAGCCGACCTCGAAGAAGCTCATGGTTCGGCCCCGATTGGTCCCGCCACCTCTTGTTTCGTCCGAAAGAAAGGCGAGGGCCGCGGGAATCGTACACGCGGTCGTCAGTCCTTGAAGCAGCCGAGCGACGAGCAGGAAGGGCAGACGAGAGGGCGCGCCGACGATTGCCGAGGCGACGATTCCAAGAATTGGTCCGGCAAGAAGGAGCGGACGGAGCCCGCGTCGATCGATCAGGAATCCGGCGACTGGTGATCCAATCAGCTCCGAGACGTAAAACGCCCCGGCTAGGAGTCCGACAGCCATTGCCGACGAGTTTGCGACCCCGGTGCGGTGGAGGTGGGAAAGAAGGAATCCGAGCATCACGCCGGTTGATGCCCCACCCATTCGGACCAGAAAGCTCCCAACGATAACGGCGATGACCGATCCGGAATGCCCCGTCGCCGCGGGGTGGTCCTGCGCCAGCTCCATGCCCTCTCGTGATGACTGACTCGGTCTTTTCCCTGAAACTGGGCTAGGGGGCGCCGACAACTCCAGGTACAAAACTAGTGTACGAGTGGCGTAAGACCCGGTCAAGTTTAGATTCGGTTGCGGCGCGTCACCCCATGACGTAAACTCATCGACCATTGGTGGGGGACGATGGGCGCCCAACGCATCCAAGGACGAAAACGTGTCGCCGAGGCTCCGGCTCTGACCGACCGCCTCGAGATCGACACAGGCGCGCTGACGCTCAAGGACCTGGATCCGTCGGAACGTCCGCGCGAGCGATTACTCGAGCGCGGCGCGGAGGCGCTCTCGACGACCGAGCTACTAGCGATCCTGCTCCGAACTGGCGTTGCTGGACTAATGGTCACCGATCTGGCGCGAGGTCTGCTTCAGGACTACGCCGGTCTCGCCGGTCTGGCCGCGGCGTCCCCTCAAGAGATCGCGCTGCGTCACGGATTGGGGCCGGCCAAGGCGGCGCAGCTCAAGGCAGCACTGGAAATCGGACGTCGGCTGATGCGCGAGGAATTAGCGGAGCGTCCCAAGGTGTCCACTCCGGATGACATCGCGCAGCTTGTCCAGGCCGAGATGGCAGTCCTCGAGCAAGAACACCTGCGAGTCGTTCTGCTCGACACGAAAAACCGGGTCATTGCCATTCGCACGCTCTACGTTGGAAGTCTGAACCAATCGACCGTACGGGTGGCGGAGGTCTTCAAAGCGGCAATTCGGGAGAATTGTGCGTCGATCGCAGTCGTGCACAACCACCCGTCCGGAGATCCAACGCCCTCGCCCGAAGACGTTCGGGTGACCCAGGATCTCGTCGACGCTGGACGGCTTCTCGACGTCGAGGTGCTCGATCACGTCATTATTGGCCGCGGCCGCCCCGCCTGGGTTAGCCTGCGACAGCGGGGCCTGGGTTTTCGAACGTAATCAGGAGGATCACTAGTGAAGTATTGTCCCAAGTGTGCAACGGAGCTTGCCACCCGGCACGACGGTGGTCGAGATCGGATTGCCTGTCCGTCGTGCACGTACGTCCACTTCGGCGATTTCAGCATCGGCGTAGGCGGCGTCGTCATTCGGGATGGCCGGGCCCTGTTAATTCGGCGCGGCCAGGAGCCCCGACGTGGTTGGTGGCAGATTCCTGGAGGCTACGTCGAGCACGACGAGCAATTTGACGAGGCGGTCGTTCGGGAGGTGTACGAAGAAGCGGGCATTCGCGCCCGAGTTGAAAACGTGCTCGGCGTTCGCCACTCACTCGGCGAGCCGAGCGCCAACGTGTACGTTATCTTTCGACTGACCCCGACCGAGGGAGAGCCGCACCACGACGGCGACGAGATCACCGGGTGTGGCTTTTATTCGCTTGCCGACATTGCCGCGATGGACAAAGTGCAATCGCTGTCAAAATGGGCGATTAACGCCGCGCTCGCCCGACCGGATGGCTTTCACCACGTTGACGACCCCGACATCGTTCGCCCTGGCTACTCCCTGTACGGACTGCGTCATCCCCATGCGACTGGCTAGGGGCTATTTGATCGCTGGACCCGCCGTCCAGTCATAACCGATTGCTGGATCGTCGTGAACGATCCGACCTTCTTCGGCCGGGTCGTAAATCCGCGACGTGACATAAAATAGGTGGGTCACTCCGCCAATGGCCTTGCAGCCGTGGGCGACGCCGGGCGGAATCTTGAGAACGGCCGCCGGCGCGTTCTCGCCTAAGAACAGCTCCATCGTTTCACCGTGGGTTGGCGAGTCTTCTCGACGGTCGTTGAGCGCCACTTTGAGCGTTCCAATGGGAACGTACCACCAGTCGATTTGGTGCGGGTGGATGTGCCACGCCTTGGCCACGTCGGGAAACATTAAGCTATGGCTCCACTGACCGAAGCCTTCACCGAAGAACTCGTCGGTGATCCGAATCACCTCGCGGAAAAACCCACGTTCGTCGGCGTGGGTGACCAACGGTTTGAGCACGACACCATGGATCGTGGCCACTATTTGTCTTCCTTTTCCAGCCCGGTTCTGCCGATCAGCTCATCCCATCTGCGCAGACAGTACACAGTTGCCGCGGCAGCTTTGTCAGAAAACGCCGTCCCACCGGGCAGCCGCATTGTCGACTCGTCGAGAACGTCTGGCCGCCAGTGCGTCTCAAGCGACACGAACCCATCGAATCCGTCCGACGCCAGGGCCGCCAATTGGCCGGCGATGTCGACCTGGCCCTCCCCAAGTGGGACGAGTCGGGGCTTTGGATCCCCCGGAACCAGCGCCGCGTCTTTGAGGTGGACGTGCACGATCCAGTCACGGACCGCGTCGTAGCCGTCGGGGAAAGGACGCTCCGCATCAACCGCGAAAAACGCGTTGCAGGGATCCCAGAGACCTCGGACCTCCGGACGATTCACTGCCCCGAGAAACCGCGCTAGCTCGCGGCCGGTTCCCAGCATGCAGGCGTATTCGTTTTCAACCGCCAGGATTGCCCCAGCATCGTGGGCAATGTCGGCCGGTTCCCGGTAGTATTCGACGATCCGATCCCAGACGTCCTCGAGCTCCCTGGTTTTCCAGAAGGTAAAGGTCCGAATCACGTTGGTTCCGAGACGTTGACCGACGTGAATCGACCGACGGAGGACGTCGAGATGCTCCCGACGCTCGTTTGGCGAGTCGATGTCGCACTTGTAGAACGGGGGAGCCACGGCGCAAATCTGAAGGCCGGCATCCTTGACGGCGTCGCGCAGGCGAATGACCTGGGCGTTGTCGAGCAGATCGACGCGCGTGTCCCAGATACTTCGAATCTCGAGAGCGTCGAGCCGAAAACTCGTTGCAACGTCGATGACAACATTCAGGTCCTGGGAGATTTCGTCGGTTATGACGCTTCGGCGTAACACTAGCCGTGGGCCTCCTACGACTCGCTTTTGGCGAACTACCCGGCCGCCAGTAGAGGTTTGCGGGGAAGACGTACCGGGGTGCCTCGCTGGGCGAGGAACTGTTTCGCCTCGCCAATCCGGAACTCACCGTAATGGAAGATCGATGCAACCAGCGCGGCATCTGCCTTACCGGTCGTGAGTGCTTCGAAAACGTCCTCGAGTGTACCTGCTCCACCGGACGCGATGATTGGGATGGGAACGGCATCTGAGACCGCGGCCGTCAAGGTAAGGTCATACCCGGCCCTTGTCCCATCGGCGTCCATCGAAGTCAGCAGAATTTCGCCGGCCCCTAGCTCGGCGACCTTCCGGGCCCACTCGACGGCGTCGATTCCGGTCGGACGCCGCCCGCCGTGGGTGTACACTTCCCACCGCGGCTCGCCCGAATCCCTCGCCCTTCGCGCGTCAATTGCAACGACTATGCACTGACTTCCGAACTGGTCGGCCGCGTCTCGGACGAGGCGGGGGTTGGCGAGAGCGGCGGTGTTTATCGCGACTTTGTCCGCGCCAGCCCGCAGCATCCGTCGGGCGTTGTCGACGGTACGAATTCCACCGCCAACCGTGAGCGGAATGAAAACCTGGTCGGCGGTCCTTTCAACCACGTCGATCATGGTCTCCCGCTGATCGGAGCTGGCGGTGATGTCGAGGAATACCAGCTCGTCGGCACCTTCAGCATTGTAAAGCGCCGCCATCTCGACCGGATCCCCGGCGTCTCGAAGCTGCACAAACTCGATTCCTTTGACGACCCGACCGGCGGTCACGTCCAGACAGGGTATGATGCGGCGGGTCAGCACCGGGTGAACCTCCGAAGAAGCGGTATCGCGGCTCGCCTGGGTCCTGTTAGAATCAGACGTCCAGTTGTCGCCGACGTCTGATGGAGCGCCATCGACGAGGGCTTTCCGCGCGTGTCATGCAGCGCTCAACATCATACCACGCCGGAACTTTGGCGGAGCCCGATGACCGCAATCCCCTCACTTGCGAACCAATTGCGGGCAGTTATGCCGGGCGATCGGATCTTGACGACGCCCGAGGACCTGATCGTTCACGGGTATGACGGCACCTGGCTGGACCGTTCCCCCGACCTAGTTGTCATTCCAGAAACCGCTGACGAGATCGCAAACGTCGTCAAGATCGCCCGACGGCACGGCGTCCCGGTCGTTCCTCGTGGGGCCGGCTCTGGACTAGCGGGTGGCTCAGTCCCCGTCTCTGGCGGAATCGTGCTCAGCACGTCCCGAATGAACCGTATCCGGGAAATCGATCCTCGGGGGCTGATAGCCGTGGTCGAGCCCGGCGTCGTCAACGCCGCGCTCCAGTCGGCCGTCGAGCATTTCGACTTATTCTACCCCCCTGACCCGGCGAGCTTGAATCAAGCGACGATCGGCGGTAACGTCGCGACGAGCGCAAGTGGGCCACGCTGCCTGAAATACGGGGGGACGAAGGAGTACGTTGTCGCGCTTGAGGTCGTGCTGCCAAGCGGAGAAATTGCGCGCGTTGGGCGACGATCGCACCAACCGTCGTCGGACCACAATCTGGTTCAGGCACTGATCGGGTCCGAGGGGACCCTTGGTATCGTGTCGGAGATCACGGTGCGGCTGCTTCCCCGACCGCCGGCTCGAGGCACGGTCATGGCGACCTTCTCTGATCTCGACGCGGCCGGTGCGGCAGTCGGAGCGATCCTGGGCGCCGGAATCGTCCCGGCCGCTTTTGAATTGATGGACAAAGTCACTCTACAGTGCGTCGAGGGTTTCCTCCGGGTCGGTCTCCCGCTGGATTGTGACGCGATGCTCCTCGTCGACGTCGACGGGGAGGAGGCCACGGTTCAATCGCAGGTCCGTTCGGTGGTAAGGGTCTTTGAGGAGGGCGCCGCGGTGCAAGTACGCCCAGCGGGGAGCGTTGGCGACAGTCAGATGCTCTGGCGGGCGCGTCGCTCGACGTCATCGTCGTTCGGTCGGCTTCGCCCAAATAAACTTGGCGAGGACATTTCGGTTCCCCGTTCGGCGATCCCGGCGATGGTCCGGGCGGTCCAGGCAATCGCCGAGCGACATCAGCTGCTGATTCCTCAGTTTGGCCACATCGGCGATGGCAATTTGCATCCAAACATCCTCTGCGACCTACGCGACCGCGATGAGATGGACCGCGTTCGTTTGGCTGCTCGGGCGATCTTCTCGACGGCGACTGAGCTCGGCGGGACGCTATCAGGCGAGCATGGAATCGGTCGTCTGAAGTTGGAGTTTCTTGCGAGCGGAATAGATCCGGCGGCACAATCTCTGATGCAGAGAATCCGGGATCAGGTCGATCCTAGGGGCCTGATAAATCCCGGAAAGGTCGCCTCGCATTGACGTTTGCGACGGAGGTTTTTACAATCTAGCGTCGTGGCCGTCGACTGACGGTCGCGGCTAAAGATCTTGGCGATAAAAGGTTCTTGTTTTCGGTACTCTCATTCGTCGGGGCCTTACCCGGGCCCTTCTCCTAGCCGTAGTCTCCAAGGATTACCTGGTTTCCGGATTGACCCGGTTTCGTCGTTCTCGTCCAGCGATCGCGGGTCGCGTTAGCACCAAAAGTCGCTCGCCGTCCGAACATGGGTTTGCAGGTTGAGGTTCAATCGGGTAACGCGCAAGCGACCGAGGTAGATGCTCGGCTCGATCACGAGGGGTGTCGGCTGACTGGCCCGATGACCCCGACCGTAGTGCGTTGATGAGAACTCCGTCGTCGGAGAAGGAACGGCTGGGAGACACATGCGCGACAATGTCATCGCCGTGGGGACGATTGCGTTCAGCCTTACGATCGTCTTACTCGTGGGGGCATGGATGCATCCCCCGTTCCCGTTGTTTCCCGCTAGTCGACCGGTCGGTCTGGCGAGCGTCAGTCTTCTTTCGACGTTAACGTCGACGCCCATTGCCGACGTCCCCGACGACGCCACGGACCTAGATGCGCCGATTCCCACCCCACCGCCAGATGCCGTCAACGCGCCGCCGACCTCGCCGACGCCGGCCGCAGGCGACGTTGATCCGGCAGGCATCGTGTCCGGGGTTTTGCCCAAGATTGCGCTCGTCGACACACCGATAGCGAGTCCAGGCACCTCTCCGTTGGGAAGTGAGTCCGACCTGTCGACGTCGCGACGTTCCAGCTCCCCCACGGGCACGGTCCCGGTCCTGATGTATCACTATATCCGGGTGAATCCCGTTGCGAGCGACAAGGCCGGCTTCATCCTTTCGGTGGCGACGGCGGACTTTGCCAAGCAAATTCAATTCCTGGCGAGTCACGGTTATACCACGGTCACAATGGCGGACATTCGGCAGTACCTGCGCTCCGGCAAGAAGCTTCCTCCGAAGCCAATCGCCTTGACCTTTGACGACGGGTACGACGACGCGTACACCGCGGCCCTCCCGGTCCTCGAGCGATATCACATGACCGCGACGTTCTACATTGTGACCGGATTTGTCGACAAGCCACGGTACGTGACCTGGGATCAGGTGACCGAGATGGACCGAGCCGGAATGGAGATCGCATCCCATACTGTCCGCCACCCTGGTCTTCCATTTCTGGCACCTCTAGCACGGCAGGCTGAGCTTACGGAGAGTCGGGCGACGTTAGAGGCGCGGCTCGGCCATTCAGTCCTCGACTTCTGCTATCCCGGGGGCCAATTCGACGTCGCGACCGAACAGGCGGTCGCTCGGGCTGGCTATCTCTCGGCCACGACCACGCAGTACGGCTTAGCGGGGGCCGGTGACGACCCCTTCCGAGTACCACGGGTTCGAATCTCTGGTGGTGTTGGGCTGGCAGAGTTTGCGAGGTTGATCGGCGAAAGAGTGTATTCCGACGCACCGCGTACGGTGTCGCCAACGGTGACCCCGACGGCGATGGCATTGGCGACCAAAACACCCACTCCGACGCACGTCGCTGCCCGTTAGTGGTCGGCCGACGGAGGTGTACAGGGGCGTGCTATCATGAAAATACCAATGAGAGCACAAGATGAGTGTGTTACAACACTTTCTCGTTCCGCTTGACGGATCGATCATGGCCGAAGCAACGCTTCCCGTGGCCGTGGGGCTCGGTCAGCCTTTGGGCGCGACGATCAGTTTGCTCCACGTCCTGGAGCAGGACGCTCCTCGGACGATTCATGGCGAACCGCACCTTCATGACGTCGCGGGGGCCGAAAAGTATCTAGCCGACATCGCGTCCCGCTGGAGCGTCAGCGGTGCAACGATCGACTGGCACGTCCACCAGAACACCGCTCGGGACGTCGCCAACAGCATCGTCGAACATGCCGAGGAGCTCAAGGCGGATCTGATCGTTATAGCGACTCACGGTCGCGGAGGACTGCGCAAGCTATTGTTTGGGAGCATCGCGCAGCAGGTTCTGCGGCGGGGCCCAATTCCGACGTTGATCGTTCGCCCACCCGAGGCCCCGGCGCCGTTGATCTACCGCTGTCACTCGATCCTGGTACCGCTCGACGGTACCCACGAGTCGGAGACGGCGTTACGGTTTGCCGGGAACATCGCCCGGGCAACCGGCGCGTCAGTTCTCCTTGCGTCGGTTATCCCAACTCTCGGGACCGCGACCGGGGATCTCGTCGTTTCGGCGACTTTTAGTCCAACCGCCACGTCGGCAGTCCTTGACCTGGCGCAGGTAGACGCTGGGACGTATCTCGAGCGACAAGCCGCCGATCTTCGAGGTCAGGGAGTCGACGTCAAGGTGGCAGTCAGCCGTGGCGGGACGGCGACGAAGCTCGCGGAGGTCGCCGCGGACTCACAGGTTGACCTGGTTATCCTTTCGACTCACGGTCGATCGGGACTAGATGGGACGTTGAGCGGTAGCGTCGCGCCTCAATTGCTCGGCGAGCTTCGGGTGCCGACGATGTTAATCCGGATCGGATCCGGCGCCTGATGGCGGTCCACGTCTCGTCCCACCCGCTCGTGCATCACAAGTTAGGCTTGCTCCGGCGTCGAGACACTCCGTCGTGGCTCTTCCGTCCCCTGGTCCGTGAGATGACGTCACTTCTACTGTACGAGGCAACGGCCGACCTGGCGTTATGGCCCGAGCGGATCGAGACACCATTAGAGGTTGCCGAGACGAAAACCCTGGCTCATCGGGTAGGGTTTGCGCCCATCTTGCGCGCTGGACTTGGGATGGTCGAGGCCGCGCTCGAGCTCCTCCCCACGGCCGACGTTCGCCACCTTGGAATCTATCGTGACGATACGTCGCTGTTGCCGGTTGAGTACTACAGTCGCTTGCAGGGCATCCCGACGGCGGGACTCTACGTGGTCCTCGATCCCATGCTCGCGACCGGCCAGTCGGCGGTCGCGGCGGTCGACATGCTTCAGCGTTGGGGTGCTCGTGAGGTCAAATTTGTCGGCTTGATTGGCGCGCCGGAGGGCGTGTCTCGACTCGCGGAGGCACATCCGTCGCTCGAGATCCACCTGGCAGCAGTCGATCGCCAGCTCAACTCGGTGGGCTACATCGTTCCTGGACTTGGCGACGCCGGCGATCGGCAATTTCGAACGTAGAACCCGGTTAGCAATTAGAATCTCGTAATGGGCGCGCAAAGGCGCGCCCTAACTTGTCAATTGGTCGATAAGGCGGCTATAATACTTAGTCGGTGTTGCCCCGGGCAGGGGATGGCGTCCAGGTACTTTGAGAAGTTTTGTGTTCCGTCGAGCAGCGATTTTGTCGCCGCAATTCGGTGGAACCGTGTTTCACATCGACCCGCACGGCACTCGTAGCGCGGATGCTCACAAAAGAGCGCGCTAATCCCCACCTTCGAGGCCACGTCGCCTTTTACGTCACACAGCAAGCGAGCATCGTGCTTCATTTGACCGTCTCTTGAAACGGACGGTGACTGTCGCACGTTTAGCTCGCGACGGTCGCTAATGCTGGCTGGGTCGCGTTTCTCGTTCGACGCACCGTTTCGATGTCGTCGAGGAATACCGGTCCGCCGCATCGAGCGCAGCGAATGTGTCGAGGGTTAGAGTCGGGGGATTGAGCGATATCTGGTCGTAAACGAAGACTCCAATGAGGACGGGCACTCGCGGGGTCGCCTTCCACCTGGCCGGTGACAAAGCCACAGTAATAGCACTTGACGTCGGCGCGGATCATCATCGGTCCGACACTCCAGGGTCGCCTTGACGACCACGCCGACGTTTTGATGCACAATTTGTGCCACTATCGGGCGAGCGAATGGCCTGGTCGTTCGCCTAGTGGCACCTATCTTGCTGACCTAGCGTACTTTGAGGGGGTATCTCATGCGGCAGATTGAGGGAGAGGCGTCGTTGCGACGAAGCGCCCGACGGCGTGAGCCCCGTGACGTTCTCGCCGGCGGCGCGGTACACCGCGAGCCGGCTTTCCCAGTCGATTCGGACGCGGACGACGATGTCGGCGCCGTCGAAGACATGGTCCAATCTCGGTGGGTCACCGAAGAACAGGAAGAAGAGAACGAGTTCGAGGCCGAGCCTGAGGTTGGTGTTGACGTCACTCAGCCAGGAGTGTCGACGCCAGCTGCGATGTACTTGCGCGAGATCAGCCGAGTGCCTTTGCTGACCGCGGCGGACGAAGTGTCGCTCGCGCAGGCGATCGAACGTGGCAAGGAGGCCCTGGGGAAGCTATCCCAGCCAAGCTTGTCGCCCGAAGAACGGTCCAAACACCTTGGCGCCATTGAACGAGGTGACGCCGCGCGACGCCGCCTGACCGAGTCCAACCTTCGTTTGGTGGTTAGTGTCGCCAAGCGTTACGTTGGCCGAGGGGTGCCGTTGCTCGACTTGATCCAGGAAGGGAATATTGGGCTAACCCGTGCCGTCGAGAAGTTCGACTGGCGCCGTGGCTTCAAGTTTTCAACCTACGCAACCTGGTGGATTCGCCAGGCGATCACTCGGGCTATTGCCGACCAGGCGCGAACGATTCGCATCCCGGTCCACATGGTTGAGACGATCAATCGGCTGATTCAGGTGTCGCGTCGACTCCAGCAGGAGCTAGGGCGTGAGCCAACGCCCGAAGAGATCGCCGTCGTCGTCGGAATGCCGGCCGAGAAGATTCGCGAGATCTTCCGCGCCTCGCAAGTGCCGATTTCGCTTCAAACCCGGGTTGGCGAAGAGGATGAGAGCGATCTCGGCGAGTTCATCGCGGACACCGCCGCCCTGGCGCCTTCAGAAGCGGTCGCGCACGAGCTATTGCGCGAGCAAATCGAAGACGTGCTCGAAGAGCTGACTGCTCGCGAGCGTCGGGCGCTTCAGCTGCGCTTTGGCCTCGAAGATGGCCGGAGGCGCACGCTTGAAGAGGTTGGCGCCGATCTGGGCGTGACCCGGGAGCGGGCCCGCCAGATCGAAGCCGAGGCACTTCGCAAGCTGCGGCATCCAAAGCTGAGTCGCAAGCTTCGCGACTACCTCGAATAGACGAGGAGGACGAGAAGTCCTCCTCGCTCCTTTTTCAATCGGTTAGCCAACCACGAGCGACACGACCCCAAGAACGCAACAATACGCGCCGAACGGAATCAGTGCGTTGACTTCGTTTTGCTTGAAATAACGCATCAGCACCGCGGTGCTGACGTACGCGACGACGCCGGCGACTAGCCCGCCGACTAGCGCCACGCCCAGCTGTGGTCGAAGGGCAGGCTGCAGGAGTTTCGGCAGCTCCACCAGGGCGGCGCCAAGGATAATCGGCGTTGCGAGGAGAAAACCGAAACGGGCCGCCGCCTGGTGGGTGAGACCAATGAGCAGCCCGCCGACCATAGTCGACCCAGACCGTGAAAACCCTGGCAGAAGCGCCAGCGACTGACTGATGCCAATCACGAAGGCCTGGGCGGGTCGGAGGTCGGCCAGGTTCTGGAACCGCTGCTTCCGACGAAGCCACTCTCCCACGAACAGCAAGATGCCGTTCAGGATCAAGAATGCGGCAACAAGCTGGACTTTCCCAAATAGCGCCGTGAGACGCTTCTCAAGCAATAGTCCGAGAATCGCCGCCGGAACTGTTCCGATCACGAGCAATAAGAGCAAGTACCGATTTTCTCGGGAGATCCGGTCTGGAGATCGCGAAACGAGACTGAAGATAAGGGCCCACCAGTCCTCCCAGAAATAGACGGCCAACGCGATTGCCGTCCCCAGGTGAAGCATGACCAGGAAAGGTAGGAAGGATGGAGCGTCGCGATTGACGTTGGTCCATCCTAGCAGCACCGGCACCACGACGGCGTGGCCCAGGCTGCTCACGGGAAATAACTCGGTGACTCCCTGAAGAATTGCCAGAATAATTGCTTGTAATAAAGTGATCGCCCCGTCTGGACTCACTCGATTTCCTCCTTACGGACGGCTTTTCGCCGCCGCGTATCCGGTCAACTCGACGTAACCCTTCCCCGCAATCGCCTTGCCGCCACTCAGCCCTTCAATCGTCACCTCGCCTTCCCAGTAGATCTGCCCGGTGCTCTTGCGGGTGTCGAGCTCCTGGTTCGGGACAACGGGATGCAAGGTGAGCTGAAGGCCGCGTTCGGGGACATCCACTTGCCAACCGGACGGGTACATCGTACCGGTCGCTGGGCTCGTCCACGACCCGATCGCCTTGGCCTGGGTCATTCCTGGAGTAAGCGTTTCGGTCGTCCCGTCCGGGTGCACCAGCGTTCCGTACGAAGGCGACGCCTGGCCAAGAACATCCCGAAGAACGAATAGCATCAGGTCGGAACCGTCGGTTAGTTGCAGACTATACCAGTCCCAACCGCCCCCTGGGGTCACGAGAAAGTTTCCCCACTGCCGGTCCTTCCAGGCCTCGCCCGTCACCGGCGTCTTGACGCCGTGGTCGTCGATCGTGCCCTCGATCGTCATGCGCGTCGACGAGTAGTAATAAGAATCCCCAACCGGTCCGAATGAAATGACGCCATCGGTCCCGTGGAGCGCTGGCGGTTTCGTTGGCGTGACCCGTAGATCGAGACCGTATCCGGCGGCCGATGCTTTCAACATATCGGCGGTTCCGTCGCCGCCAATCTGCCAGCCGCTGTCTCCGAGGGCGAATTCCGCCGGCACCCGATCCCTCGTCCATACCTTCTCGTCGTAATGGAATTCACGTCGTTGGTGGTCGGTAATCGCGACGTGGGCCGCGTAGAAGACCGGAACGTCAACCCGTTCGATCTGAAATATCACGATCTCAAAGCCGTACTGGGCGTCGTTCGCGCCGCTCAGATGCCCGGTGTAGTACCACCATTCCGTGAGATCGTTGTGCGGCGCGTCGTCGGCGGGGAGTCGGATGGGGTGTGGCGTGGCCGTCGGAACTGGCGTGACGGGGCGCAGCGGGGTGTGGGTGGGACTTGCACAGGCGACCAGGAACAAGAGACAGACGAGTGCAATGCCGCGCGATAGCTGGAGTGCCTTTGTAAACATGGATTGTAGGGGCGCACGGCCGTGCGCCCCTACGTTTGTTCGATCGCTTACCGCCGATCGATAAGGTGCGGACGGCGGTCTCACGTGGAACGTCTCGTGTGAACCGACGGACGCTTGGTCATGTCTCGAGCGAAACCCGGCGCCCACCAATTGATGTCCCCGAGGAGCCGCATCACGGCCGGAACCAGAAGTCCCCGAACCACCGTCGCGTCGAGAAAGACGGCGATGGCCGTTCCTAAACCGAGGGCTTTAATCAGAACGATGTCCGCGGAAACGAATGCGAGACTCACCACGACGACAATCATCGCGGCGCTCGTGATGACCTGGCCGCTTCGTGCCAATCCGACCACCACGCTCTCGTCGTTGTCGCCGGTCGCGTCGTACACCTCTTTCATTCGGCTGAGGAGGAAGACTTCGTAGTCCATGCTCAGGCCGAACAGAAGACAGAACATGATGATCGGGAGAGTTGCCTCAACAAAGCCAAGCGGCTCAAAGCCGAGCAGGTTGCTCAGAACGCCGCCCTGAAAGATCACGACCAAGGCGCCGTAGCTTGCCAGGAGACTCAGGCAATCCATCACGATCGCTTTCAATGGCAAAACGACCGATCGGAAAAGGACGAAGAGGCACCCATAGGAGAGCAGGACGATCAGGAGAAGCGTCCGGGGAAACTGTTGGTAGAGCTCGCCGACGATGTCGACCTCGGCTCCGGCGCCGCCGTCGACTAGAAAGTGCAAGCCGGCGCCCGGTTGGTACTCGCGAATTGCG
>CAZBQK010000067.1:13049-15722 GCA_964493975.1 uncultured Dehalococcoidales bacterium | reverse complement strand
GCTCAAGCTGAAAGGAGCCACGGGATCTCCGGTGCGACCAATCGCGATCGCGTGAGGGGGCAGGCCGTCACGTATCTATTGAGGGAGCAAGACTTGGATCGCCACATCCAGCGCCGGGTTGCCTCTCCCCTCTCCCCCCGGGAGAGGGCGAGGGTGAGGGGCGTTCCATTCTGGAGGGACCCGGCCCAGGCCTAGGGCGCTTTTCACTAGGGTGTTGCCTGGTTGTTAAGTAGGGGCGCACGGCCGTGCGCCCCTACGTTGGACGGTCGCTGGCGTCACGAAATAGCTCACTGCTCTGGGGCGGGAACACTCGAGTCGCATGAAGGGACAGATCGGACCCGGGTCTCCTACCCCGGAATCTCCCCCGCCGGCACGATTTGGCACTCAGGCATCGCTCGGAGGATCGCCTCGGGGCCGTGAGGCGCGTAGATGGCGATTAGCTTCATGGCCTCCCAGCCATTGTTGATCGTTTCGTGGTACACGTCGGCGGGGATGTGGACCAACATTCCGGCGCTCACTTCCTGGCGAATCGGCTGTCCCTCGGCGTCTTCGACCATCTGAATCCCCCGCCCCGAGATCACGTAGAGGATTTCCTCGACGCCCGGGTGGTTGTGGCGGGTGTGCCCCTTGCCCGGCGCGAGCAGGACGACGCCAGTGCTGAAGTTCTGCGCGTTGGTCACTCGTGGCTCGGAGAGCCACTTGAGCGTCCCCCAGGGGAAAACCTGGGTCTCGACGTCGTCCGGCGAGACGAATCGCAAGCCGTCTTGTCCCATCCTCGGTACACTCCATCGCATTCGTTTGGCATTTGAGTCAGCTGGTCCGTGGCGGGCCCTGCCGAATCCGCTGAAGAATCGTCCTCCGCCCCTCCTCCCCACTCTCCGACTCCCAGTTAGCTTCGATCCACCAGGTTGCGCCGGCGTCGGCCCAATCCTTCACAATTCGCGCGCCCTCGAATGGGTTATCCCCCGGCGTCCGACCTTCCATCACGATGTCGAACGGGGTCGTTTCGGATCGATGGCCCGCCATGAAGTCGCTCATCGCTCGAATGTCGTCGGGAGTAGTCGTTCGACCCTTGCCATCCTCGCCAAGAACGTACGGCAATAATCCGTCGTAGCGGGCAACCCGCCGCATTGACTTCGGACGGGGCCAGGCGCCGACGACCCAGATCGGGATCCGCGGTTGCTGGACCGGAGGAGGCGGAGGGAAGAACGTCGCTTCTTTGATCTGGTAATGCTTCCCAGCGTAACTAAACGGCTGGCCGCGCCAAAGTCCGGTCAGTATGTCCAACCCTTCGTCGAGTAGCTCGGCCCGGATTTGACGATCGGTGACCTCGCCAAACGTTTCGAATCCGGTGTCCGTCGCGCCAAGTCCGACCGACAGGATGACCCGGCCATTCGACAGGTTATCCAGCGTCGCCGTCTCACTGGCGAGCTTCCATGGGCGCATCCGAGAGAGCGGCGTGAGCAGCGTGCCGAGTCGAATCCGAGATGTCTGCATCGCCGCGGCCGTGAGACAGACCCAGGCGTCGATTCCCCAAACCGGCTCCCACACGAAAAATCCATCCCAGCCCGCCTCCTCGGCGGCAGCCGCGAAGTCTGCCGCCGTTCGGGCGTCCCCGGATGGTAAAACGAAGCCATACTTCATCGCTTTTCCTCGAACAATCGAACCAATTCTTGCCGAAGGGGATACTTCAGCGGCTCGCCCATGAAGCAGCGGCGCGCCTCCTCGCACTGGGCGAGGAAGACCCCGTTGTGGGCGCCTCGAGTGTTTCCAGCACGGTGGGGTGTGTGGATGACGTTTGGCAGGAAGCGGAGCGGGCTATCCAGCTCTGGAGGCTCCGGCTCGTACACGTCGATTGCCGCCCGCAATTCTCCCGCTCGGAGCCGTTCGAGCAAAGGCGCCTGGTCGACGACGGCCATGCGAGAGACCAGGATAAACACAGCGCCAACCGGCAGCGCGTCGATCACCGCTCGACCGATCATCTTCAGCGTCGTCGGGTTCGGCGGCGTTGCGATGAAGAATACCTCACTCCGCCGGGCCATCGCCACGAGATCGTCCACTTTTCGTCCACCGGCCGCCTCGATTCGCTCGTGGGACACGAACGGATCGAACGCCTCCCATTCGGTCTCGAAAGGCGCCAGCATTCGCGCAAGGTGGCGGTGGATCTCGCCGAAACTGGCAAGGCCAGCCCGACGACCGTACAGACGGTCGGGCCAGGGAGGATCCGCGTAAAAGTTCCCCACCCAACCCCCAGCACCCACGAGCGTGTGCTCCTGGGGGATGCGCCGGAGGGCGGCCAACGCGAGGCCAAGCTCGTATTCGGCCACCCACGGACTCATGATCGGAGCCGTTTCGCTCATCGCGACGCCCCGGCTCATCGCAGCGCCAACGTCGATAAACTCGGCCTGGCGGTAGTGGGAGGTCGAGCCGATGAAGCGCAGTCGAGGGGCGCGGGCAAGCCGCTCAGCCGTGAGCATTCCGATTCCCAGCCCGCCCCAGCCACAGAACACTAAACCGTCGGCATCGGCCAGCGCCGCGTCGACTCGCGCCTCACGCTCGGCCGCTGGCTCTGCTGAATCGATTTCAACGTCGATCCAGTCGGCGAAACTCTCGAGCGTCGCCTCGGCAGCAGCGCTCCAGTGATACTCATCCGAGCGCGGGCCTCGAATGACG
>CAZBQK010000067.1:0-12949 GCA_964493975.1 uncultured Dehalococcoidales bacterium | reverse complement strand
AGATAGCATGCGTTGTCGTGGAGGAGAACAATGTCAGAGCTTCGTGGCCGCGTTTGGGACCGTGCTAGCGGTCGTCCGCTCGAAGCCAGGGTGTCGGTTCAGGCGTCCACTGGGCTGTTCTGCGCCCCAGCCGATGCGACGTTGAAGGTCGGACCGGGCGACCCGTTCTTCTACTGTGATGGCACGTTCGTCGTCGACGTCTTGCGCGGCCAGACCGACGTGGTCGTCGAACGGGGAACCGAGTATCGCCCGCTTCACCTGACCGTCGTGATGCCCGCGACCGGGGCCGTCGACCTCGATCTGCCGCTCGACCGGTGGATCTCGTTGCCGGAGCAGGGTTGGTACGCCGGCAATACCCACGTCCATTACGACGACAAAGAAACGCGTCCCCTCGACCGTCTGCGACTCGACCCCCGGGTCGAGGATCTTCCCGTCCTCGTCGTCAGCGTTCTGAAGCGGCGTGACCTACCGTACTCGTCAAATGCCTTTCCCATCGGCCGTCACCCGATCTCTACCCACGACCACGTCGTCGACATCGGCGAGGAAAGCCGCCACAACGACGAGCCCTGGCGAATTGGCCTCGGCCACATCATGCTGATAAACATTCCGAACATCGTCGAGCCGATCAGTCGCGGCGTCCTCGTCGACGACGCGAGTCCGGACTACCCGCCACTTATCGACGCCTGCGACGAGACCCGTTCCAAGGGTGGGCTGGTCCTCTGGTGTCACAACGCTAACGGCATGGAGGCACCGGTCGCGGCCGCGCTCGGTCGCTTGGACGGGCTGAATCTCTTCGACCCGTACTGGATGGATCCGGAATACGACCTCTGGTATCGGCTGCTGAACTGCGGGATTCAACTTCCCGCTTCGACTGGCTCGGACTGGTACGTCTGCTCCAGCAACCGGGTCTACGTGGACGTCGGGTCGACGTTCACCTACGACACCTGGCTGGCCGGCCTGCGGGCCGGGCGAACGTTCGTGACCGACGGACCGATCCTCAAGCTGAGTGTCGCCGGACATCCGCCGAGCAACGACGTTCTCGACCTTGGCCCTACGGTCCGAACCGTGCCGGTGTCGGTCGATTGGGACTATTGCACACCAATCGACCGTATCGAGATTATCCGCGATGGCGACGTCGCCGCGGTCCTGGACAATGCCGAGCACGCGCTCGCCGGTTCGTTCAATCTCGATCTCGACGTCGGCCAGGCTGGGTGGATCGCGGCCCGCTGTTGGGGACAGCGCCGCAACAGCTACGGCCACGCGCTCTGGGCGCACACGAGTCCGGTGTACGTGAGGCTGCGGGCGAGGCACGCGACGGTGCAAGCGTCAGCGGATTACTTTGTCGGCCAGATCGACAAGGCGCGGGCCTGGCTTTCGTATACTGCTCACTTCGACAACTTCCAGCAGCGAGATCGGATGCTGGACCTTTTTGACGAGGGGCGGGCGTGGTACGCAAGACTGGCCGACGGGTCGTAGGCGGACAGTGTCGGCGTGAGGCGCGATTGTTACACATTGGACGCGATTGCCGAGCATTGGTCGCGAGCGGCTCCCCCGCCTGTCATTCCGAGGCCCGGTCGCCGAGGAAACCCGGCCAATTCGCATTACAACCACCACCGGGATTCCTCGGCGACCGCGCCTCGGAATGACAAGATCGGATAGCGCAGGGTCGCGTGACGAAAGGACCAGCCCATCGACGCCCGCTCACTTGACGCCGAGCTCACGGCGTACGAATCCGACTCGAGCTTGATGGACGAGGAGCGAATCTACGACCGGGCACGCGCGATCGATCTTGCCAATCTGATCGACGAGGTGGCCAGTCGGACTCGTGGCGCGGAAGCCGGCGCGCTCAAGCGCCGCGCCGACACGCTCCGCGACCGCCTCATCGCGGTTGACCGACGTCTGATCGATCGCCTCCGGGGTGACCTGGTGGCTGGCCGCCTCACCCAAAGCGATTTGCGCCACGAGCTCGATCGATTTACCGCGTACCGTCCGCACCAGCTCGATCGGACCCACATTGGCTTCGACGGCCTCGATATCGTCGTCGACGGGATTCTTGGAATCAGCTCGCACGCCGACCTCGGCGAGCTTCCGGATCCGGAGATGGTCCACTACGAGCCAACGCCGGCCCGGATCGTCCTCGATTTCGTCGATCACGTTCCGCTATCCGACGCCGACGTGTTTGTCGACATTGGGTCCGGACTCGGTCGCGTCGTGATTCTGGTCAACTTGCTGACCGGAATCCGGACCCGAGGCATCGAGATCAATCCGCTTCTTGCTGCCGACGCCCAACGCAAAGCGCGCGACCTCGGCCTATCGAATGTCAGCTTCGTGAGTGTCGACGCCCGCGATGCGGACTACCGCGAGGGGACGGTGTTCTTTTTCTTCACGCCGTTCCGTGGCGGCCTTCGGCAGGCCGTTCTGGACCGTCTGCGCGAGGAGGCTCGCGCGCGACCAATTCGCATCTGCACCTATGGGTCGATTACCCGCCGCGTCTTCGAGCAGCCGTGGCTCCAGATCCACGATCCGGAGGCGAATCACAACTATCGGATGGCGGTGTATCGGAGCACGTGCCAGGAGTTCGGGAGCGACTAGCTCGGCGTTCGGATCAAAGGTCTATGCATCGCTCGGGCCGGGCTCGAAACTCACGCACTTGGACTCCATCGACTGCCAGTACAAGCTGCGTCATGACTATGGTGAATCGGTATTATGTGCTTGACGAGGGCTCGAACTATGCTTTTGTCCCTCGCTAACGATGATCTTGTCCATTGCGAGATACGGATCCTTTCCGCCTCGTTTCAGACGATGCCATTGAGCGCCAAACATCGTCTCGATCTGGCGCTTCGCTTCTATGTTGGGTAGAGGAGGTACAAGCGGGAGCTTGCAACCTGGATTTGGACAGAGTCCCTGGAATTTTTCATTAGAACCTAGTCCAATGTCGACTTTGCAATTCGCGCAATACGGTCCCTCGAGATCGATGTCCGGATCAATTTCATCCTCGTCAGCGGTGCTTCATCTCTCACGATCAAGTATCGCTTAGCCCACGTTAGCGCGGCCGGGGACTAATCTGGTGTTGCCCAGGTGAATCTGCTCTTCAACTCGTTGCAGTGCGCGTGCGGAAGCAATTTGTCATGCTGCAGGCGACCAACGACGATACCCGGCGCCACGCCGACCTGCCTCGCGAACTCCAGAATCGAAGCTTTCGTATAATGTGCCACTGATCCGATGAAGGTGTCGAATAGCTCAGGTGGAATAAGAAAATCGCGAGCGAAGCGATTGGCCTCTTCTTCTTGCTGGGTTCCATTACCGTCGTCGTCGACGAAAATGTCCTTTCGGCCGTGTCGGAGAACGTGGCCGGCTTCGTGAAAGAAGGCGAACCACAGATGATCATCCGAGTTGTGTCGTAAACTCAACTGGATCAGAGCCTTATCTGGACTCAGCCACCGGGCCGCGCCGCTTAGGTGTGTCCCGCGGAGCTCAGGAACGAACGCGACCGCTACGCCCGCCTCGGAGCAAAGATCGCGAACACCCGGTTCGAAAATGTCGGGCGGGGTTGTCGTGAGGTGCCTCACGGTAGACAGTGCTGAAAGGAACGTTTCTTTGCTGTAAGGCGCACAGCTAATGCGCTCAGCCGCAAGCTCACCCAGCCGCAGCCACGACGCCAGCGCCTCTGGTGAGCTCGTAAACGCTGGCGAGTGCCGGTACGCGACCTGGCACTCACTCCAGACGCCATTCCAGGCGCTCGGGCTGGCAACGCCGAAGAACCTCAGGAGCTCACTTACCTGGTCGCCCCGGTTCGTCTTTTTCTGTATCGCACCGAGCTTGATGAGCGCTGAGACCGGAAACTTCTCGAGCCATGCACCTTCGTTCTCGAGCCTACGTCGTTCCTCGATTCTGGTTTTGTCGGATCGATAGTTACTCTCGAGATTATTCCAGAATTGAGCGGGTACGCCGAGAACGCGTTCAAACTGGAGCGCCGTATCCGGAGTAATCGGCGCCTTGCCCTGAACGATCTCATTGATCAGCTTTGGCGTCCGGCCCGTACGTCGTGCCAGGTCGGCCTGGGTCATTCCTCGGCTTTCAATTGTCTCAAGCAGCGTCTGCCCGGGAGGCACCGCGTAATCAGGTTCATACCGAAACACGGGCTGCTTAACCGCCATGGTAGTCCTCCACCTCGAGAACAAGGATGCTGGTAACTTGCGCCAGATCGATGCCGCCGTCAGGTTTTCGCGGAACGGGGTCATGAGCCGGCTCGAAGATTAGCCGAAATGGGTGCACGAGGTCGACCGCGAACTGGCCTTCGCGGTCCCCGTGTAGGGGATGGCGGCGCGGCGGGGGTAAGTGGCTGATCTCCTCAAGGCAACTCGCGGCACGTAACTCCGCCAACCTCTGTCTCACCCTATTCGCGTTCCGAACACCCCACGATTGGTTCCCCTTCTTCTCCTGATTGCAAGCGTCAGCTAGCTTCTTCGTCGCGAAGGCTATCTCCACCTCAAACCGCGCCCAGCCCTTGACCAATATTATTAACGAACTACGTTAATAAGTCAAGTTAACAACGGATTCGAACTAACTGTCAAGAATGGAATCCGTTGTCGACACAGATCTCTTGACCGGACCGGCACATTCCTGCGATAGTTTATTAAATCTATCAATATCGTTGAGAATGCGCAGAAACTAATGCCTGATTCCCCCCTCGCCGGCCGGCGTATCGCCCTCACCGGAACCCGCAAGGCTCGGGAAACCGCCGATTTCGTCGTACGCCTCGGCGGCGTTCCAATCGTGGCGCCCGCGCTGGATACGACGCCGTTGGAGGGCGATGGCGACGCCGTCGTCGATCCTAGCGCGGCCCTGAGCGACCTGCTGGAATCGGACGTGGCCCTCGTGATCTTTCTGACCGGAGTCGGCGCGCGCGCGTTGATTCGGTTGGCCGAATCCGGGGGTCGAGCCAACGACCTTCAGTCGGTTCTCGCTCACACCAAGGTGATCGCTCGAGGTCCCAAGGCGCTCGGCGCGCTGAAGGGCGCGGGCGTTCGAGTCGACTGGATGCCCCGGGTTGCCACGGTCGAGGCAATCGTGGCTGGATTAGACCAATTTGACGTCGCCGGTCGCGCAGTGGCAATTCAGTGGTCCGGCTTCGTCGACAACGGCCTCCGCGCCGAGCTGCACCGCCGGGCCTCTCGCGTCGTCGAGCTCGATCTGTACCGACACGTGCCTCCCGCGAACGAAGCCCCGGTCCTCGAGCTGATCGATGCGATTGGAGCGGGCACCGTCGATTTCTTGACGTTTACCAGTGCGATTGGCGTCCGCGAGTTTTTCGCCCTGGCCGAGCGCCACGGCCGCGATGACGTCGTCCTCACCGCCTTGCGGGGAAAGTCCACCATTCCGGTAGCAGTCGGCCCAGTCACGGCGGCCGCGCTCGCCGATGTTGGGATCCTGGAATGCGTTGTCCCGCCAATCCACACCACCGGCGGCATGCTCCGCGCGATCGAAGAATGGATTACTTCGCATTCAGTAGTGAAAACCGCCGAAAACGGTTGACTCTGCCCTCCCCATCAAGTAAACTGCCAGCATAGACGATTAAGTCGATTAATTAACTCAACTATTCTTGACGTCGGACGTCGGGAATAGGTCCAGGGAGATCGGATGCCAGAAGCCCCCAGCTGGGATCTCGTCCTGAAGCGCAACTCGATCGAGCGCCTCAAGCGGGAGAAGTTTCCCTACGAGGTCTTGAATGAGCTTCCCCAGCTGATCGAGCGCGGCTACGAGGACATTTCCGAAGACGACGTCGTCCGCTTCATGTGGTACGGCCTGTATCACGACCGACCGAAGGTCGGATACTTCATGATGCGAGTCAAGATTCCCAGTGGCCTGCTTACCCCAAACAAGCTCCGAACGATCGGACAGCTATCGCAACGCTTCGGACGAGACGAAGGCGAGCTTTCGACCCGCCAGAACGTGCAGCTGCACTGGATTAAGCTCGAGCACCTGCCGGAGATTTTCCCGACGCTCGAAGCCGCGGGCTTGACCACGCTCGGAGGATGCGGCGACTGCGTTCGCAACATCACCGGCTGTCCAGTCGCCGGCATCGATCACGAAGAGATTTTTGACTGCACCCCTTTGATTGAAGAGGCTGCTGGCTTCTTTTACGGCAATCGGGAGTATTCCGATCTGCCGCGGAAGCACAAGATCACGATCGCCACCTGCGCTCACCAATGCAATGCGCCGGCGATCAACTGCATCGCCCTGGTGGGTACGATTCAGGACGGACGCCAGGGATACGCGATCCGCGTCGGCGGTGGTCTTTCGACCGTCCCGCGAATCTCGCAGCACCTGAACGCCTTCGTTCCGTCCGAAGAGGCGATGGAAGTCCTGCGGGCCACGCTCGACGCCTGGCGGACCAACCTTCAGTACCGTGTCTCTCGGGTCAAGGCCCGACTGAAGTTCATGGTCGACGATTTTGGCGCCGAAGGCATGCGGGCCGAAGTGGAAAAGTTCCTCGGTCGCAAGCTCGAGGATCTGACCGCGCCGCCGATTTCAAACGGTTTGACCGAGCACCTGGGCATCAATCCGCAGAAGCAAGACGGTCTGTCATACATTGGCTTCCCGGTCTACCTGGGTAAGGTCACCGGCGGTCAGCTCATCCGGGTTGCGGACGTCGCCGAATCGGTTGGCGGCGACATCCGCCTCACCCGTCAGCAGAACTTCATCGTGGCGAACGTACCGAACGCCGAGATTGACCGGGTCATCCGGGAGATCGGCGAGATCGGGTTCCCACTGAACGTGAACCGCCTTCGGGGCACGTCGCAGGGATGCACCGGTTCGCCCCTGTGCAACTTCGCCGTTTCGGAAACCAAGACTCGCCTCGACGAGATCGTTCAGCACCTCGAGGGAACCTTCGGCACGTCGGCCGAGGGGATTATTGTGAACGTCGACGGCTGTCCCCACGCCTGTGCCCACCACTGGACCGCCGACATTGGCCTCCAGGGAAGCACCCTTCGCGAGCGGGGAACGCACGGCGAAAAGCTCGAAGCCTATGAAATCTACCTTCGCGGCAGCCTAGGCGACGACGCGGCAATCGGTCGGCCGATCGTTCGACGGGTGCCAGCGGAACAGGCCAAGTTCCACGTCGAGCGACTCGTTCGAACCTACCTCGACGAGCGCGAGACCGACGAGCGGTTCAAGCAATTTGCCGATCGGAAGACTGACGAAGAGCTCATCGCCGCCGCGACCGGGCGGCCACTGGACGACGTTATCCGCGAGGCTACCGCCTCGAAATCCCGCGGACGCGCCGCGGTCGCGGTCGAAGACTAGGACACTGAGGAGACACATCGTGGCGACAGCCCTGAACAATCTGCACCTGGTCGAAGAGCACGATCTGCTTGACGAGTTCGAAGCTGGCGAGCTCGCCGTCGAGCTCGACGACAAAGACCCCCAGGAAGTCATCGCCTGGACACTCGATCGGTTCGGGGATCGCGCCGCGGTGTGTACGAGCTTTCAGAACGACGGCATGGCCATACTGGACATGGCCTGGCGAATCGACCCGAAAGTTCGGGTGTTTGCCGTCGATACCGGACGGATGCACCAGGAGACCTACGATCTGATCGACAAGGTCCGCGAGCGCTACGACATGAACATTGAGATCTATTACCCGGACGCGAGGGAGCTGGCGACGTTCGTCTCGCGCGAAGGAATCAATCCGTTCTATCGCAGCGTGCCACTTCGCCTTCGTTGCTGCGAAATCAGAAAGGTCAATCCGCTGCTGAAAGTGCTCGACGGCCTCGACGCCTGGATCACCGGCCTTCGCCGCGATCAGTGGGCCAGCCGCTCGAACATTCGCAAGGTTGAGATTGACGGCGACCACGGCGGCATTGCCAAGGTCAACCCGCTCGCCGACTGGACCGAAGAAGAGGTCTGGGAGTATATCCGAGCCCACGACGTGCCCTATAACGCCCTTTACGACCAGGGCTTCACCAGCATCGGCTGCGCCCCGTGCACCCGACCAACTAAGGAAGGCGAAGACAAGCGGGCCGGTCGCTGGTGGTGGGAAAAGAATGCTCCCAAGGAGTGCGGAATCCACTGCCCGCTCGAGACCGGCTCGTTCGAGCACGAAACGGCCTCGATTCTTGGACACCACGGGTCGCGTGGATGAGGTCAGTCGACGAAACGCCGAAGGCGCCTGACGCGACATCGGCCGTTCTCCGACTATCCGCGACGGAACAGGAGCTACTTGGGCCGGAGGTCCGCGCCTTCGCCTCGGTTCATCCCGAGCAATCGGGAAAGCGACGGTACGAAGCGCTGGCCGAGGCGATCGAGTCGGGGTCTGTCCCGGACGAGCATCTCGACGAGCTCGCTCGAGTTCTCGAGATCGGATTGCAGAGTGGACGGGTCCGCCGGGTCTACGGCGCGGACGGTGAAGTCGCGCTAGGGCGGATCTACCAGCGCACGCCCCGAGGCTCCGAGGCGTCAGCCGCCGCGGCTGCCGTGACCAGGGCGCTAGAAGCGCTGAAGGGACAGGTCATCGACGAAGTCAAAGTGACCGCCCTCGGTCCCGGTGCCTACAGCATCCTCCTCGACACTCGCCAGTGCCAGATCACCGTTCGACTCGATCGCTCCGGCGTTCGGGTCGACAGTGTCGCGCTCGGAGTTTAGAAAACGGTTCACCGCGGAGACGCAGACGACATCGATATCTCAGCGTCCTCTGCGTCTCCGCGGTGACGGAACCTCACTTGGTTGAAAGCAGGATGAAGCCGAATGCCGCGCACGGCTGACGACCGGGGTTTTCCGTATTACCCCTCCTTTCTCGACCTACGGCATAAGCGGGTCGTCGTGGTGGGTGCCGGTATCGTCGCGACCGACAAGGTTCGGGGGCTGCTCCCCTGCGGTCCCGAACCACTCATCGTCATCGCACCCGAAGCGTCCGCGTTTGTCCAGCGCTCGGCGGCGAAAGGATCTTTGACCTGGCTTCGTCGGCCCTACGAGGTCGGCGATCTGGCCGGAGCCGACTACTGCTTTGCCGCGACAAACGACCGGTCGCTGAACGCGGCCGTGGCCGCCGAGGCGCGCCAGCGGCGCGTTCCAGTTCTTGCGGTTGACGACGTGCCGAACTGCGATTTCATCGCGGCGTCACTCGTGAGGCGAGGCGACCTGATCTTGGCGATTTCGACCGGCGGTCGGAGCCCGGCGTTCGCTCGCTGGGTTCGCGAACGCTTCGATCGCGAGGTCCCTCGTCATTGGGACGCCCTGCTCGACGTCGTCGCCACGGCACGCCAGCAGCTTGGAGCAGATCGGGCCCGAGTCACGCCGCAGGACTGGCTGGAAACGATCGATCCTGATCTCGAAAAGCTAGTGGAGACTGGCGAGACGGGTAGCGCGCTACAGGTGCTGTTGAAGAGTCTTCGTTCGCGAGCGAAGATTGGGCCAGTCACTCCGATTATTGTCAGCAATCATCCGGACTGCGTCGTTGGCCCGGCCGTTTTCCCTCTCCCAGAGGGAGAGGGGATTGACCTCGTCTGCTATTCAGCAGAAAGTCCCAAATTCAGATCCAACACATACGATCACCGACCGCGTGGGTCTCGTCTCGCTCGTCGGGGCCGGACCGGGCGATCCGGAGCTCCTGACTCTGCGGGGTTTGCGCCGACTTCAGGAAGCTGATGCCGTCGTCTACGATCGGCTGATCGGGCCGGAGATCCTCGGCTTTTGCCGAGCAGATGCCGAGCGCTTTGATGTTGGCAAGGCTTCCGGTCGACACGCGCGCCCTCAAGAGGAGATCAATGGGTTGCTCGTGCGACTCGGGCTCGAAGGAAAACGCGTCGTCCGCTTGAAAGGGGGCGACCCCTTCGTGTTCGGCCGAGGTGGCGAGGAAATCCTCGCCTTGCGTCAGGCGGGCATTCCGTGCGAGGTCGTACCAGGTGTCAGCTCCGGCTTCGCCGTGCCGGCCGCCGCAGGCATCCCGGTCACCCACCGTGGGCTGGCCAGCGCCGTGACGATTGCCACCGGTCACGCCCGATCCGGGTGCGAAGATACCGAGCACGATTGGGACGCTCTGGCCCACACCACGGGTACTTTGGTCTTTCTGATGGCGGTCGAAAATCTCGACCACATCGTCGAATCATTGCTTTCGCACGGTCGCAGCCCGTCCGAGCCCGCCGCCATGATTCAATCGGGAACGACCAGCGATCAGAAAACAGTTCGGGCGCCTCTTAACGAGATCGTTCGAGCCGTGCGGGCGGCTGCCATCGCCCCGCCAGCGGTTCTCGTCGTCGGTAAAACCGTTGACCTTGCCGACGCACTTGGCGAAACGATGGCGCAACTGCCACGCCGGAGTGACGGCGATCGAACACACTGTGCCACCGTTGAAGGAATCGCGACCGGTTCACCGCGTCACGGCTGAGCAGCAAAAGAATGCGCGCCGTTCACGAACCGCCCCAACCCTTTCGTCGCCAGGGGCATACGACCGCTCGTCTCTCGTCGTCCATCGCTTGAGGTGCGTGGGTTCGCAATCGCAATCTCCAGCCGCGCCTCAAACGAGAACGACCGGCTAAAGCCTCGACTCCTCGGTGGGGTAGGATCGACTCCCCGGAGGGGGTTTCGCGGAGTCGAGGCTTTAGCCGGTCGTTCCCCAGCCCTTCGAGGCCGCGACAGGAGACCCCTCACCTGAGTTATCGGCCCCGTCACACGTGTCAAGCAGGGCATCGGGTCCAGGGCGCACGGCCGTGCGCCCCTACGCCTGCTTGCAGCGCCCTTGCGAATCTGCGAAAACTAGCCTGGTCCTGGGCGGTCACCTACAATGGTGAGGGAGATTAGACGCCGTGAACAAGCTTCGGGTTGGCATTGTCGGTGCGGGCAAGCGGGTTAATTATCTGTATTGTCCGCTGGTTCGCCTGCTCAAGGACGACCTCGATTTGGTTGGGATTTGCTCCCGCCGAATCGAATCCGCGCAGGCAATCGCCGGATCTTACCAGATTCCTGCCTTCGACGATGTCGATAAGCTCGTCGACGGCGTTCGTCCGGACCTGCTTGTCGTGTCGGTGACGCACGCGGCCAACGGCGAGGTCGGGCGAGTGCTCGCTCGCCGCGGGCTGCCGTTGCTCCTCGAGACGCCGATTGCCGACGACATCGCTGACGCGGATGCCATCATTGCCGCCGCGCGTGAGACGAACGCGCCAATCGAAGTCGCCGAGCAGTACTACCGTCGGCCGATCGAGCGGCTCAAAGCCGAAGTCTTGCGCGCCGGTCACTTTGGGACGGTGAACGTCGCCTACAACGACTTTCTCGGCCACGCGTACCACGGCATCAGTATGGTCCGAAGCTACGTCGGCTTTGAGGTCCCAGTGACCCGAGTCACGGCCGTTCGACAGTCGTTCGCGGTGCAGCCCCACTCCTCGTCGACCTCCGGTCGCGACGTCGACGGCGAGCAGTGGGAGCACGCGGTCTTATTGTTCGCGAACGGCGCCCGGGGCGTCTTCGATTGGACCAGCATCGGCTACGGCTCGGCGATTCGCTGGCAGCGCTCGACGCGTTTCCTTGCGACGAAGGGGATGGCACTGGGGGAGGAGCTGACCCTCCTCTCCAAGGACGGAAAGAGTCCGGCCCCGATCCGAATCGAAAGGCGAATCCATAACATCGGCGGGATGGAAGTCCTCTCTGAAATGGTCGCCCACACCAACCCACCGGTTTATTGGCGCAATCCGTTCTCCCAGTACTACATGGACGACGAGATGATCGCCGAGGCCGCGTGCCTGATGAGCTTGGTCGAGACCATCCGCTCGGGACGTCCCGTGGAGTACGGACCGGTGAATGCCCGAACCGACCAGGAGATCTACGTTGCCCTCCGGCGGTCAGCCGATCGGGACGGAGCGCCGGTTGACTTGCCGCTCTAAGCGCGTGCGCGCCGCACAGCGGATCGGCGCGACATGGCACAATAACGATAGGAGACGCCAATGTCAGACTGGTTCAGTGGCGACGTCATAGCCAATGGCATCAGAATCCACTACTACCGCACCGGTGGAAACAAGCCACCAGTCGTCTTATCGCACGGCGCGACCGACAATGGGCTGTGCTGGGTCAGAACGGCCAAAGCCCTCGAATCCGATTACGACGTCATCATGCCGGACGCCCGGGGTCACGGTCGTTCCGAGGCGCCGGAAACGGGCTACGGCCCAGACGAGCAGGCGGCCGACCTAGCCGATTTGATCGCGGCATTGCATTTGGATCGTCCCGCGATCGGCGGGCATTCGATGGGTGCGAACACGTCGTTGTTTGCCGCCGCCACCTACCCGGACCTGATCCGTTGCGCCATCCTCGAAGACCCGCCCCTCCGATCCGACATCGCTAAGCGCACTCCCGAGGAATGGGAAGCATGGCGAGTCCAGATGCGCAAGACAGCCGAGGAACGGAAAGCAATTTCCCGCGAGGCGATCGTCGCCGCGGGCAAGACCGAGCATCCGACGTGGTCCGACGATGAGTTCGACGTCTGGGCGGAATCGAAACACCAGGTGAGCTTGTTCTTTGCCGGGGGTGTGCGCGTGGCTGGAGCGAGCACCTGGCAGGAGGCGTTGCGAAAGATTACTTGTCCCGTCCTCCTGATCACGGCCGATCCGGAAAAGGGTGGAATCGTCACCCCTGAAGTCGCCGAAGAGGCCAAAACGCTCTTACCTTCCCTGAAGGTTATCCGTCTTCGAGGAGCGGGACACAACATTCGCCGGGAGCAGTTCGACGGGTTCTTAGAGGCGATGCGGAGTTTCCTGCGGGAGAATCTGAACTAACCCGCTGAACGACCTCCGTCGGCTGCTCGAGTGTAGGATCACATTTCGATTGAGGGTGATCAGGAGTCAAAGCTTCAGCTGGTTTGGCTCGCTTGACTGGCCGAAGCTTCGACTCCTGGAACCGATTGTCGCGGGACAAAACGCCAGGATCACTCCGGTCGCATGACCTCGACGCGAGTCGCCGCTCG
>CAZBQK010000066.1:13448-15813 GCA_964493975.1 uncultured Dehalococcoidales bacterium | reverse complement strand
AATCCCCTCTCCCCACGGGAGGGGTCAGGGCCTTCTTTCCCCTCTCCCCACGGGAGAGGGTTAGGGTGAGGGGCGTCCCCGGCTGTAAGCCATGAATGCCCTATACCCTCAGTTCACCGGCACCGGTATCCCTGGAATATTGACCTGAATCTTGTAGACGCTGGTTCGCGCCGTTAGGTACAGTGTCGACCAGTCCGAGCCACCCCAGGCCACGTTCGCTGGAACTTCCGGGGGTAGAATCCGACCGAGGATCTCGCCGGACGGTGCAACAATCCAAACTCCGCCTGGCCCGGTGCAGTAGATATTTCCCTCACGGTCGACTTTCATTCCGTCGGGTACGCCGGCCTCGGCGGCGCGAATCTCGGCGTGAACCCGGCCGTTCGCGAGCGTTCCGTCGCTTCGGACGTCGAACGCGCGGATATGAAAGCGCCGCGTATCGTCGACGTAGAGTGTTTTTTCATCAGGCGACAATGCCAGTCCATTAGGGCGCTCGAAATCGTCGGCAACGACGTCCAGCGTGCCATTCGGAGCGAGGCGAAAGACCCCGTCAAACTGTAATTCGCGATCGGACGGCTGAACGTTCGGTCCGAACGGGTTTCCAAATCCGTTTGCCCAGAATGGATCGGAAAAGTAGATCGTGCCATTTGAAGACACGATGACGTCGTTCGGGCTGTTGATTCGCCTTCCATTGAATCGGTCCGCCAGCACGGTGATTCGACCGTCTGGCTCGGTTCGGGTCAGTCGGCGCGCCGCTCCTTCGCAGGCGAGCAGCCGTCCTTCTCGATCCACGGTCAGGCCATTCGCGAGCTGACTCGGAGACCGAATCGTTCGCACCTCCGGGCCTTCCGGCAGCTCCCTCAGCTGAACGATTCGACTGTTCGGAATGTCGCTGAAGATCAGACGATCGCCCAGCCAGAGTGGACCTTCGGTGAACCAGAAGCCGGTGGCAATCCGCTCCAACGACGCATTCCGCGCCACGAGGGACCAGAATGCCGACGATCGCGCTTCGAGGTGTTCAGACATCGCTCATTCTCCCCATTGCCAAATCGCCGACGACGGTTGGCCGTCCAACGCGGTCGCCGGGAGCAACGCCAGTATAGCGCGTGGCCGGGCCTGGAGACACCGCCACCCACGCCGACGCAATGTGATATTGAAGCGCTCGGTGTAAGCTTAAGTAGATGCGCTCGGGGAGGCGAACAGTGGGGAAAGAGGAGCGAATTGTCATCGTCGGCGGCAGTGTTGGAGGGGGTCGCGCGGCGGAAACCCTCCGCGGCGAGGGATTCGACGGCCGGATCGTTCTGATTGGCGCGGAGGTCGAGCGCCCGTATGAACGACCGCCATTGTCCAAGAACATCCTACGCGGCGAAGGCGATGACGAAAAGGTCTTCCTCCGCCCCCGATCCTATTACGACGAACAGTCGATCGAGCTACGGTTGGGTACTCGGGCGACGGCTCTCAACCTTGCCGAGCACCACGTCGTCGTCGACCGGGGAAATCCGGAACCTTTTGACAAACTGCTGATCGCAACCGGGGCGAAGGTTCGGCCCCTCCGCGTTCCCGGCGCGGACCTGCCCGGAGTCTTCTTTTTGCGAACTCTCGCCGACACGCGGGCGATTCGGAGGGCGAGCGAGGGCGCACGCCGGATTGTCGTCGTCGGAGCGGGATTTATCGGAGCCGAGGTCGCCGCGACCAGCCGCGTTCTTGGCCTCGACGTGACGGTGCTCGAAATGTTACCGGTCCCCCTTCAGCGGGGTCTCGGCGACGTGGTGGGCGGCATCTACGCCGACATTCATCGAGACCACGGAGTGGATCTTCGCCTTAACGAGGGAATCAGCGCGTTCGAGGGCGATGGCCGGGTCGAGCGGGTTGTGACCGCCTCCGGCGCGACGATCGAATGCGATGTAGCGGTTGTCGGCGTCGGCGTTCAGCCGGAGGTCGACTGGCTCGTGGGTTCGGGTGTGGCGATGGACAACGGTGTGGTGGTGGACGAGTTTTCCCGGACAAACGTACCGGACGTTTACGCCGCCGGGGATGTCGCGAATTGGTGGCATCCAACGCTTCAGGAACGACTCCGGGTCGAGCATTACGAGAATGCCCAGAATCAGGGTGTTGCCGCGGCTAAGGCGATGCTTGGAACTGGAGAGCCCTACGCCCCGGTCCCGTTCTTCTGGTCGGATCAGTACGATCTGACGCTGCAGTACGTCGGACACGCCTCGGGGCAGGACGAAGTCGTCTTCCGAGGAGACATCTCGTCGAGAAAATTCCTCGCATTCTATCTTCGCGGCGGTCAGATTCGAGCGGCGCTGGGCATCAACCGTCACCGCGAGGTCAGCGCGGCACGTCGCCTCATCCGAGACCGCGTGCC
>CAZBQK010000066.1:0-13348 GCA_964493975.1 uncultured Dehalococcoidales bacterium | reverse complement strand
TCAACCGTCACCGCGAGGTCAGCGCGGCACGTCGCCTCATCCGAGACCGCGTGCCGGTGACGGCCCAGCAGCTTGTCGACGAGCAGGTCGATCTGCGAAAGCTTGCCGGGCGATAGCTTTGTCGGCCGCGAAAATTGACTTCACTCAAGCGTCACGCCTAGAATTCACTGCCGATCTCAATGATTTTTCGGTGGTGGTGATCTTCACCGCGACGCGATCCGATCGCCCGATTGTCAGAGTTCTCACTCCGGATTGAGGTAGTCCTTGGCTCTACTTTCTTCCCGACGGCGATTTGTCGGCGCGTTCGCAATGGGAGTCGCGGGAATCGGTCTCGCCGGCTGCGGATTGAACGATCCAGGAGCGGCGGACCGGTCGGCAGCCAGTAACGACGTGATGGTCGTTCCCCTGACAACGCCGATAGCGCTCTCTCGAGCGTCGGCCGTGCCGGCGTCATTCGTCACCCCCGCGACCGCGGCCGCCCCGGCGATTGTTTCGCCGGCCGCTACCCCAATTGTGCCCACCCCAAATCCGATTTCAGCGGAAGCCCCGAGCGTAAAGGAAGGATTGAGAGTCGGGCAAAAGCTCCCGGACTTTATGGTCGCCGGTGTGAATGGTAAGCCAATCTCAGGCGCCGATTTGTCAGCGCAGCGGAAGCCATACGTCCTCTTCTTCTTCGCAACCTGGTGCACGGAGTGTCGAGCCGAGTTTCGACTTTTGAAGGACCTCTTCCCACGCTATGCGAGCCAGGCTGCTTTTATCGCGGCGGACATCGACCCCTCGGAGACAGAGACCATGGTTCGAGATTACGAACGAACCTTCGGCTTTCCCTGGACTTTCGCAACTGCCGAACGATCCGTGCTGGAAAAACTGAACGTCACCCAAACCGACACGAAGTACCTGGTCGACCGCGACGGCATCATCGTCTATAAGAGTGGATGGGGCGCCCACGACGAGACCGTCTGGCGTTCGGCTCTCGACAAGCTGGTCTTGTGAGCGCTTCCATCCGAACCGGCCCGTCCAGTAATAATGCGACCGAGCCCGGTTCTGGCGCGTCGCCGTGGGTGGGTATTGGTTACCTGCTACTCGGGATTGGGTTAGGCTTCGGAATCATCTTCGCGAGTGACTCGGTTTACGTCCTAGAAGGCAGCGTGTCTCAAGCCGCATCTCTTTTGCCTTTCGGATACGCCTTCGCCGCGGGGATGGTCGCCACTGTCAATCCCTGTGGCGTCCTACTTTTGCCCTCGCTGGTTGCCTACTACCTCGGGCAAACCGGGCCAGCAAAAGCCTCGGCTGCGAACCGCGGCGGACGGGCGCTTCTCCTCGGGGTGATGGCAACGCTGGGTTTTATCGCGATTTTCGCGGTTGTCGGGGCCGTGTTTGGCGCGGGCGGCCGGGCGCTAGGGGGCGCGTTTCCGATCGGCGGACTCGCGGTCGGCGTTCTCCTGGCGGGTCTTGGGGCCTGGCTGGCGCTGACTGGACGCGAGCTAGGATTTCTTGGCGCAAGTCAGGCGATGGGTCACGTCCGTCTTTCGAGCGACCTGCGATCGATGTTCGCATTTGGCGTCGGCTATGCCGTGGCGTCCCTCGCGTGCACGTTGCCGGTATTCCTGGTGGTCGTGGGTTCGGCGCTGGCGGCGAGTGGATTGATGAGCGCGGCGCTGCAATTCGTGAGCTACGCTCTGGGAATGGGGCTCGTTCTGACGCTGGTCATCCTCGGCGCGGCATTTTTTCAGGGATTCGTCACCCGGTTCGTCCGACGAATCGCTCCGGTCGTCCATCGACTCGCCGCGTCTTTCCTGATCGGCGCCGGGATCTTTCTGGTGAAGTACTGGCTGACCGCCGGTGGCGCGTTCGGCTAGTCTCCGGCCGACCGATATCGTAAGGCGAAGGGATTCAATCGCCGAGCGATGTCGATCAAACCGGAGCGCACGTCCGGGGGCAAGTAGGCCGGGGTCGGGGGGCGCGCCGCCTCACAGCGAATTATTCCCCCTTCCTTCATGAGCGCTTTGGTCGCCCGAAATCCTCCCAGCTTGTTCTCGTACACGATCAGCGGTAGGATCCGCTCGTAACGGGTCGTCGCCTCGTCCTTTTGCCCGGCGAAAAACAGATCAAAGATCTCCCGAAACAGCTCCGGGACCATTCCCCCCGGCATCGTTCCAGTCGCTCCCGCGGCCAGGTCGTGAATCATCGTGATTCCTTCCTCGCCGTCGAACGCACCGCCGATCGAGCTCCCGGCGAGTCGGACTAACTCACGAATCTTGACCGTCGTGCCAGGAACTTCAATCTTGAAGTACTTTACGTTTAGCACCTCGGTCGCCAGGCGGGCAAGAAATCCGGCCGACAGCGTAATCCCACTCACCGGACTGTCTTGAATCATGATTGGTATCTCAATTGATTTTGACAGCGTCTTGAAGAAATCGAAGATGGCCGCCTCGTCCGGGCGAATCGCCCCGTGAAACGGTGGCATGAGCATGACCATGGCCGCGCCGAGCTCCTGAGCCTGCCGGCTCCGTTCGACGGCGACCGCGGTGCTGAAGTGGCTCGTCGTCACGATCACCGGCACTCGTCCGGCGACGTGCCCCAGAATGAGGCGAGTCAGTCGCTCGCGCTCCGCATCGGATAAGGCGTTCTGCTCGGAGTAGTTCGCCAGGATTCCAAAGCCGTGGACGCCGGCCGCGAGGAAAAAGTCCACCGCTCGCAATTGACTTTCGTCGTCGATCCGTCCTTCTTCGTCAAATGTCGTCGGGAGGATTGGAAAGATGCCGGCGTAGCGTTGGGTCACGGGTTCAGCTCCTTTAACCGATCTACTCGCCTAACAGCGCCCGAACGTTTTGAATGAGATCGGCCGGGGCGAAATTGACGTCGAGGATTGCTCGCGCTTTGCCATCTCGGTCGATGAGAAAGGTGGGCGACGCGTGGTCGACCAAACCGATGCCGGGAAGTGGTGTTGGCGTTGCCGCGTTTGCGGCTGCCGCCGACGCCCGGGCTTGCTCCGCCTGCAGGTCGAGATTGACCGCCTCGATCCCATATCCGGCCCAAACTGGCGCGACCGCCGATTCCGGGCCGACGAGGAAATGCCACTTGTCGAGCATGTCTTTGCTCGTCGAGTAAGCCCGAACCTTGGCAACCGTATCGTGCGCTGGGTCGACCGTGACTGCGAGAATAGATACTTTGGCCACGTCCGGACCGAGCTGTCCGTATGCTTGATGGATTTTTTCCGTGATAATCGGGCAGGAATCAGGACAGTTAGTGTATAGAAAACTCAGCACGACGACTTTACCGCGTTGGTCACTCAATCGGACCGGCCGATCGAACTGGTCTTGAAGCTGAAAATCGGGCGCCGCGAAAGGAGGGTTAATGACCGCACCGGTTAACGCCCCACCCTTCGGTCCGATCCGAACGACGCCAAATCCAAGCAAGGCCACGACGGCGAGGACAACGCCGCCAACGGCGAGACCGACAAGGCCGGTCATTCGGGCTCGAGACCCGATGCGACCGGTGCTCCCGGCAGGGACGGACCGTGGATGGAGTCGATCCGACATCGATCCTCACTAACCCAACGTGCGGAGCGCGGTCCATCGTCGAACCACCCCCAATATCATACGGTCGAAGGTTACCGACGGGACGACGGTCCAAATTGCGGTCCGTCGAGGAACATGTTCAGACCGACCGACACGGCGTCCAACCGCGTCAGATCCTCCGGCGGAATCTGGACGTCGACCGCGCCGAGGTTTTCAGTAAGCTGGCCATTGTTGTCCGTCCCGGAAATCGCCACGGTGATCTCCGGATGCGACAAAACCCATCTCATCGCCACCTGAGCGACAGTCACACCATTTTTCTGAGCAACTTCCCGGACGGCAGTGAGCGCGGCTGCCGCCTGGCCGCTCAAGGTCTGGGAGAATTGCTCCCGGCGACGACCTCCCCACAGAGTCCACTCCGGCGGGAGCTGACCCGGGGTGTAGGCGCCACTCAATAGCCCGGTTGCCAGGGGCGCGTAGGCCATGATCCCGACGCCCAAAGCTCGAGCAAGAGGAAACATCTCCGCTTCCAGGCCACGGTTGAGGAGGCTATAGGGATTTTGCACCGTGATGAGGGGCGACGCGTTGATCCGATCCTGGACCCAGAGCGCCCGACACACCTGCCAGGCCTGATAGTTGCACGCGCCAACGTAGCGCACCTTACCCTGCCGGATTATGTCGTCGAGGGCCCGATATTGCTCCTCGAGCGGCGTGCTCGAGTCAAACCCGTGCAGAAGGTACACGTCGATTCGATCGGTGTCCAATCGCTTGAGCGACCGCTCCACCTCGCGAAGAATGTGGTAGCGGGACGCTCCCTGATCGTTTGGGCCATCGCCAATCTGCCCGTAAACCTTCGAGGTGACGACAACGTCGTCGCGTCGGCCTTTCATCGCTCGGCCCAGGATAACCTCGGAGCGACCGGCGTAATTGCGATCGTCCATGAGACCGTACACGTTGGCGCAATCGATGAGGTTGATCCCGCTGTCGATTGCTCGACGAACGAGGCGCTCGGCTTCTTGCTCGTCGCTTTGCCCGCGCAGCCCAAGACCAAGAGCCAGTCGCGAAACTTTGACCCCGGCCGTTCCGAAGTTGACGTATTCCAATTCGACCTCCGCCCGGGTGTCATTCTATCTTATTTCCGCGATTTGACGTCAAAATCACCGGGGCAGTACAATTAAAGACACTCATGCGGGAGTGGCGGAATGGCAGACGCGCATGGCTTAGGACCATGTGCCGCAAGGCGTGAGAGTTCGAATCTCTCCTTCCGCACCACGGTATCTGCCCGGTAGCCGGTGGTCGTGTTTGCGACTCACCCTTTGCGGGTTCCGATGTGGTCAGTCCGTTTTTTCCACAAGCTCTGCTCCGTGCTTCAGTGGAACGGTTCCCTGAGTCGGTTGTCCGCCAGCACCCAGCGCTCGATTGCCTCGGCAACGCCGTCGTGATCGTTGTCGGCGACGATGGCGCGGGCGACATTCTTCACCGATGCCACCGCGTTTCCCATCGCGACGCCCCAGCCCGCCGTTTGGACTAAGCTCACGTCGTTCTCGTAGTCGCCGACCGCCATTGTTTCGGCCAGCGAAATCCCCGCCTCTTCCGCAAACCAGGTTAGCGCGCGACCCTTGGAGGTTTCTGGAGGCGAGAAGGTCAGAGTGTGGTGGGAGTAGCCAGCCGTCGACGGTTGCCAGTAGACCAGGGTGAACCGATCCATCTCGGTGGCTTGCCGAACCAGGGCCTCCACCCTCCACTGTTCCCCAAGCGCCAGGGCGGAAACAATTCGGACCGATCGAACCAGGTCGTCGAGCGGAAGCCGACGCACTTGAGTTTTCGGACCGAGGTAACTGCCCGTTTCAAGACTGTCTAGTGATTCTGGTCCGGTGAGGATGAGTCCGCCGGCCGCTGGCGACTCGAGGAGAATCGGCTGGATTCCAGCCCCGAGAATGAGATCGACCGCATCCCGCTGACTGTCAGGGGAAAGGACGCGCTCGTAAACCGCTCGCTCCGCCTTGAGGTCGTAGATGACAGTTCCGTCGGTGAGGATGAGCGTCGACACTCCAATCGTTTGGGCAATGGCGACGGCCGACTGCAAGCGACGTCCCGTGGCAAGCACGACCCGACAACCGCCCGCGATAGCATCGCGAACGGCTTCCCGAACCCGGGGACGAATGTCTCCCCGCGAGTCGAGAAGGGTTCCGTCGACGTCCAGGGCGAGCAGTCGAAAACGCATCGACTCTAGGTGTGACGAACAAATCCAGTGAAATGCCTGCCAGGGGCAGGCATTTCACTGGATTTGTTCGTCATTCTACGTGGCGTTATCGCGACCTACCCTCGCGCACCTTCGAGCGCCCGGGCGATCCGACTGAGCCGCTGCTCCCGATCTCGGGCGAAGCGCTCGATTCCGGCCAGGATCCAGTCCGGTGACAGGTGGGCTTCCTCGATGACCTCGGTCAAATTCCCGCCGGTTCGCCAGCGATTGTCGAAGTCGGACGACACCGTGTACTCTTCCGCCACCTTATTGTTCAGCCAGTCGTGCATCAGGCGGCGCGCGCCGTTGGTGATGCACATCGAGTCGATCCAGTCCGACTCCGACGCCACTTCGTTCTGGTAGCTCTTTGGCTGGAGCTTGAATAGCTCCGGGCTGACCGCGGCGACGATTTTCACGTTGATTCCCAGGCGATCCAGCTCGGGCAGGACCTTGATCGTGTTGGCGGTCGACATCGTGCCGGAGACGAACACCGTTCCCTGTCGCTTTGCGCCATCCTTGTAGGGTCGGATAACGTACGCTCCACGGGCGGCCGCGAAGTGGGACGGCATTCCGAGAGCGGCGCGGTCCGGGATCTGGACCGGCGGTCGGGTGAGGTGAATCGCGATAATTGGCGCGCTCGCTCGGAAGGCCGCGGCGAGCATGACCGGCACCTCGTTGTGCTCCCAGGGGAACAGGTTGATCGTCATTCCTTCCGGGAACAACTGGGTCACCCCGGGGGCGAAGATGCCGAAGTGGGTCCGCGAATCGTCAGCCGTCTCCGGGCCGGAGTGGCCGGCGACCCAGAGGACCTTGCCGACTTTGATCTGGCTGTCTTGAGCTAGCTGGCTGAACAGGCGCATCAGGCCGTACTTGAGGTAGCTGAACGAGCCGTAGGTCGAGTGCGCGGCGTAAAAGCCGTCAAACTCTTCGAACGGCTTTGGCGACAGGTTGACGGTCGCGATGCCCGCGCAAATCCCCGAGTTCGTGAACTCGGTGATCTCCTGGGGCAGTAAGGCTCCATCCAGATTTGTATTGCGATCGAAGCGACCCCATCCCTTGGTTTCACCAAATCCGTGGGCGAACCCGGCGATGTTGGTCGACTCGGCCAGGTCAGCCGAGCAAGCCAGGAACAACGGCCGGTTGTAGTAGCGTCGCCCGAAGGAGTTGACCCAGGCCCCCCACTTAGCAAGAGCGGCTCGGTTGGGAACGCTGCTGCCCGGAGCCACGAAAAGCTCGCGGGGATACTTTTCGAAGTCCCAGATCCGATCGTCCTTCCAGGGATTCCGAGTGGTATCCACCTTAAAGCCTGGGATCTCTCGCGGGACGCTCTCGCCAATCTCGACGAGTCGATCCGCGAGATACCGGCAAAGCTCGCGGTCTTCCCTCATCGTGTCGGCGACCGCTTTGAGGTTGGCGAGGCACTGAGCGCGAATAGCGTCGTCGGCGGTTGGCACGGGGTCATTCGCCCCGGTCCAGGTGGTGCCGTATTTGTCGGTAAACTGCTGGCGCAGCGCCCAGAACATCTCGTTGTTTATCTTGTGGGGAACGCCGTGGGACTTGTAGTCGTAGACCAGGTAGTCGCGCCCCTTGCGGGTCTTGAACCAGGTCATGTTCGGAACGTGCTCGTCGTTCGGGGTCAAGTGGGTTTCAAGGAGGGCCCGGAGGACTGGCCCAAACTCACTGCCGTACTCGGTTCCCCGAACCCGCCACCCGTACGGTGCAAACCAGGTCTCTGGCGTGCCGTGGACGACCGAGCTGGCGGCAAAGTCGTCGATACCGTAGTCGTTCCAGTCGATCATGTAGTACAGGTTGTCGAGGCCTAGTCCCCAGGACGAGTTCTTCGTCTCGTGGGCGGCGCCCGGGGTCAGCCCGCCCTCCCCTTCGACGGTAAAAACCTTGACCCCCGAGGCTCCCGCGCGCTTGAGCGCAACCGCCTCGCCAGCCGACGGCGGCGAGCCGTGGCCAGACGGTCCGGTATTGAACTTTAAGAAGAGAGTTTTGCCCTCCGATTCGGCGTGGCCGGCCAGGCCCCCCCGACGGCGGAGATGCGAGAGATCCTCCCAGGTCAGCTGAAACTCGGGTGCGTTGGGCACGAGGTACTTTGCATCGCCAGTCCAATCGTACATGGCGCGAAGTGCCTCATTAAAACACGCGAGGGTCGCGTAAATCAGAGGAACGCAATGACCAGCGGCCAGGATAAACCGGTCGCCAAAACGCTTTTCCGGATGCCGGATATCCCAACGCATGACGCCGGATAAGAGCGTGGCAACCAGCGCGTGGACCTTGGAGCGTGACCCACCGGGATGCCCACTCTGACGGTAATTCAATTCGATGTCGATAAACTGGTCGATGATGTCCTTGATCTTCTCCCACTTTGGGAGATCCGGCTCGAGCTCGCGGTAGCGCTCGTCGACGCCGGTTGTCACAATCGTTGCCATTCGGTACCTCCTGCTTACTCGGATACCTGCCGGGAGTGGGACAGGATGCCTCGCGCCAGGCTCCGGTGGATCGAGCCCAACTCGATATAGGCGGGCCGGGGACCTTGTCTCACCGCCGCCAGCGCTAGTATACTGGCTCGCAACGTTCCGTGCCATAGGCCGGCTACGACGACGGGAGCAGCTGACATGCTGACAGAGATCGAGTTACACGGATCCGAGTTGCCTGAGGTCAAGACGCACGTTCCCGGTCCGAAATCGGTCGCGCTGGCACAGCGCCTCGGGGCGCACGAATCGCCCGCCGCGTCCGGCGTGTCGGTCGGGGAAATACCGGTCTTTTGGGACCGAACCCGGGGCTCGACTGTTGTCGACGTCGACGGCAATCGGTTCATCGACCTCACGGCCGGTTTCTGCGTCGCGATTGCCGGCCACAGCAATCCCCGCATCGTCGCCGCCATCTCGCGCCAGGCGGAGCGAATGATGCACAGTCAGGGAGTCGCGAACCCAAACGAGATGCGGGTCCTTCTCGACGAAAAGCTTGCTAGCCTCGCCCCGGGCAACTTGAGTGTCGCGCACGTCGTGAACACCGGAGGTGAGGCGATCGAGACGGCGCTCAAAACCGCCCGCCTCCACACCGGACGGCACAACGTCATCGCATTTCAGGGTGGCTTCCACGGAAAAATCGGAGGCGCCCTGGCCGTGACGGCGAACAATTTCTATCGCGACCCGTTCGTGAGCGTGCTCCCTGGCGTCGTGCACGTGCCATATCCCAACTCCTACCGTCACCCGTTTGGCGAGGGAGCCGGAGAGGTTGGCCAGATGTGCGCGAATTACCTCGAGCGGGTCCTGACCGCGCCCGATTCCGGTGTCTCCGACGTCGCCGCGATCATTATGGAGCCGATTCAGGGGCACGGCGGCTGGGTCGTCCCACCTTCGGACTTCGTCCGACGCGTTCGGGAGCTTTGCACGCGCCTCGGAATCCTGCTCATCGCCGATGAGATTATCACCGGTTTCGGCCGAACCGGCGATTTGTTCGCGCTCGATCACGATGGAGTCGTTCCCGACATCCTCGTGTGCGGCAAAGGCATGGCAAGCGGATTCCCCATCTCGGCGGTCATTACGACACCAGAGATCGCCGGTTCTTGGAAGGCGAACCAGCAGTCGACGACCTTTCTTGGTAATCCAGTTGGAGCAGCCGCCGCTCTCGCATCGATTGCTGAACTAGAAGAACGGGGTCTCGTCGAAAGGTCGCGTACTGAAGGCGCCTACTTCCGTGACCGGGTCGACGCTTTGAAAGAGAAGCATCCACTCATTGGCGACGTTCGCGGACGGGGAATGATGGTCGCAATCGAGGTGGTGAAGGACCGGGCGACGAAGCAGCCGGCCTCGGACGAGGGGATGCGGGTCGTGTCGCGACTCCTTCAAAAAGGCGTCATGTGCACGAACTATGGCGGACCTTACCGCAACGTGCTGAAAATGTCCCCACCGATCGTCATCACCCGCGAGCAGCTCGACTATGCGATCGACGCGATTGACGCCAGCCTTCACGAGGTTGAAGCGGAACTTGGCTGAGGATTCAGCCGATCAACCATGAGGTTCGCACTTTTTTCCGATACGCACGGCAATCTCGCCGCTCTGCGCTCGGTCGAATCCGCGCTGGAGCGCGAAGGCCCGTTTGACCGCGTCGTCGTGGCGGGCGACCATCTTCAGGGCGGTCCGCGGCCGGTTGAAGTGTGGGATCAGCTGAATCGCCATGGGTGGGTTCTTCTTCGAGGCAACGAGGACGAAGCGCTTGTGACTGACGACGCTCAGGGGTTTCTTGGAAGGGCCGAGTACCGAGCGGCTTTCCTCGCGGGTAACGCCTGGACCCGAGCCCGGATTGGGTCGACCGTACTAGACGCGCTGGCCGCGCTTCCGGACCGTTGGACCGTGACCACCCCAGCCGGCGAGCTTCTGGTCGTTCACGCCAGTCCGAGGTCAACCTCCGATCGGTCGGGTGGCGCCCACAACACCCGCGCCGAGGTCACGGCGGCGTACGGCGGAACCGGAGCCGCGGTCATTGCGTTCGGCCACCACCACCGTAGCTTTGTTCGTCTAATGCCGTTCGCGCTGCTCGTCAACGTGGCGAGCGTTGGTTTGCCAACAGACGGGATTCCCCTCGCCTGTTACACGATCGTCACCGCGGACGAGGACGGCTGGGTTGTCGAGCAGAGGCAAACTCCGTACGACCCGATCGAGGAATCCCAGGCTGCAGCGGAGCGCGGGATGCCGGCATGGGTTCCCGACGCCTCCTATTCCCCGGACGCCTCGACGTAGCGATCACTCGGTTACCCCCACCCGTTCCGCGGAATCATGATCCGTCGCGCTCGGCCACACCTTTACCCGGGCAATCCGCAATCCTTCGACGTCCTCAACCTCGAACGCCGTGCCGTCAACCTCAACCCGGTCGCCCACTCGCGGACGACGCCCGATTTCGCCCAGGACGAATCCACCAATGGTGTCGTAGGTATCGCTTGTGAGATCCAAGCCCGATTCTGAGTTCACATCGTCGAGACGGGCTGGTCCGTCGACTAAGAACGAGCCATCAGAACAGCGCCTGACCTCCGGAGGAGCCGCCTCGAACTGGTCCGGAACGTTCCCGACGATGCGCTCGAGGACGTCGTCAAGCTTGACCAGTCCCGCCGTCCCGCCGTACTCGTCGACCAGAACGGCGACGTGGGTCTTCTGTTGACGCATTCGGTCAATTAGGACGTCGACGGTAATTGTCTCGGGTAGAACGAGGGCATCGCGTACGTGGGGACGAACGGACGCCCGCGATAGATCGACTCGGCCGATCCGTCCGAGGAGGTCGACGATGTACACCATCCCGACCACGTTGTCGATCGTCTCCTCGTACACGGGAAACTGACGATGATGGGTTCGCGCCCCCAGATCTAGAACGTTGGCAACGGTCGAGTCCGGCGTGACCGCGACCATTTCCGTTCGCGGCACCATCACTTCGTGCGCGTGGAGGTCCGCAAAATTGAAGACGCGGCCAATCATATCCTCCTCGCTTTCCTCGAGGACGCCGGCCTGTCGGCTCGCCGTGACCAAAAGCTTGAGCTCGTCGACCGAGTACACCAGGCCCGGCTCGTTTTGGGCAGTCAGGCCTAACAGCCGTAGTCCAAATGCCCCGGCCTCGGTCAAAAGCCAGACGAACGGTCGAAGCATTGCTTGCAGGATCAGCATGGGCTCGATGACGACAAAGCTGACCTGTTCGGCCCGCTGCAACGCAAGATTCTTTGGGATTAGCTCGCCTAGGACGATGTCGACGCCGGTGATCAATACGAATGCGACGGCCGTCGCGACCGAATGAGCGGTGACCGACGCGACATTTGGCGGCAACCACCCTAGCACGGGCTCGATCGCGCCGGCAAGCAACGGCTCGCCAATCCAGCCGAGAGCAAGACTTGCCATGGTGATGCCGAGCTGGGTCGTGGCGATGAACGGGGAGGGATTCCTAACCGCGAGGCGAAGGCTTCGGGCTAGGGGATGTCGCTCGGCGACAAGCTGCTCAACGCGAGTACGACGCAGCGTAATAACAGAAAATTCGGCGGCAACAAAGAACGCGTTAACGAGAACGAGGAGGAGAACGGCGATGACTCGGAATAGGGATTCCACTGTCGATCCGTCCGAAGAACGTGCCGCCGGGAAGCGCACCTTTGCGCCGACTGCGACGGATTATACCTGCCGCCCGGGTGAACCGTCAAAGCGGACCGACGTCGAGACGACGTGGCGATGTCCCATAGCGCCGCGATCAGCCCGATCGTGGGAAATGAGATCTACCATCCCCGGGCAATCCATTCGTCCAGGTGAGGTCGTTCAATCCCAATCGTCGTGTCCCGACCGTGGCCGGGTCGAACCGCGGTGTCATCCGGGAGCTCGAAGAGACGCCGAACGCTGGCAATAATCTGGGGGAAGTCGCCAAGGTTCGATTTTGTGTTGCCCGGACCGCCTGGAAAGAGAGTGTCGCCACTGATCAACACGTCGCCGATGAGGAAGCAAACTCCGCCCGGTGTATGGCCGGGAGTGTGGAGAACTTTGATCTCAGTCGAACCGCAATGGAGGCGATCTCCTTCGGCAAGGAAGAAATCGGGTCGGAGCGGCAGCATGTCGGCGTCGCTCGGGTGGACGCCGACGGACGCACCAGTCGCGGCTTTGAGCGCCACCAGGGCCTGGACGTGGTCTCCGTGTCCGTGAGTTTGGAGAATGTACCGGACCTTGCGTCCGTCCACCGCCTCCAGTATCCGCTCCACGTCGTTCGCCGCATCGACGACAATGCTTTCATCGCTGTCCGAACACCGAATAATGTAAACGTTATTGTCCATCGACCCGACCGACAGCTTTAAGATGGTTGGGGCCGTCATGGTCTATCCTCCCGTTCAGTAGCCGCCAGTCAAGAACGTCGAGCTGGCGAGGCGTGAGTGCGCCCTGATCTCAACCAATCGGCGAGATTATGAATTATTGCGGTGGATCACCGAATGGGTCAAATGCTACTGTGCGCTTGCTCGTTGGTTAGCCAAACACAACAGGCCTTTGCTGCAGAGGATGTCTGATAAGGGAGAGCTGGCGGAGTTCGATCGGCCGTTCGCCACGCTGATCGACGACTTGCACGATCGCGGCCTGCTGTCCAGCACGCTTGTCCTGGTCGTCTCGGAGTTCGGGCGGACTCCGAACATCAATCGTCTGTACGGCCGCGACCACTGGTCGAAGGCCTGGTCGATCGCCCTGGCCGGCTGCGGCATCAAGGGCGGCAGCGTCTCGGGCAAGACCAACGCCGAAGGCACCGCCGTCACCGATCGTCAGGTGAATGCCGGCCATCTGTTCCACACGTACCTGAGCGCCCTTGGCTTCAGCTCGAAGAAGAATTTCTACATCGAGCAGCGGCCCATCCCCATCGCCGATCCCAAGGCGGCGCCCATCACGGAGGTGCTGGCATGACTCCCGCGCCGACTCCGAAAATCGATCCCACAAAGACGCACCTTCTCAAGGAATACAAGCACGACAGTCCGCTCCTGGGTTGCCGATTCGAGCCGTCCGGGCGCTTCGTATTTGCCGGCGCACAGGACAACTTTGTCGTCCGCTTGGACCTCGACAGCGGGAAAAAAACATTG
>CAZBQK010000065.1:4647-15866 GCA_964493975.1 uncultured Dehalococcoidales bacterium | reverse complement strand
ACAAGCCCCCGCGCTACTGGTTGTCTGCCCGAAAGGTAATACTGCTGGAAGCCTGCTTTAGCGTGCCCTTTACCACACCTCGTTCTCTCATCCGCTCATTCGTGCTCGTAGCGCTCCATAATCCGCCGCGTTTGTCGAATCCTTTCCGGGCGCCGCGCTCAAGGCACGAAGCACCACTGTCGCGACGAGCGCGACGACCAGATTGACGATCAGGGCGTAAAACGCAGCGTAGCCGGAGATCGTCGAGTCGCCAAGGTGAAACGGGTAGATCGACGCGAAATTCTGGCTAGCGGCCATCGCGGTCCCGACGACCATGCCAACGGCCCAACCTAGAAGTAGTCCCCAGGGATGAAACCATCGGGTGTAGAGCCCGAATACCACCGCTGGCAGCGTCTCAATAATCCATACGCCGCCGAGTAGCTGGAAGTTGATCGCGTACTGGGTCGGCAGAAAGATGATGAATGCCAGCGCCCCGACCTTGACCAGGAGCGAGACAAGCTTTGCGACGTTGGTCTCCTCCTGGTGGGTCATAGTGGGCCGAATGTATTCTCGGTAGAGGTTCCGGGTGAACAGGTTGGCGGCGGCGATCGACATGATCGACGCGGGGACGAGCGCGCCAATCGCAATGGCGGCGAAAGCGAAACCGACGAACCACGACGGGAAGATCGCCAGGAAAAGCCCGGGAACCGCCCACTGGGCGCCGAAGGGAGCGACCGGCTTGACTCCGGCGGCGATTGCCATATAGCCGAAAAGGGCGAGTAACCCGAGAACGAACGAGTAGGCCGGAAGCAGGGCGGCGTTACGTCGAATGACGTCGCGGCTATTGGCGCTCAGGACTCCCGTCATCGAGTGGGGATACATGAAGAGGGCAAGCGCCGAGCCGAGGGCAAGTGTCGCGTAAGCGGTGAACTGGCCCGGCGCGAGAAGCAGCTTAGCCGGAGGGACGGCGCTAAAGATGTGGCCGAATCCGCCGAGCTGGGTTGGTATGACGACGATAGCGACGCCGATCGTGACGTAGATCATCACGTCCTTGACGAGCGCGATCATCGCCGGCGCCCGCAAGCCGCTGAAGTAGGTGTATGACGCCAGGATCGCAAACGCGATGATCAGAGGCCAATCGCCGACGACTCCCATGCCCGCGAGAACGACCTCGATGCCGACTAGCTGGAGGGCAATGTACGGCATCGTGGCGAGAATACCGGTGAGCGCAACGGCCAGGGCGAGAGTCGGGCTTCCGTAACGTCCCCGAATGAAGTCAGCGCCGGTGATGTAGCCATGTCGATGGGCCACTGACCACAGACGGGGCATCACCAGAAAGACGAACGGATACACAATGACGGTGTAGGGCAGTGCGTAAAAGCCGATCGCTCCCGAGCCAAACACCAGCGCCGGCACGGCGATGAAGGTGTAGGCGGTGTAAAGATCGCCGCCAAGCAGAAACCACGTAACGATGGTTCCGAAACGACGCCCGGCGAGCCCCCACTCGTGAAGGTGGGCAAGATCGCCGCGACGCCAACGGGCCGCGACGAAGCCAAGCACGGTAACAAAAGCAAACAAGACAACGAAGACGGATAATGCCACGGCATTCACAATCGCGTGCCTCCCCGACCGTCGACGATCAAATTAGTGTGTCGCGAAGTAAACAATCGCGGTCAGTGCTGCGCCGAGAATGACCCAGAGAAATTGATACCAGTAGAAAAACGGGAACCCGCCTAGCTCCGGTGAGGCCGATGCGAACAGCGGCACGCCAAGGAGTGCGACGTATGGCACGATCAGCAGCACATACCACCACCGTCGGCCCGAATGTCGGCTTGTCGATTCGTCTTCCACGTTCCGCCTTCCTTTCCAACAGTCCACTAGATGTAGATGAATAAGGCCGTGGGCATGATGGACGATACATTGGTCCGGTTGCAATAGGGGACCGTTGGAACCTCAGTGCACTTTTTGCCTCCTCCTCGCTACTACTTGCTAGATGGACTGACCAGCCGTTCTCCGCCGGAACGTCCCGAAAATATCGCTCCGGGAGTTAAAGATCATTGCAAACGCTCGCCATCGAGACGACAGGTCTCACCCGACGCTTTGGCGCTCTCGTCGCCGTCGATAATTTGAGCCTTCAGGTACCGCGAGGCAGCATCTACGGCTTTCTCGGCCCCAACGGGGCCGGTAAGACCACCACAATTCGACTCCTTTTGAATCTCATCCGACCGGATGATGGCGACATTCGGCTCCTCGGGTTGCCTCTGCCCGGCAACCGGATGAAGCTCCTCGCGCAGGTCGGAGCCCTCGTCGAAGCGCCCGCGCTGTACCCTCACCTGACCGGTCGGGAGAACCTACGAGCCACTCAGGAGCTGGTTGGCTTTCCACGGACGAGTATCGATCGGGTTCTGGGCATCGTCGGTCTCGCCGGGGACGCCGACCGGTTAGTCCGGGGCTACTCGCTTGGCATGCGTCAACGGCTTGGACTGGCTCTGGCTCTGCTCGGCGAACCGAAGCTACTCATCCTCGACGAGCCGACCAACGGCCTCGACCCGGCCGGAATCCACGAAATCCGAGAGCTGATCCGGGGTTTCCCGGAAGAGCAGGGAATCACCGTCTTTCTTTCGAGCCATCTGCTTTCAGAGGTCGAGCTGCTCGCGACCCACGTCGGGATCGTGGGGTCCGGCCGACTGCTTTTTCAAGGGCCGTTGAGCGAGCTACTGGGACGCCAGGGCGAGCGCCTCCTTCTCGACGTCGACGAGCCACTCGCCGCGGTCGCCCGGCTCGAGGCCGGGGGTTGGCGTGTCGCGGCTAACGACCGAGCGGAGGGCGTCCTCTCAGTTGTTGTGCCGGACCGCGAACGCTCGGCCGACGTGGTCGCGTTGCTGGTTCGAGCAAACATTCGCGTTTTCCAGGCTCGCTTCGAGCAACGCTCGCTGGAGCAGTTATTCCTCGATTTGACTGAACGACACGGACTGCGGGCGGTCCCGGCATGAGCGCGACCTTGCGGGCGACACGGATGGAGCTCTTTAAGCTTCGCCGGACCCTTGTTCTTGGACTGGCGTTGCTGACTCCAGTGTTGATGGTTGCACTGGCCGGGTGGATCCACCTTGCCGGGTTGCGGGTGCTCCCGTCAACCGGCTGGGCGGGGATTGTCCAGAGCGACGTTCTGTTCTGGTGGGGCATGTTCATCGTGGGGCCCCTCGTCGGGCTCGAAGCGGCGCTGCTTGCCGATCTCGACCATCGAGGCGGACACTGGACTCGGATTTTCGCGCTGCCGGTGCCTCGGTGGAGCGTCTACGCCGGAAAGTACGTGGTAGGCGTTCTTTTACTGGGCGCGGCCGCATTGATCCTGGCCGTTGGCGCCGCCGCGCTGGGGATGGCGGACGCCTTCTTTCGACCCCAGATCAAATTCCCCTTACCGATTGCGTGGAACCTCATCGTCGATCAGATCGGCGCCGCGTACTTGGCGACGTGGCTACTTTTAGCGATCGAGCTCTGGGTCGCGGTGCGCTGGAAAGGGCTGGCCACTCCGTGCGGTCTCGCTCTCCTTGGCGCGGTCGTCGGGCTTACCCTCGATTTATCGCTTCGTTCGGTCACCTACGCGAGCCTCTTTCCTTGGTCGATGCCCTTCATCGCCGGTACCCACGCCGATCAGAATCAGCTGATCGCAACCGCGCTTGGCCTCATCGGCGGGGTCGTCCTCGCCATTTTGGGCGCTTGGGACGTCGGGCGGCGCGATGTCGGCTAACTCCGAGCGATTGACCGCGATTATCGAGGGGAGATGCCGGTGATTGCCGTGATCCGAGCCACGCGATCCGAGCTGGTGAAACTCAGACGGACGCTGGCACTGTGGGTGTCGGTGGCCGTGCCACTGGCTGCTTTGCTGATGCTTGGCGCTAACATCATGACCCGAGGCGAGACCGCGACGTTACCGGGATCAGCGCCGTGGGTGGCCTTACTCGATAACTTCACTTTCTTTCTCTGGTGTCGGTTGGCTTACCCGCTCCTTGTAACGCTGGTAACCGCACTCATTGCCGGCATCGAACACGGTGAAAATCAATGGCCGCGCCTTTTCAGCTTGCCGACGCCGCGCTGGAGTGTGTACGCCGCCAAGCTGATCGTCTCGGGACTGGTTTTAGCGCTCAGCTCGGTCGTGCTTGCTGTTGGAGTAGCTCTGTTAGGAACGGTCCTGAACCGAATCCACCCATCTCTGGGATTGGTCGGGCCAATTCCGTGGGGGATGATTGCCTCGCAGGTCGCGCTGGTCTACTTGAGCTCGCTCCTGCTGCTGTCAGTCCAGATGTGGCTGGCGCTTCGCTGGGCAAGCTTCGCGCTTGCATCCGGTTTCGGGATCGCCGGCACGGTCGTCGCCATTGTCTTAACCTTCTCCCGGACGGGGACACCCCTGACCAGAGTGTTTCCCTGGTCGATGGTGGCCGCCGCGGTTCCCACGCCTTCGACGTCCACGACTGACCCGACCGTCGTCCTCGCCGTCGCGGTGGTGGGAGCGATCGTCGTCGGTGGCCTCGGGTGTTGGAACGTGGTCAGTCGAGACGTGGTCTGAGCGATCGCACCTCGACCCACGTGCTCTGATAGGTTGCCCCGCCGCCCATATCGGCCAGGGTGTCCGACGTGAGAACGTTGATTCCGCCGCCGCCGAGGTAGCCGGCCCGATTCCGCTGGCCCTCGACGACCACGGTGCCAGGGCGGGTATCGGTCGTGACTCTCAGCTTCAAACCCAGGTAACCTCGATCGTTCACCACCTCGACGGCGTCGCCATCGAGGAGTCCGCGTGCCGTCGCCTCATCCGGATGAAGCAGGCAGCGAGCTTCGCCGGCCAGCTTGCGAGAGCGCTCGACGAAGCTAAAGGTCGTGTGGCTCTGGTGGTGGCCGGGAGCGGTTAGCAGGCGCAATGGCCAGGCCGAGCCGGGCGAGGGCTCCGCTGGGTCGGGACGCCACTCGGGAAGCGATGGAAGTCCATCCGCGGCCATCGCTGGCGAGTCAAAGTAGGTGACCGACGGACCCGTTTGCGGATACGGGATCTTGATCGGGTCGCCGCTGAGGAGGCGATCCGCCGTGATCGTGGCCGTTGGTCCGCGCGCACCCTCGACCAACGCCCCAATGTGCTCGCGAGTCGTTCGCTGGAAGACCGGATCGGTCAGGCCCAGGCGCCGCGCCAGCTCCTGAACGATCCACAGGTTTGAGACCGATTCTCCCTGGGGCGGAAGAACCCGCGGGCCGTGTTGGACGTAGTACGTGCCGTAGCCACGGTAGATATCCTCGGTCTCGAATGCGGTACACGCGGGCAGAACCACATCCGCGTAACAGGCGGTATCCGAGAGAAATGAATCGTGGACGACGGTGAAGAGGTCCTCTCGGCTCAGGCCGGCGAGCGTCCGAACCTGATCCGGACAGGTGACGGCCGGATTGTTCGAGCCCACGTAAAGCGCCATGATCGGCGGATCCTTAAGCTCGAGGAGCGAGCGCCCGAGCAGGCTGTGGTTGATCTCGCGGGTCGGCCGCGGGAGGAGATCGGGTCGACGCAAGGCATCCAGGTCGAACTGGTAGGCACCGCCGGTCCCCATGAGCGCGCCGCCTCCTGGCTTGCCCCACGCCCCGACGAGGGCGGGTAGGCAGGCGACGGTTCGCAGCGCCATGCCTCCGGTGTTGTTCCGCGACATGCCCTGCCCAATCCTTAGATATGGCGCGCGAGCCTCAGCGTACAGGTGGGCCAGCCGCTCGACGTCGGCAGGCGAAATGTCTGTAATCTCGGCAACTCGATCGGGCGAGTAGCTCGGCAATACCTCGTCGCGCAACCGCTCGAAGCCGACCGTGTGAGCCGCGACGAAGTCCGCGTCGTGAAGTCCATCGCGAACGATGACGTGCATCATGCCGAGCGCGAGAGCGCTGTCGCTCCCGATGCGAGGCATAATGTGCCAGTCGGCCCGCCTCGCGGTCCGAGTTCGGTAGGGATCGATCACGACAAGCTTGGCGCCTTTCGCCTGGGCATCATCGATAAAAGGGACCATGTGGACGTTGACCGAGACGACGTTTGCGCCCCAGCAGACGATCAGGTCAGAGTCGACAATTGTCTCCGGATCGGTTCCCGGAGTATTCCCAACGGCGTAATCCCACCCCGCTTCGGCGGTACTGTCGCAAACCGTTCCGGCCAGGAACCGACTCGCGCCAAGCGCGTGAAATAGTGCGCGCGAGATATTGCGATTCACCAATCCCTGGTGGGCGCTGTAGACGTAGCCGACGAGCGCTTCTGCGCCGTATTTGGCGATAATGCTCCGCCATCGGGAGACAATCTCGTCGAGAGCTTCGTCCCAGGAAACTGGTTCGAACTCACCGCTGCCTTTCGGTCCCCGTCGGCGCAACGGTTGGAGGAGTCGCTCCGGTGAATGGACTCGCTCCTGGTAGCGGGTGACCTTGCCGCAGAGGAAGCCCCGGGTAAAAGGATGATGTGGATCGCCGGCGACCGAGATCACCTGACCATCCTCAACCGTCGCCAGAATCGAGCACGCGTCCGGGCAATCATGCGGACAAACCGTGCGGATCAGCTGCTGAACCATTGGGGTCACCTCCCACGGACATGCCATGAGTCAAAATCCAGACGCGGGACGAGAAAGGGTCGGGCCTTGTCGATGTAACCTACAGATGACTCGGCGAAACCACGTCGTGACCGGAGCCTAGCGAAAATTGAGGGACCGCACAAGACCCAGTTCGAGTTAGAAGGCCATTCGCCGATGACTGCTCAGAATACTAAACCATGGGACGTCGCGCGAATTCTCCTCGCCTTTGCGTTGATGTTATCGGAACGTTACTCTCGGTGAAATCGAAGGTCTTGACAGAGACCCAGCGTTGCCGTAGGGTTGTCGGCGCACCCAGACCAAAGGCTTCGATATTTTGCATCTATCCAATGCAGGTTGGGGCGGAGTCGCCCGGAAAGGAATGATTGGTGGACAAGCCAGAACCAAGGCCAACCGGTAACCAGTGGGATGTCTACGCGGAGCAGGCACGCCTGCAGCTCCCGGCCGCGCCGGAAGGGTTACTCAACGGATACGTCCGTTGGGCGCCGTGGGTTGCGATCGTTTTCGGAGTTTTTGGACTGCTCCTCCTCGTCGTGTTAGGCGGTATCCTGACCGTGTTGAGTCCCCTGCTGCTTCTGGGCGGAGCGGAGGGCATCCAGGGAGGTGCCAGCGCGTTCTTCGCGCTCGCGATCGGTATCGTTCTGGCCGCGCTGGAGCTCGTCGGCGGCTACATGATGCTCAACAGGCGCCTGACTGGTTGGTGGATTCTCGCGGTTGGAATCATTCTGAACGTACTACGGAGCCTCCTGACCTTCTCGATCCTTGGTCTGATCCTCAGCCTCGCGGTCGCGTACGTCCATCTGCACGTGAAACCGCGGTACGTGTAGTAACGAACGGCCCGAGACCTGATTGGCGGAGATTGTCGAACGACAAACGAAAGGGCGGACACGCAGGTCCGCCCCTACCATTACCGGCGCTCGACACCGCATATGACCCAGCGCCGCCTCACCGAATTGGTAGGGGCGGACCTGCGTGTCCGCCCTCTGGGGTACCTCGCTTCTTCGCCTAGCTCAAGAATTGGTGACCGAAACCCCACCCGAAAGTTATCTCGTCCGCCTCAGTGCCCCGTCGTCAACACCTGGATCCCGCGCTCTAACTGTGGATCGCGACCGGCGGTCAAGTCCGGGACGGTCATTGTGGCGGCGACGTCCGGTTCGGCGCCGATTCGATTGAGCACTTTACCTTTGCCAGTCAGGAGCTGCGCCACCGTCACCTGGATTCCGCCCCCACCCGGCAACGAATACAACTGACCGGTTCCGACGCATCCCGCCGTCTTCTCTCCGACAAGTGTCGCGACACCCTGCTCTCGGAGCACCGCCGCGAAGATTTCCGCGCCAGATCCCGAGCCATCATTCGTCAGGACGACGGTGGGCGGAATCTTCGAGCGAACCGTTCCATCCGCGACGTAGTTAGTTCGCTGACTGTTCGCGTCGTACAGATAGTACAGAAGCGTTCCCTTTGGCACGAACATCGACGTCACCTGAGTCACCGCGTCGAGCGAGCCGCCGCCGTTATCGCGAATGTCGACGATCCAGCCCATCGCACCCTGGCGATCGAGCGAATCTAGACCGGACTTGACCTGGCTGGCGGTATTCTCCGGGAAGCCGTAAATCTGAATGTAGCCGATCTTTCCCGGCAGCAAACGCACTTCAACGTTTGGCGGCTGAATCTGACCCCGCACGATCGTCACGGTTGTGCCGGTCGCCTTGCCAGCCGACTGCACTGTGAGATGAACCGGCTGACCCACCGGACCGCGGATCAGGTCGACCACGGCCTGAACGCTGAGCGCCGATATATCACGACCGTCAACTGCCTGAATGACGTCGCCGTTACGAAGTCCCGCCTTATCGGCCGGCGTTCCGGCAAATACCCGCCAGATGACGAGCGGCTCGGTCGCCTTTGGGCGGCGCAGTGACGCGCCGATGCCGCCGAACTGGGTTTGACCTCGAATCCAGTTCTGCTGCTGAGCGAACGCAGCGGGCGGGAAGTAGGTGGTGTGACAATCGTCAACGCTCGCGGCCATAGAGGCGATGACGGCGTCGTCGGCCTGGCCCAGGTTCAGCTTCGACGCATAGTGATTCGTCGCGGCTTGCACCGAGCTACTGAGAAGGGTGGCATCTTGATTCGGGTCGTCCGAAAACGCCGGCGACGGCACGTTTGGCGGCACCACGCCGTCGGCCATCAGATCGAGACGAAGCCCTTGCACCCCCGCCAGAGCGACGGCGGAAGGACTGACCTGACCGACGGATCGCTGAACGATGAGTCGGTAAGCCTCGGCAACCGAATCCACCGTCCGAGCGCCCGTCGTCGACGAAGTCACTGGCGTCGAGGGTTGGGGGGATCGACACGCGGTGGAAACGACGAGGGCGATTGCCAGGAGAAACGGAGCGATGCGCCTCATTCAGGCAATCTCGTGCGAAAGGTCACGCTCGAGAAAGCGAGCGAGGACAAACAGGACGTCCGAAAGGCGATTGAGGAAGCGCAGGATCTCGCCATTAACAATATTGCCTTCGTGGACCATCCGGGTGAGGTGACGTTCCGCGCGACGAACGACGGCTCGAGACAGGTCGAGCGAAGCGCCGGGCAGCGAGTCACCGGGTATGATAAAGCGATTCCCAATCTCGACTTCGCGCTTGAGGTCTTCCGCGATACGATCGAGGTCCTCGACGTCGCCGGCGGCCATCGCGGGCACCGCGAGCTTTGCCATCGTTTCCGGGGTCGATGCAACTTCCGCCATCAGGCGGTACAGGGAGCGCTGGAAACCGAGGATAAGCGTCCGCGCCCGCTCGTCCGTCGTCAGGGCTCGCGCCACGCCAAGGGCGGAGGAGGCTTCGTCAAGGTCGCCGAGCGCTTCGATGCGCGCGTCGTACTTCGGTACTCGCTCGGCACCAAGGAGCCCGGTGTAGCCGGTGTCACCGCCGCGCGTCGTTACCTTCGCCATCGTCGCCCTCGTTTCACTAGCATGAGAATACGACACGCCGATAGGCCGCGCAAGTTCGAGGGGTTTATACCTTACCGCCCCAATTTCATGACCCGATCGACCTCATATCTCAGCGCCGCATCCGATAGGCGGACTTCCAGGGTGATCACGGCGACGCCGGCGAGCAAAGCTCCGGTGCCCATCAGGAAAATGACGAGGGCAACCCAGGCGAGCGCCACGATTTGAAACGCGGACGCCGCGGCGATGGCGAACATGCAGAGGATAAATAACGCTACCGCACCGTAAATTGCGAGCACCGCATCGCGAACCAGTTGGTGGCGACGGAGCAGATTCGGTATTTGGGCATCGATTTGAGCCAGTCTTTCGACGCTGTACCGATCCGACTGGTCCGGTGGCTCCAGTGTGTTTTTGTCTGGGCGGTGGAAAAGATCCAGTCGTTCCCGCGACATGGCTCGAAGTCGGTCGTTGATGACCTGATATCGCGCGTGGACTCCGGCGAGCAAAATCGCACAGCCAGTGACCATCACGACGGGTGCAAGAATGACCTGAATCGTCTGGATAATCGTGGCGACGGTCATGGCTTCCCCTCGCGATATGCTAGCATGGCTGTCGATCAGATTAATACGTGAGGGAAAGATGATCCGGGTAGTCCTGTATGGGCTCGGTCCGATTGGCGCTGGAATCGCCCGAGTCGCGGCGGCGCGATCCGACATTCAAATCGTCGGCGCGGTCGACGTCGATCCGGCCAAGGTCGGCCAGGATGCCGGAGACGTCATCGGCCTCGACCGCCGCCTCGACGTAGTTGTATCCGCCGACGCCGCGGCAACTCTTCGAACGACTCATCCGGATGTTGTTATTCACGCCACCGGATCGCATCTCGTCGACGTCGCGCCGCAAATCCGCCAGATCCTCCGAGCCGGAGCAAGCGTTGTTTCGACGTGTGAGGAGCTGAGCTTCCCTTTCGAAGCGGCGAGCGACGTCGCCGCCGAGCTCGACCGACTGGCCCAGGCGAACAGCGTGGCCATCGTCGGCACCGGGATCAATCCCGGTTTTGCGATGGATACATTGCCGCTCGGTCTTACCGCGGTTAGCCAGAATGTGGAATCGATTCAGGTTTTGCGGGTACAAGATGCGGCGCGCCGCCGCCTGCCCCTCCAGCGGAAGGTCGGAGCGGGCTTGTCGATCGCCGAGTTCGAGGAGCGGGTTCGCGCCGGAACAGTTCGCCACGTCGGCCTGCCGGAATCGGTCTACGCGATTGCCCACGGCATTGGCTGGAAGGTGGACCGGCTCGACGACAAGATCGAGCCGGTTATTGCCGAGCAGGAGACCCGTTCCGCCGACATCGTCGTCGAGGTTGGCCAGGTTTTAGGTGTGCGGCAGATTACCCGGGGAATGGTTGGCGATATCGCCCGAATCTCGCTCGAGCTGCGCATGTATCTCGGCGCACCAAATCCCCACGATCACATTGTTGTGGAGGGGCTGCCGCGAATCGACGTGTCGGTGAACGAAGGTACCCACGGCGACCTCGCCACGGCGGCGATCCTGGTGAACGCGATTCCAAGTCTGCTCCAGGCCGACGCCGGGCTTCGCGTCATGGAGGATCTGCCAATCGTTCACTACCGAGTACCCGGAGCCGACGCTGCATCGAATAAAGAAGACCCTCGGTACCGACGGTCGCTGGCGTTTTAGGTGTGCGGACGGCAAGG
>CAZBQK010000065.1:0-4547 GCA_964493975.1 uncultured Dehalococcoidales bacterium | reverse complement strand
GGGAGAGGGGGATCCGGAAACGTTCCCGATTTTGACGCCCGATAAGTACCCGTGCTATCATTGGCCGGTCAAGCGGGGAAGCTGGCAAGACAATCGCCTGGCTGGCGGCCGACTTCGTTTGACATCCTCACGGAGCGTGTTGGTTGCAGATTCGTGACTACTGGTTGGTGCTCAGCAAGCGCTGGTGGTTGATTTTCCTCGTCGCGGCCGCGGCATGCGTCTCCAGTTACGGCTATTCCCGCCTTCAAACTCCGATTTACCGATCGGAGGTCCAGCTCGCGGTCACGCCGTCGCGGATTGACTATAGTATTACGCTCGTCATCGAAAGCTTGCTCACTCAGTATCAGCAGCAGCTGATGACCCGCCAGTTAGCTCAGGCAGTTAACGACAATTTGAAGCTCGACCTACCGGTTGACACCCTTTTAGGCAAGGTTAAAGTCGGCGCGGTGACAAATGGTTTTCTGCTCGACATCACCGTTGACGACGCGGATCCAAACCGGGCGCAGGACATCGCGTTGGTGTGGGCTCAACAATATATTGAAGTGCATCAAGCCGAGATGGCGCCCAAGGCTCCGACGGACCGGATCGACATCACGATGCTCGACAAGCCCCTACCCGGTACACTCTTCTTTCCAAAGACAAAACAATACGTGATCGGCGCTGGAGTTCTCGGTCTCGTGGCCGGCGCCCTTCTAGCGTTCGTGCTCGAATACCTTGACGATACGTTGAAAACGTCGGAGGACGTCGAACGATTCGCCGGGCTGACGGTCATTGGATCGATTCCGGTGGCTGGGAACGCGGCGTCGGCGTCGCCGAAATCGAAGGGGCGCTTACCGGCCGGGATCATATCAATTCTTACCCTCATTGGAGGTCGGCGATGACGGTGGAAGTAACCCCGAGCTTGGTGACGGTCGCCCAACCACGGTCGCCGATATCCGAGGCTTACCGCTCGCTCCGGACGAGCATTCAGTTTCTCAGCCTGGATCGAATCGTTCAAACGATACTGGTCACGAGCGCTGGCCCAGGCGAAGGTAAGTCGACGACCCTGGCCAACCTCGCGGTGACGTTCGCCGAGGCCGGACGCGAGGTTATCGTCGTCGACTGTGATTTGCGCCGGCCGTCTCTCCATCAGGTTTTCGGACGACCAAACGAGCACGGCTTGACCGCCGCGATGCGTGACGAGCAGCCACTAGCTAGCTTGCTGACGCAAACGGACGTTCCTCACCTTCGGCTGCTACCAAGTGGCCCGTTACCGCCCAACCCGTCTGAGCTCCTGGGATCCCAACGGATGGACCGCATTATCGAGAGCCTCCGCTCGGCCGCCGACGTTGTCCTTTTCGATTCACCGCCGACGATCGCCGTGACCGACGCCTCGGTTCTCGGCGCGAAAGTGGATGGCGTGCTCCTCGTCGTCAGCGCGGGGAAGACGAAGCGCGATCACGCGTTGCGCGCCAAAACGATGCTGCAAAAGGGCAACGCCAAGGTGCTTGGGGTTGTTTTGAATAATGTGAAGTTCGACGGCAGTCTCTATCAATACTACAGCTGATCGAACGGCGCCCGAGCAATGCGTTGATCGACATTCACACGCACATTTTGCCAGGCGTCGACGACGGTGCGGAAAACCTGGCAAGCTCGGTCGCAATGGCGCGCATGGCCCAGAACGATGGCATCGCCGTCATCGTGGCGACCCCCCATCGGAACCCCTGGAGCTACTGCTCGGAACCGGCTCAGGCCCACCTGCTACTTGCGAGCGTGCGCAATGCCTGCGTCGCCGCCGGCTGCAACGTCGAAATCCTCCTGGGCGGCGAGGCGTACATTGCCCCTGACCTCGCGGACCAGGTTCGACGAGGGGTCGCCCTGACCTTGAACGGGAGCCGGTACCTCTTAATCGAGTGGCCGATCGATCGATATCCCGACTACAGCGATCAGGTGATCTTCGAGCTTCGGGTGATGGGAATCGTCCCGATCATCGCTCACGCGGAGCGCTATCGTTTCGTGCAACGGAATGTTGGATTCCTCGTTCCACTCATTGAACGCGGAGTAGCGGTGCAGGTGACGGCTGGAAGCCTGCTCGGCGACGCCGGATCGGACGTTCAGCGCGTCGCCGAAAAACTGATCGTCGACAATCTTGCCCACGTCGTGGCGTCCGACTCCCACTCGATCGATCGCCGGCCACCAGTGCTTCAGGCTGCCCGGAAGCGGACCGGTGAGCTGGTGGGCGAGTCAAAAGCGCGCGCCATGGTGGTCGACGTTCCGAGGACGATCGTCGACAACCTTCCGTTGGAGCTACCCGACCCAAGACCAAGTCGATCCAAGCCATTTTGGGCGTTTTGGAGGTCAAACACGTGAAAGGGCTGATCTTGAGTGGGGGGAAGGGTACTCGCCTGCGTCCGCTCACCTATACCGGCGCAAAGCAGCTGATTCCAATCGCAAACAAGCCGGTCCTGTTTTACGCGATCGAGGATCTGGTTGAAGCGGGAATCGCCGACATCGGCATCGTCATTGGCGACACCGGCGATCACATTCGCGCCGCCGTTGGCGACGGCAGTCAGTTTGGCGCGAAAGTTAGCTACATCGAGCAGGACGCCCCCCGTGGACTGGCCCACGGGGTAAAGGTCTCTCAGGAGTTTATCGGCGACGATCCGTTTGTCCTGTTCCTGGGGGACAACTTCATTCGCGACGGCATTGTCTCGCTCGTGGACGAGTTTCGCGCGAGCGGGGCAAACTCACAGCTGCTCCTTTACCACGTGGCAAATCCGGAAGCGTTCGGAGTCGCCGACGTTCGGGGGAGTCGGGTGATGCGGGTCGTCGAGAAACCGAAAGTCCCTCCGAGCGACCTGGCGATCGTCGGAATCTACATGTTCGATCATCACGTCTTCGACGCGATCAAAGAAATTCGACCGTCCTGGCGGGGGGAGCTGGAGATTACCGACACGATTCAGGTGCTCATCGATTGGGGCCTGACCGTGACGCCAAAGATTCTCACCGGATGGTGGATCGACACCGGCAAGCACGCCGACCTTCTCGAAGCCAACCGGCTGATCCTGGAGACGCGGGAGCCGAGTATTCTCGGAGACGTCGACGATAAGTCCCAGATTTACGGGCGCGTCGTCGTCGAGTCCGGAGCGCAAATTCGAAACAGCGTGATTCGGGGACCGGCGATCATCGGCGAGGATACCGTCGTCGTGGACTCGTATGTTGGGCCGTTCACGTCGATCTACCATCACTGTCTGATCCAGGAAAGCGAGATCGAGCACAGCATTATCCTCGAGCACAGCCGAGTCGTCGACGTGCCGCACCGAATCGAAGACAGCTTGATCGGACGCAACGTCGAGATCGCGCGCTCGCCAATCAAGCCCCGGGCATACAAGCTGATGCTGGGCGATTATAGCCGAGTCGGAATTCTATAGGAGACACGATGCGACGAGTACTGGTCACCGGGGGAGCCGGCTTCATCGGTTCAAACTTTATCCGTTACTGGCTCGAGCGGCACCCGGACGACCATCTGGTGAATCTGGACCTGCTGACCTATGCCGGCAATCTCGCCAGTTTGGCCGACCTTTCCGCGGAGCAGCAGGCCCGATATAGCTTTGTCCGCGGCGACATCCGAAATCTCGAGCTAGTTGAGCACCTCCTCGCCGACCGCCACGTCGACGTCGTCGTCAACTTCGCCGCGGAATCACACAATAGCCGGGCCGTCCTCGATCCGGAGGCGTTTTTCCGGACGAACGTGCTCGGCACCCAGGCGCTGCTCGAAGCGTGCAAGCGGCGCGGAATCGCCCGCTTCCACCATGTATCGACCTGCGAGGTGTACGGCGACCTTGACCTGGAGAGCGATGACTCGTTCCGGGAGGATTCTCCTTATCGTCCACGAACGCCGTACAACGCCTCCAAGGCAGCTTGCGACCACGTCGTGCGGTCCTACTACGAGACGTTCAAGGTTCCGATCACCATCTCGATGTGCGCGAACAATTACGGTCCCTATCAGTTTCCGGAGAAGGTCATTCCCCTGTTTACGACGAACGCATTGGAGGGAAAGACCTTGCCGCTCTACCGGCACAGCCAGAACCGGCGAGAATGGATCCACGTCGTCGACCACTGCTCCGGTATCGAGCGCATCCTGGACCAGGGGGTGGTCGGCGAAACCTACCACTTGGGAACCGGAGTCGAGAAAAGCGTCGAGCAAATCGCTGACGGTATCCTCGAAGTGCTCCGCCTGCCCCGGACCATGAAGACGTACGTGGAAGATCGCCCCGGACACGATCGGCGCTATCTCCTGGACTCGAGCAAGATCCGCCGCGACCTCGGCTGGGCGCCGTCCGTTGAATTCGAGGACGGCTTGCCCGCCACGGTGAGGTGGTATCAGGACAACCCGGGTTGGTGGCGACCGCTGCTTCAAAAGGCCGCGGTGCAAGAAACGTCCTGGGGCGGGGGACGGTAGGGTTCGAAATCGAGGTCTCTCGCGAGCTCAAACGAGACCGACCGGCTAAAGCCTCGACTCCCGGGAGGGGTCAACCCCTCCCGGGAGTCGAGGCTTTAGCCGGTCG
>CAZBQK010000064.1:0-16040 GCA_964493975.1 uncultured Dehalococcoidales bacterium | reverse complement strand
GCGAAGGCGGCCGCACCGTCGGCGCGGGCGTCGTCACCAAGATTTTGGAGTAAGCGCGCGCCCGATACGCAATTACCGCGCGACAAGAACTGGAGAGAGTGATCTAAGTCATGCCCAAGAAGAAAGGTGAAGCCCGAGCCGCCATAACCCTGGCGTGCACTGACTGCCGCGAGCGAAACTATACGACCGAAAAGAACAAGAAGAACGATGCCGAGCGATTGGCATTGAATAAGTTCTGTCGACGCTGCCGGAAGGTTACCTCGCACCGAGAGGTACGGTAAACCTCGAAGCCGGTCGCGGCGAATCGGTTGACAGAGGCACGCGCGAAGGGAAAGCCCGCCGCGCGTGCCTTTTTCTATTGTTTCGTAATCACGGGGGCATCGAGCCCGAATGACATCCTCGGACCTCGATCTGGTGGCGGTTGGCCTTGTACTATTCTTCGCCTTCGTTGGTACTCGGCGCGGATTCGTCATCTCGATTTTCGACCTGCTGTTTACCCTGGTGACCTTCGTCATCGTCGTACGTTGGGCGAAGGTAATTTCCGGAGCCACTCTCACAAGCCTCGGTCTATCCGAAACGTCGGCGCTACTCGTCGCGATGGCTGCAATCGTTGTTGCGCTCGACGTCGCCCGACAAGCTATCACCCGCCTGATTCAGACTTGCCTCCGTCGGGTCCGCCGCGACAATGACGGCTTCCGTTACGCCGACCGTCTGCTGGGAGTCGTGCCCGGGATCGCCAATGGGGGTGCACTGGCTGTCTTGCTCACCTGGATTCTCCTAGCACTCCCTGCCGACTCGCAGATAAGCCCGATCGTCGGTACCGCGAGCGTGGGAAAGGTCCTCGCCATCGTGCTTGCAACGCCAGTCGGCGACCCGACGACCGGCGTCCCTCCTCGGTCACGGTTGGTGGGGGTTGAGGACGAGTCCGGTTCGAGGACCGGACTCCCCTTCGGACCGGGGGCAACCGCTCGCCTCGACCTGGCGGCGGCTGACGAATTTCTGGCGATGAGCAACCTTGCTCGAGCTCAGTCGGGAGTTGGCCGACTCACTTTAGATCCCAATTTGAGTCAAATCGCGGGGGAACATACTCTGGACATGGTCCACCGGGCCTACTTTGCCCACGTTTCGCCAGATGGCATGAGTCCTTCAGATCGCGCGCGGGCAGCGTCCATTAGCTACCGGGTCTTTGCTGAAAATATCGTCTACGCTCCCAGCCTCGAGGCCGCGTTTCGCTCGCTGATGGCAAGCCCGCCTCACCGCCAGAATCAGCTTTCGGCCGAGTTTAACCAGGTTGGCATCGGAGTAGCGACAGTTGACGGTGAAGTGATGGTGACGGAGGACTTTGCGGATTAGTCAGTCAATCCGGACGATGTCCCGCTGGGGCGGCGTCGTTATCGTCGGACCATCGATCGGGTCGACGTAGACGTCCAGCTCAAGGCGAACCCCGAATTCCGGCAGATAGATACCTGGCTCGACTGAAAAGCCAACGCCCGGAATGATTCGACGGGTGTCACGCGTCTCAAATCCGTCGAGGTTGACGCCGTTGCTGTGAACCGATTCGCCGAGGCTGTGTCCAAGCCGGTGAGTGAAGTACTTCCCAAATCCGTCTCGCTCGATCGAGTCCCGGGCGACGGCATCGACCTCCCAGCCTTCGAGAACGCGCCCATTCTTCCAGGAGATCTCGAGCAGCTCGACCGCGTGATCACGAGCGCGGCTCACGCTATCGAAGACTCGCTCCTTGAGCGGGTCCGCGTGACTGCCAATCGATCCGACCCAGGTCGTGTCGCCATAGACGGCACCTGGACTATGTTCTTTTGCCCAGAGGTCGATGAGGACCCAGTCGCCGCGCGTCATGGCGGTCGAGGTCGAGCTAGTAGGCTCGTAATGCGGATCGCCGGAGTGGCGGTTGACCGCCACCGCGGGTCCGTCTTCCGTGATGAGGCCAAGCTCACCGAATCGCGCGTTGATAAAATCGCGGACAGCTAACTCGTCGACGCCTCTTTCAAGTGATGCTCCGATGAATTCGAATGCCTCATTGGCAATCGATACGACGGCTGCCGCCGCGCGGCGATGGGAGGCGGCTTGATCGGGTGACCACCGTGCAACCGCGTACTGGAGAACATCCCCGGACGAGACGATTTCAACGCCCAGACCGCGGACCTGCTCGATCGTCCCGGCATCGACGCGCGAGACGACCGGCAGCGAGCAGGCTGGCGAATATTCCATTGCAACGCGGCCGTATCCCCGCAGGAGGGCAGTCAGGCCCGCATCCTGGTCGGCACGGCTGAGGAACTGTTCGATCGGCCAACCGAGATCGGCTACACGTGGAGCGTCGATCATGTGCAACAAGAAGCGTGGCGAGCCCTGAGCTGGAATGAGGAGGAATGCCCGTCGGGTCGTGTGCCGCCGTCCTCCGACAACCTGCCAAAAGACCGGGTTGTTGTGGTGAAAGTCCACAAGAAGCCATGCGTCCAACTGTTGTTGGCGCAAGTACGCCTGAGCTTCCGCGAGCGCGAATGCACCTGCCATCCTGGAAGTACTCCCCTAGCGCCTTCGCGCCTCGCCGATCAGACTTTGCCTTTACCTTTACATTTCGGGCACGTTCCGTCGACCTTATGCCATCCGCCGGGTGCCGACGGATCGGGCCATTTCTCGTTTACCTGTCCGGTGCCATCGCAACGGGTACACTTCACTTTTGGAGCAAGATTTATTCGTGACATGACAATCACGGCGACGACCACCACGACAAGCAGGACCAGCGACTCTGGGCCCACCGTATCCTCCTTCTTTGACGCCAGAGCTTGGGAGCCGTAGCCTCCAAACTCGGGTGAATTATAGCATCACCTGCTATAATCTCTCAGATGGCCACCACTTCTGAGCAGATCCTCAACCGACTCAACCCTCACCAACGTGACGCGGTCGTGTACGATGGTGGGCCTTTGCTTGTCCTGGCCGGGCCGGGGTCGGGCAAGACCCGGGTCATTACCCATCGAATTGCCCACATGATTGGGCCACGGGGGATCCATCCAACCTCGATTATGGCCGTCACGTTCACCAACAAGGCTGCCAGAGAGATGGTCGAGCGGCTACGAGTGCTGGCTCCGGGCGAGCAGGAGATGCTCACGGTCGGTACCTTCCACGCCATCTGCGCTCGAATCCTCCGCCGTGACGGATCTTCGATTGGTATCCCCCGTTCATTCAACATTGCCGACACCGACGACCAGGAATCCATCGTCAAGCGCGTTCTGAAGAGTCTCGATCTCGACGAGAAGCGCTATCCCGCGCGGGCTTTCCTTCACCGCATTTCGGCGGCGAAGAGCCAACTGATCTCGCCCGAAGCTTTCTCGCTTTCGGCTGAGAACTACGGGGACGAGCAGGCAGCCGTCGTTTACCGTCATTATCAGGAGGCCCTCACCGCCGCCAACCTCCTTGACTTTGATGATCTCCTTTCGAAGACGGTCGACCTATTTCGAGAAGACCCTCGGGTGCTCGAGCGATACCAGGATCGATACCGACACCTTCTCGTGGACGAATTCCAGGACACGAATCTCGTGCAGTACGCCCTGGTCCGGCAGCTCGGGTCACGCGGTCGGGACGTGTGCGTCGTCGGCGACGAAGATCAGTCCGTTTACAGTTGGCGACAGGCCGACATTCGGAACATCCTGAACTTCGAAGCGGATTTTACCGACTCCCGCACCATCATTCTCGAGCAGAATTATCGATCGACTCGAACGATCCTGGAAGCTGCCCGCGCCGTCATCGCGGCTAATCGCCAGCGTAAAGACAAGCGTCTGTTCACCGAAAACGATAGCGGCGAACGCATCGTCGTGTTTGAAGCATACGACGAAAACGAAGAGGTCAACTTCGTTGCGACTCAAGTGGAGCGGCTGGTGGCAAGCGGCGCGGCGCGCTTAGGCGACATAGCCGTAATGTACCGGGTCAATAGCCAGTCCCGGGTCGCGGAAAAGACGTTTCTGCGTCGACGAATCCCACATAAAGTCGTAGGGATGCGATTCTTCCAGCGTAAAGAGATCAAAGACCTCCTTGGGTACATTCGGCTTGTTCATAATCAACAGGACGTCGCAAGTTTCGATCGCATTGTCAACGTTCCGCCGCGTCAGATTGGCGCAAAGACTTTGAGCGATCTGCGCGTCTGGGCCACGAAGCTGGGAGTTACCCCACCCGAGGCGGCACTGTATTTGACCCAGGAGCAGGCTACCCGCGTGCCGTGCCCGCTCGGGCCCCGACCGCGGGCCGCGCTGGCCGAGTTCGGTCGAGTTATCCTCGATCTTTCGGTCGCGGCGGACGAGCGAACCGTCGATCACCTGCTTGAGGCAGTCATCGAGCGCACCGGCTATCTGGATTCGTTGCGTGATGGAACTCAAGAGGGCGACACTCGCGAAGAGAACGTTCGCGAGCTTATTCAGGTCGCCAAAGAGTTCGCCGGAACAGAGCCGCGCGCTAGTCTCGAGGCATTTCTCGAAGACGCCGCGCTCGCCGCCGATGCCGACGAATACGATGCCTCGGCCGAGGCCGTCACGCTAATCACCCTTCACGCGGCCAAAGGGCTCGAGTTCGGGACGGTTTTCATACTCGGGATGGAAGAGGGAATGTGTCCTCACAGTCGCTCCGTCGACGATCCATCCCAACTCGAAGAAGAGCGACGTCTGCTGTATGTGGGAATTACGCGGGCTCGACGTCGCTTGTACTTGACGTACGCGGCCCGTCGTTCGCAATTTGGTGAATCCGCCGGGCGCGTCCCTTCGCGCTATTTCAAGGACCTGCCGCGCGAGCTGCTTCAGGGAACCGCCTCGGCGATCCAGGGTAAGCGACGCGACTGGACCGAGGGGCCGAGCAAAGACCATCGCCCGTCAATGCAAAGCGATCGGCGAAACGAACCGGTCGTGCTCCGACCACTGCCCGTCCCCAGTGCCGACATTCGACCAGGTCAAAGGGTTGCGCACTCCACCTTTGGCGAGGGTGTCGTCGTCGCGGTCCAGGCGCGAGCCGACGACCAGGAAGTTACCGTCGCGTTTCCTAATTCCCCGGTCAAAAAGCTGCTGCAGAGCTACGCGAAGCTAAAGGTCCTCTAGCTCCGGGCAACCGCCGCGACGTCATCCACCACCGTTCGGTCGTCCTCGACAAGACCTTGGGCGGCAATCTGAGTATAAATTTGCGTGGTCGTGATGTTTGCGTGGCCTAGGAGCTCCTGAACCGCCCGCAAGTCCGTATTGTCGTGCAATAAACGGAACGCAAATGCGTGGCGGAGCGACTGCGGCGTCACGTGCTCGGCCAAACCCGCGTCGCGAGCGCGCTCTTTGAGGATCAGCCAGAAGCCCTGGCGGGTCAGTCGGTCCCCCCGGCGGTTGACAAATAACGCCGCTTCGTCGCGTTGACGAATGAGAGCTATTCGAGCGGACTCGAGATACAGCCGCAAGGCGACAATTGCTTCGCCGTCAAGCGGAATAATTCGTTCTCTGCCATCCCGGTTTATGCACCGGACGTAACCCGAGGATACGTCGACGTCGTCGACGTTGAGTGACACCATCTCGGTGACCCGGAGCCCGGTCGAGTACAGTAAACGGAGCATGGCGTTATCCCGGAGGTCGTCCGGGGAGGTGCTTGGCGAGCGGGGATCCAAAAGACCAGCCACTTCGCTATTCGAAAGACCGCGAGGCGGCACCTTGTCAATTCGGGGAGAATCCAGAGCCTTCGTCGGGTCGTCGTCAACCACGCCACTCGACGTCAGGAAACGGAAGAAAGCCTTCAATGCCGCGATCTTACGGGCGACCGTCGTCGTCGCATAGCCTTTCTCTTTAAGGGACACGACGAATCCAATCAGCCGGGAGCGGCTGACCGTTGCCCAGCTACCGGCCAGGGCGAATGCGTCAGGTAAATCACCGTCAAACGGACGGGTGCGAACAGTGAGAAGGTATTGGTAGAATTGAGTTAAATCGTTGCGATATGCTGCTACCGTGTTTGGTGACGATGATGGATCGCCCTCGAGATGCCGCAAGTACCTTTCAACCTGATCCCACATACTCTGTTCCATTTAGTAACCTCTCAAAGATCAATAGGCGGGCCCGAACCGCTTCGCGGGATCGCCTAGACCAAACGCAGAAGCGCGCGGCAAACCATCGCGGCATAACTGCGCGGCGCCACGAATTCAGGGCGCGGTGGCCGATCGTGATTCGGGCGCAACCAGAGGATTGTGAAAACCAGGTCGTACGAATCATCACTGACATCGTCGGACGCGATCGTCGTGACAGGACTATTCCGTAGTCCGCCGTTCTACGGCCTGCCCCATCGCCAGAATAGGCCGTATTTTATCATACGAGCGTGAAAAGTCCAGGCTAGGATTGGATTTTTGAATGAGAGGAGCATTGGAGTTTAGGGTTAACCCAACTACCCGGCATAAATTGTGCCAGGAAGTACGATAAACGTGACAACGAAGTGAGGCACGGAATGGCTCTCGTCTTTCGGCACGAGGCTCTGCTCACGTTCGTGGGAAGGCTCCTTCGCGATCGCGAGTTTTCCGAGTGGTTTGCCGCCCGTCCATCGCAGGCGCTCGCCTCCCATGGACTTAGCCAGCGTGACGTACGCGACATGGCTGACGTGCTTGCGAACGAGCGGCAGCGGCCTCGGACAGCCCGGGCTCTTTTGCCGACAGTTAACTTGTTTCTCGAGTTGATCGCGACTGAACCAACCGCGAACGGCTCGGTCGATTTTGACAACCGAGCTGGCCGGCTCGACGCGGAACTTCAGTCAACTCGGGAGCGGCTGGTTCTTGCCCGAGGTGAGTCGCGTTCCTGGTGGAAGTTTTGGCAGTGGTGAGCGGTGACTTTAACGTCGATCTGAATCAGTCACCAAAATGAGGTGCGGCAGTACATGAACTTCTGGCAAAGATTGGGACGATGGATTGATAACGTTCTTGGCGGCACCGATCATACCAGCGACGTCGACCCGTCCCGCGTCGACGCGGCGATTCGACTGATTCAGTCGACGTTAGAAGATCAGCAGCGGGAACAGCAGGTTCGAAAGCTACGGGTCAGTGACCTGGACGACGCGCATCAGGCAAGGCTAGCGAAAGAACTGCAACAATTACTGGGGAAATCGGACGGTAAATAACTAGTAGTCGACCGAGGGGAGATTACGCCGCAAGACGTCCATACGTTCCAACGCTAGTCCCGATCCGATCGCCACGCACGCGAGCGGGTTCTCCGCCACAAAGCAAGGCACCCCGGTCTCCTGGGACAGGAGGCGATCCAGATTTCGCAGGAGCGCTCCGCCTCCGGTCAAAATGATACCCTTGTCCATGACGTCCGAAGCAAGCTCGGGCGGGGTTTCTTCGAGAACCCAGCGCGCCGCGGCCACGATCGCCGAAAGTGGCTCGCTGATGGCCTCGCGTACTTCGGCCGAGCGCAACACAACTGTCTTTGGTAAGCCGCCAACCTGATCGCGACCGCGAATATCCATCCCTATCTCTTCGTTCAGGGGCATGGCGCTTCCGATCTGAATCTTTATCTCCTCGGCCATTCGCTCCCCGATCATCAAGTTGTACTTCCGCTTGATGTACGAGGCAATCGCATCGTCGATCCGATTCCCAGCAACCCGTACGGAGCGAGCGACGACAATGCCGTTGAGCGAGATGACAGCGGCCTCGGTGGTCCCGCCGCCAATATCTATAATCATGTTTCCGCTCGGAGCATGAATCGGGATCTTTGCTCCAATGGCCGCCGCTAGCGGCTCCTGGATCAAATACGCACTCCCAGCCCCGGCGTTGCGGGTCGCGTCCAGCACCGCCCGCTGCTCCACGCTCGTCACGAGGGCTGGCACGCAGACCATCACCTGCGGTCGGAACAGGCTGACTCCTAAGCGCCCGCAGACCTTTTCGATGAAGTATCGTAGCATCGCCTCAGTGTAGACGAAGTTCGCGATAACGCCGTCGCGCATGGGCCGAATAACCGTGATACTCTCCGGCGTGCGCCCCAACATGTCTCGCGCTTCGGTTCCAACCGCGACAATGGTGCTGTCGGAATTCGAGATCGCGATGACCGAGGGTTCCTGGAGGACGATGCCCTTACCTCGTAAGTAAACCAGGACGTTTGCGGTCCCAAGATCAATACCAATTTGTTTAGCGAACATAACCGTCCAAGTGTGTGGAACGTTCTTATAATGGATTTGAGTCAGGAACGCGGCGGATTTGGACGCCCAAACTACGGAGTTTGGCTTCGACGTTTTCGTAGCCCCGGTCCACGTGATAGATGTCCTGGATTTCGGTCTCTCCCTCCGCGGTTAGGGCGGCAAGGATAAGCGCGGCGCCACAGCGAATGTCGAGAGCTCGCACGACTCCCCCGTGTAAAGGAGTTGGCCCCAGGACAACGGCCGTCTGACCGGTTACCTGAACGCAAGCTCCGAGCTTGCGTAGCTCGGACGCGTATTGGAGTCGATCTTCGTAGACCCGCTCGTGAACAAGGCTCGTTCCATCCGCCTGAGTGAGGAGCGTTGCGAATCCGGCTTGAAGGTCGGTTGGGAACCCGGGGAAATGCAGTGTCTGAACTTCAACGCCTCGCAAATGACCGTTTCGCCGAACATAGTAACGATCGCTTTCGCACTCGACGCACGCGCCAACTTCGCGAAGCTTGTGGGTCAGAGGATCCATGTGGTCGGGCACGATGTCAGTCAGACAGACCTCTTCTCCGACGAGAGCCCCAGCGATTGCAAAGGTGCCCGCTTCGATTCGGTCAGGCATCACTCGGTGATGGATGCCTCCGAGCTCGTCGACGCCTTCGATTTCGATATAGCTAGAACCGACACCGCGAATCTTGGCGCCCATGCCCTGCAAACATGCGATGAGATCGCCAACCTCCGGCTCAACTGACGCGTGCTTGAGAACGGTCGTACCATGGGCGAGGGTCGCCGCGAGCAAAACGTTTTCGGTACCGGTGTGGCTTGGATAGTCAAGATAGATTCGGTCGCCCAGCAAATAGTCAGCTTCTAGCTTATAAAGGCTGTCATTCAGCCCAACGCGGGCCCCCATCGCGGAGAAGCTCTTTATGTCGACATTCACCGGTCGACGGCCAATGGCACAGCCGCCGGGGTGGGGCGCGCTTACCCGACCGGTTCGGGCGAGGATCGGCCCAGTCACGAGGAACGAGGCGCGCATCTTTCGCGCCAGCTCGACCGGCACATCCGACACGAGAGCCGACCGTCCGGGAGATCGAACCGTCACGCGATGACGAGCCTCGTCCAGGTCCACGTAGCAACCCAGATGGCGCAGCAGCTTCGCCATCGTGCGGACATCCTGAACGAGCGGGACGTTATCGATGACGCACTCTTCAGTGGTCAGCAAAGTGGCAGCCATGATTGGAAGCGCGGCGTTTTTGGCGCCACTCGCCGCGATGTTACCGCGCAGTGGCACCTGGCCTTCGATTATGAACTTTTCCACGACGCTCTCCCCTCGGCGCGCTCGGGCAGTTCTACCGGGGAAGGTTCTCGGCTCGGCGCCGCCGCGCAACCTTCAGTCGGACCTGGGACCGCCGTAACGCCGCCTCCGCCTGGAAGATATCGTCCGTCCGCCGACCCTCGGCGAGCAGTTGACGAGCCCGCTCCTGAGCCGCGTGCGCTCGTTCGACGTCGATCTCTTCGGCCCTCTCCGCGGAATCGGCGAGTACGAGAACACGATTGTCCCGAACTTCAAGGAACCCGCCGCCAATCGCGAGATTCACCTCATCGGTGCCCATTCTAATCTTGAGCGCGCCCGGCTGAAGCGTCGTCATCAGCGCCGCGTGGCGCGGCAAGATGCCTAGCTCCCCGAGCGCACCGGGCGCGACGACCATATCGACGTCATCCGAGAAGACCGAGCGTTCGGCGGTCACGACGTCTAGTCGTAGCCCCGGCACGTTATTGGCCCTCCGCCGATTGCGCTCGTTGGACCACGTCGTCGATGGTTCCGGCCATGTAGAAGTGGCCTTCCGCGATATTGTCGTGCTTGCCGTCGAGAATCTCGCGAAAACCTCGCACCGTCTCTTTGAGAGGAACGAATGCGCCAGGTCGGCCGGTGAACACTTCGGCGACGAACATCGGCTGGGACAGGAAGCGCTGAATTTTGCGGGCGCGCGCCACTGTCAGTCGGTCCTCATCGCTCAGTTCCTCGATACCCAGAATGGCGATAATGTCCTGGAGGTCCTTGTACCGCTGAAGAACTCTTTGCACACCGCGGGCCACGTCGTAATGGTCCTGGCCCACGACATTTGGGTCGAGGATTCGGGAGTTTGACGCCAACGGATCGACGGCTGGGAACAGCCCCAACTCCACGATCGATCGGTCGAGCGACACGATTGCGTCCAGGTGACCGAATGTCGTTGCCACGGCGGGGTCAGTGTAGTCGTCGGCGGGAACGTAAATCGCCTGCACCGACGTAATTGAACCGTTCTTCGTCGACGTAATGCGCTCCTCGAGCGCGCCCATCTCCGTTGCGAGCGTCGGTTGGTACCCGACGGCGGATGGCATTCGACCGAGGAGGGCCGACACTTCGGCTCCAGCCAGGGTAAATCGGAAGATGTTGTCAATGAAGAGGAGCACGTCGCTCTTCTCAACGTCCCGGAAATACTCAGACATCGACAGGCCGGTTAATCCAACACGCAGTCGAACGCCTGGTGGCTCATTCATCTGTCCGAACACCATAACGGTGTTGCTGATGACCCCAGATGCTGTCATTTCGTGCCAGAGGTCGTTGCCCTCACGAGAGCGCTCGCCCACGCCAGCGAACACGCTAAAACCGCCGTATTCGGCGGCAATATTTCGAATCAGCTCTTGAATGATAACGGTCTTACCGGTTCCGGCTCCGCCGTAGATCCCGACCTTACCACCGCGGGTGAACGTCGCGACCAGGTCAATAACTTTGATGCCGGTTTCGAAGACCTGCGCCTCGGTAACCTGTTCGTCGAATCTTGGCGCGGGCCGATGTATTGGGAATCGGGTCTCGGTCACGACCGGCCCCTTGCCATCGATCGGCTGGCCAAGCACATTGAACATTCGGCCGAGCGTCGCCGGACCAACCGGAACGGTTATCGGTGCTCCGGTGTCCGAAACGTCAGTGCCCCGGCGGATTCCTTCCGTCGTATCCATGGCGACGCAGCGAACCCAGTTGTTGCCGAGGTGCTGTTCGACCTCGATAACAACCGGGCTTTTTTCCTTTTCAACGATCAGGGCGTTCAGGAGACCCGGGAGTCGTCCCGCCGGGAATTCGACGTCGACGACTGGCCCAATGACCTGAACGACCTTCCCCTTTGTCTCAACTTTTGTGTCGATAGCCACGGTTTCCTCTGTCCTCCCGCTTTCTAGATGCCACGTCGCGCCGCTTTCGGGTCACGGCACGTCCGGGTCTCTCGCCTAGCCCCTCAGCGCATCGGCTCCGGCAGAGATTTCCAGAATCTCGGTTGTAATACTCGCCTGACGAGCTTTATTGTAACTCAGGGTAAGCTCCTGTACGACCTCGCGCGCGTTTTGGGTTGCATTGTGCATCGCAAGCATTCGAGCGCTGTGCTCGCTTGCCACCGAATCGAGTACGGCTTGATACACTTCGGTTTCGACGTAACGCGGGAGCAGGGTCGATAGCACGGCTTGCGCGCTTGGCTCCAGGATATAGTCGATCAGTCCGGTTTGACCATCACTTGGTGGAATAACCGGAAGTATCTGACGTCGAACGACCTCCTGACGGGTCGTCGACACGAATCGATTGTAGATGATTGAGACCTGGTCGAGCTCTCCGCTTCGGTACCGGTCGATCGCGGTGCGTGAGATCGACGCGACGTCGGCCAGCGACGGCCGTTCGGATAGTCCGGTTACTTCCGCGATCAGGTTCGAACCGTGGCGGGCCAACCAATCGCGGCCGCGCCGGCCAACCGCCAAAGAATCGACCGGCAGGCTTGTCTCGACAATGGCCCTGGCCGCTGCTCGGATGGCGTTCGCGTTCAGCGAGCCGCACAACCCTCGATCTCCGGTCACGAGTATCAGGCCAAACCGCGCGATCGGTCGCTGGACCATCAGTGGATCGATTTCGTCCCCACCGGTTGTCAGCCGGGCCAGACCCGCGATGAGCTCGGACATCTTTTCCGCGTAGGGGCGGCTCGCCGACACCAATTCCTGCGCGCGACGCATTTTGACGGCGGAGACCATTTCCATGGCCTTTGTAATTTGACTCGTGTTCTTGACGCTGCGGATGCGTCGGCGAATTTCGCGAGTGCTCGGCATCGCCTTACTCTCTCAGATTACTTGGATTCGCTGACCCGGCCAGCATAATTCAATTCGAAGCCATCCCGGCCGGCTGCCTTTCCGTGGCGTGCAGTTAGAACGTGAACGTTTGCTTGAATTCGCCAATCGCCCGCTTCAGTCCAGCGATGGTTTCATCGCTCAAGACCTTTTGGGTGACGATCGCCTGCCCTATCTCCGGATAGCTTGATCCCAGGTACCGAACGAAGGCAGTTTCGAACGCGCGAATCTTCGCCACGGGAACGTCGTCAAGGTAGCCGTTGGTGACCGCCCAGAGCATCGCGATCTGATTCTCGACCGCCATCGGATCGTACTGCGGCTGCTTGAAGACCTCGGTAATGCGCGCGCCACGTTCGAGCTGTGCTCGAGTTGCCTTATCCAGATCGGACCCGAACTGGGCGAACGCGGCCAATTCGCGGTACTGAGCGTAATCGAGCTTCAGGCGGCCGGCGACCTGACGCATGGCCTTGATCTGAGCGGATGACCCGACCCGGGATACCGAGATTCCAACGTTGATAGCGGGGCGAATGCCAGCGTAAAACAGGTCGCTTTCAAGGTAGATCTGACCATCGGTAATCGAGATGACGTTCGTTGGAATATAGGCCGACACGTCTCCGGCCTGAGTCTCGATGATGGGTAGCGCGGTGAGGCTTCCACCGCCGTGCGCCTCGTCGTACTTGGCGGCCCGTTCGAGCAAGCGCGAGTGCAGGTAGAAAACGTCGCCAGGGTAGGCCTCGCGACCAGGCGGCCGCCGGAGCACCAGCGATAGCTGGCGATAAGCCCAGGCGTGCTTGGTCAGGTCGTCGTACACGATCAGGGCGTCGCGGCCGGTCTCGAGGAACTCCTCGGCCATCGCGCAGCCGGTGTACGGCGCAAGATACTGCAGGGCAGCGGAGTCAGTGGCGTTCGCCGCCACGACGATCGTGTTTTCCAGGGCGCCAAACTTTTCCAGCGTCGCGACGACCTGGGCGACCTTCTGAGCCTTCTGCCCGATCGCAACGTAGACGCAGGTGACGTCGCCTTTCTTCTGGTTGATGATCGTGTCGAGGGCGATGGCGGTCTTGCCCGTGCCGCGGTCGCCGATGATCAGCTCGCGCTGGCCCCGACCGATTGGAATCATCGAGTCGAGCGACTTGATACCGGTCTGCACTGGCTCGCTGACGGCTTGCCGTGTCACGACGTTCGGAGCGATGCGCTCGACAACTCGACGACGGGTTGTCGCAATCGGTCCTTTACCGTCGATTGGTGCGCCTAGTCCGTCAACCACGCGACCAATCAGCTCGTCGCCGACTGGTACGTCGACGATGCGGCCGGTCGTTCGGACCTCGGAGCCTTCTCGTAGATTTTCCTCGTTGCCGAGGATGACCGCGCCAACTGTTTCTTCCTCGAGGTTGAGGGCAAGTCCATAAACGGGCCCAGGGAACTCGAGTAGCTCGCCGGCCATCGCGCTCGAGAGTCCGTAGATGCGAGCGATTCCGTCGTGGACCTCAATAATCGTCCCAACGTTGACCGAGGTAATAGGTTGGGTGAAGTTCTCGATCCGATCTTTGATGATCGAGCTAATTTCTTCGGCTCGGACGGCCATGTCTCAGTTCCTCCTCAGGCCATCAGGCTAGCGCGCAGGGCGTTTAAACGACCGACGACGCTTGCGTCGATTAGTTGGTCGCCAATTCGGGCAACAAAGCCACCAAGTATCGATGGGTCCACCCCAGTAGAAACGATAACATGCCGGCCGGTCAAAGACTCAAGTCCCTGCACGACCACGGCCGATTCCTGGTCGTTCAAACGCACGGCCGTTGTCACGTGGGCGTGGACGATGCCGCGAAGACGGTCAACTTCCTCGTGAAACGTATCGACGATGTCATTGATTGCCGACACGCGACCGTTCTCGATAAGAACGTTCACAAAATTGCGTGCCGTCGACCCCACGCCCGTCAATGAGTTTTCAAGCAATCGCATTTTCTGGTCGGTCGGGACGGCAGGATTCGCGAAGAAAGCTTGAAGGGTCGGATCGCCGAGTACGTCACGAATAATGTCGAGATCGTGTTCCCAGGTGTCGATGCTATTGTCGCTTGTCGCGATCTCGAAAATCGCCCGGGCGTACCGTCGCGCTACTCCGCTCGTCGGCATGGATCCTCACGATCTACGTCTTCGCTGGGGAAACCGTCCGCTAGATTCCGCAAAGCGTCGAACCGATCGGCGAGGCCCGGAAGATTCCTAGTTCGCATTGAGTTTCTCAGCTTCGGCCATTGCTTCCTGGATCAGGCGATAGTGGGAAGTTTGGTCAAGCGAGCGCCCCACCGCGCGGCTAGCTGCCAAAACCGCGAGATCCGCGACCTGTCGACGCAGGTCACTAATCGCTCGTTCGCGCTCGCGCGTGATATCCTCGATCGCCCGAACCCGAATATCTTCGACCTCTCGACGGGTCCTGTCCAGTTCCTCTTGTCGGAGACGATCGGCAACCTTCTCCGCCTGGCCCACGATCTCCTGGCTTTCACGTCGGGCCTCGGCCAAACGACGAGCGAATTCCTCTTCGGTACGGGCGGCCTGAGCCTTGATCTCCTCGGCACGCTCCATGCTTTCGCGGATCCGGGCCGATCGCTCGTCTAGCATTCGAAGAATTGGCTTGTAGGCCACCGCCCGAAGAATTAGTAGCAACAGTATGAAGTTGACTAATTGCGAAATAATTCCCGAAACGGAAATACCGAGGGCTTCCACGTCTCTTCTCCTCAACAACAGACCAGTGTCAACCGGTTTCGGGCGGGCCGCGGAACGACACGTGATGGTATAGACCCCGGGACGGAGCGAGCTCCGTCCCGGGAGCCTGATTACGTAAACTTAATAATTAGTGCGACAACCAGCGCGTAAATCGCGATGGCTTCGGCAAACGCGAGCCCGAGAATCATATTCAGCCGAATCGATGGCTCAGCCTCGGGATTTCGACCAAGCGCTTCCATTGCACGACCTACGAGTAAACCAATGCCAAGGCCTGGGCCGATCGCTCCGATGGCGATAGCCAGCCCGGCAGCAAGCGCCTTTGCGCCAACATCCGTCACAGCCTCTTCCTCCTTTCGCCACATTTGGCCTTCGATGGGGACAAGTTTAACCGGCTTATGCCGCGGCGCGTGGCCAAGAGACGTTCGCGCTCGCCGTACGGCGCGTACGTCCGGCCCAAACCGCCGCACGTCGAAATTACTCGAGTGCGGAGGTCGTGGACTTCAAGAAGGTAGCTAGGAAAGGCTTCATGCGGCGCGGGGAATGAGGTCGCTCCGTCGCAAGATGGAGCGGCTCGATCGCACAAGGCGAACCAGCCTACCGGTGGGGCAGAAGACACTTAGGCTCCAGGTGTGCGGGTGGTTAGGTATTCGAGCTTGAACTATCGTCGTCGCTTGGATTTTTTCGTTCGGCAACGGCTTGATCGATCGAGGTGACGACCAATCGATAGACACCGGCGCTTCCCGCCAAAATACCAATGAGAGAAAGGGCTAACGTCGCCCATGGCCCCGTACCAAATTGTGTGTCGACCCATCGGCCAAGAACGACACCTACAAGTATCGAAAGGACAACGGTCAGGCCGAGTTGCGTAATGAGGGCTAACGACCCTCCCAGACCTTGACGCATTCGACGTTCAGCTCCGTCGCCGGCCGAAAGTATAGCACGGTGCCTGGACTGGGTCAAACAAAAAAGGTGTACCCGTCACACGGGTACACCTTTTTTGTTTGACCCAGTCCAGTTAGGACGACTCAGCCGGCGTCGGTAGCCACGCC
>CAZBQK010000063.1:11159-16049 GCA_964493975.1 uncultured Dehalococcoidales bacterium | reverse complement strand
GTCACACGCCCGGTTACGGCCCTATGTCACCTTACAACAAGCCCCCGCGCTACTGACCTGTTTCTCGCCTGCTGGCTATGATCCACGCCCTGCTCACAAAACCGAACATTCGTGATTCAATCCACTGGCACGTTCGTGCTGATTGAGCCCCCTCCCGGAACCTGGGACACGACGACGTGAACCCAGGAGGGGTGGCCGGTGTCGATTGGCCCACTGAGAAAGATCCGGGCGAGGTGGCTGGATCCGCGGGCCGGTACGCGAACGATTCCCCCATACTGCGCCCAGCGAACCTGGTAGGGACGCCCAAGGTTATCCGTCGCCGCGATTTGCGCGTTTGGATCGAAGCGCATCAGCAGCTCGGACGCTTGCTGATTGTGAAGGTCGAGGTCGACCTGAACTCCGCCAAGCTCCGTGCTGGGAAGTGGATCGATCGCGGCGACGCTGACTGGTCCGGGTGCCACGGTTGGCGGCGGACGCGGTGGGATCTGCGTTGCCACCGCGGGAAACCGGTCGTTCTGGCTAACCGACCATTGCGCCCCTCCCGCCCCCGGAACGTGATGAACCAGGATTGTTAGGGGCCACGCAACCGCCGTTGACCCTCCGCTGACAAAGAGACCCCGAACGAGCCGAGCGGTCTCGCCAACCGCGAATGTTGGCGCTCCGCGATATTCCGCCCAACGAATCCCCCAGCTACTACCATGCGAATCGTGTACTTCGACGTCGCGGGCAGGATCGAAGTCAAAGCTCAGTGGTCGCGATAGATGGTTCGCAACGTCGATCGTAACAATCACTCCGTCGCCGTTTGTCTGAGGCTCAATTGAGGTGACCGATAAGGCAACTGGGACGGCCGGGGTCGTTGTCGTCATCGGTCCGGCCGTCGCGTTCGGGACGGCGACGGTCGACGATACTGGGCTGGGCATCGCGGTCGGCGACATACTGGTCGCGAGGTGTGGAATTGTTGGAACGCTAACGTGGGATGGTAACGTTCCTTCGGGGAGGAGCAACGCCATCACGCCGGCGAGTCCGAGGGCCGTCGCCACGACCACGCTTCCGACTATTCCCCGGACGTTTCGGCCTCGGGGTAGCATCGGCTCCTCCTTCAGATAATCACGTAAACGGTCTTTGCAACGGCTCCGCTCCGAACGCCCGTCGCTTCAACCGCGAGTCGCCCGGTCAATCCCTTGACAACCATAAGCGGACCCACGTGGTGGACGTTGCCTTTGACGTCGGTTTGAACGGTCACGGGTTTTGCGGTCGTGCCGTCGCCGATGACTAGAATGACTGGTTCGCCTGGCTCGAAGCCGCCACCATCGACGACGATCTGGCGTCCAGAACCGCCGGCCGCCGGAAAGGGGACAATCCAGGGATTGATCGCAATGACCGCAAACGTCGAAGTCGCCGGTGTCTGACTGTGCTCCCCCACGACGCTGATGGGCGTCTTACCGGGCTGGGCCCGATCGGGCACCTTTATGGGAGTGATGAGGTGGAACCTTCCCTGGCCATCGGTTTGCGCGGTGATCTCGACACTCCCCGGACCGGTATTCCCCGTTGTGCCTCCGAAACGGATGGTGACCTGCTCGTTGTGGCCGAAGCCGTCGCCCCGGACGCCGATCGTCGAACCGGGCGAACCGGCGTAGCTGGATAGCGCAAACGTGGGGGTGTATCCCCGAACGGTAATCGTCGTCGTCGCGGAGGTCTGACTCACTCCACCCACAGCGACCACGATGAGTTTGCCTCGGAGGTCGAACGGAACGGTGAAAGCCGGATCGATGTGGGCGACGCCGGTCTTGTCCGCGATCCCACTGGCGACGGGCTGGCCGACCGCGGCGTTGAGAAACACCGCGACGTGCTCGCCCGGCGCGAAGTCGTGTCCGATGACCCCAACCGAGCGTTCCGGCTGGGGAGTGTAATCGGTGACCGACAGCCAGGGGGCGAAGGCAAGGACGCTGAACGGGATCCGGACTGGCGACCCGCTGGACTGACCAACTAGCAGAAAGGCGTGATCGCCGGGTGCGGCCGGCGGGACCTCGATGTCCTTGGCTCGGACGATCCCATTCGCGTCCGCGCGGATGTGCCCGGCCGGAACGGCTGCCAACGAATCGAAGTACACGACGACGTCCTCGCCGGGGTGAAAGCCGCCGCCCTGGAAGTTGACTTTCGCCATTGGTTTCCCGAAATAGACGTTTGGCAAAGCGCCGGGGTTCGAGGCGGCGACGACAATCTCCGAGCTCGCGACCCGACCTGACGTCTCTCCGACGACTCGAATCGTTCGCTGCCCGTCCGGCCAGGTGTCCGGAACTTTGAACGACGCGCCTCCAAAGTTCCCGTGCTCGTCGGCAGTTCCGCGTGCAAGTGTGATCGATCGACCGGACGGGTCATTCGTTTCGAGGCGGAAAGGCTCCTTATTCTGTAGTCCCAGACCCGATGCCCCCACGCTCGATTGTCGCTTAACGTCGCGTCCGTTCAGCAGAAGGATGACCGAGGCGTCGACGTGAGTCGGCACCGAGGTCGGGCCCGCCTGGGCGCTCGACGTGGGGCGGCCGATCAGGGGGGGCGGTGCGATCGGCCCGACGGCAGTGTCGATCGCACCGGGGTTATTCTGCGGCGAAACGAACGACCAGATAAGGTAACCCGCGACAATCAGGCCGGCCCCAATCCAGAGAATCCGCTTGAGCATCCTTTGGACTCCAGAAGACGATCAAGGTCCTGGAGCCGGCTGGGTGACCGGTTGCGCGTTGTCCGGGACGGCCGTCGGAAGCGGCGTTGGCGTCGGCAGCGAGGCCGCGACGGCGTTGCTGTTGGTCAGCGGACAGTGGAATGGCGGTGCTTTGATGGCCGGCGGGTTTGGTTCGGTTGCGCTTTGCGCCATCACTTGCATTTTGGCAGTTGCCGGTGCCTGGCTCTTGTCGCCAACCAGAGTGAACGTCAATTGACCGGGTTGCAGACCCGACTGGATCGCATACGAGCCCGCGGCTCCAACGTTCCCCTCCGGATCGGTCATGAAGCAGGAAACCTCATCGCCCTGGCTCTGAGTGGTCCGACCAACGTAGGCGTGGACGACTTCATTGCGGGCGAAACCAGTGCCGTAAAAGGTGATGGTTGTGCCTGGGCGTCCGCCGTAGGTACTTGTCTCGGCGAGCGGAGCGTACGGCAAGATGTCGATCGAAACCGTCGCCGGCGCCTGACTTTGTTCGCCAATCGCGATGAAGGTCGACTTGCCCTTCAGAGCGAACGGTATCGTGAAGAGCGCCCCACTCTTGAAAGTGCCCTGTCCGTCGGATGTCGCGATACCAATCGGCTGACTCTGGACGCTGTTGGCATGGATGAACACTCGCTCGTTCGGACCGAATCCTTTGCCGCTGAAAGCAAGCGTTGAATCGGCTCGGGTCGCGTAGCTGTTCACCGTAAGCGTCGGGTACAGGTTGAGCATCAGAAACCCGACGGTTACTGGTGATTGGCTCATTTTGCCCACGAAGATGAAGGAGTTATTGCCGATAGCGCCAAATGGCACGGAGATGTTGTCCTGGCGAAGGTTGCCTCCCTGATCGGTCATGACCGTCGCAAGGATGGGCGAGGCGAGACTGTTGAAGTAAATGTTCACGGATTCGGTTGGCGCAAATCCTTTCATGGAATAGGCGATCACGTCACCCGGCTTGCCGACCTGGGTTCCAAACGTGACGACCGGACTGTTTGCCGCTACCGTTCCGGTAGCAATCGCCTGTTTTACTCCATTGTGTTGTTGGACCGAAACGATGAACGGTCCCGACGCGTAGTCGGTTGGAAGCGACAGATTAAACCCCCCGAAGCTTCCGCTCTTATCCGCCTGGACGAAGCCGAGGTTCTTACCCTGGTCGTCGCGACGGTGCTTCAGGTAGATGTCGACCGTCGTACCCGCGTCAAATCCGGATCCGGTCACGCCAACGGTCGCTCCCGGTCGAGCACTCGACGGGTTGAGCAGCACGAGCGGATCATGGGTCGTCACAATCTGATTCGCCGCGAAGGGGGTTGGGGTTGATACGGTTTGGGCCGGCGTCGGCGAAGCAAATCCGATCAGTCGACCCGGGTTTGCACCCGCTTGTGGTGTCGTCGGCAAAGTCGCCGACGTACCGGCCGACGGTCCGGCCGCCGTACCCGGTAGCGATATGCCGGAGCCGGCGAGCGCGCCGACTAATGACAGAATGGAAATGAGTCCCAGCACTACGAGAACTTTCCGCATCAGTCCTCCCGTTGGAGCGTTCGCGAGCCGTAGAGGTCAGCCGGCCGACGTGTCCTTGATGATCTGACGCACTTCAAGCGACACGTCGCCTTCTTCGAACCGCGCGAGTATTCGCGAATGGTCGTACGCCGTCAACGCGAGTTGCTCGTTATTGAGCTCGAAGATGTAGTGGAGCTGGTTCGACATAATCATGTAGTCCAGATTCTGCCAATTGTTTTGCAACTCGGTATCGCGTACGGCCGGGTCAGCCGCGATCTTCCAGTGTGATTCGGCGTGGGGATACACCGGACTGTTTCCGTGCGGCTCGTGCAGATCAACCCACATGTCGTCGTCAGTTAGCACCATGGCGTCGGCGGGAATCGTTTTTTGAATGAATCGCAGCTGATCGAGCTGGAGGCGGGTCTGATCGACGAAGTATTCGTCGTGTGACACGCTGAGAAACGCCCCGCACATGCCTATAACCAGTCCCGTTGCCAGGATCCCCCCAACCGGGCTCGGTATAACTCCCGCCAATCGCCACAGGAGGAGCCCAATGTTGAGTGCGAAGAAAGGCAAGACCGGGACCACGTAGAAGTCGATCATGATGCTGCCGCGAATGAGGTAAAGAGTGAATGCCGCGGACAGCAAGCTTGCGATGAGCGCGTCCCGTCGCTGTTCGCGCTCGGAAAAGCCGA
>CAZBQK010000063.1:0-11149 GCA_964493975.1 uncultured Dehalococcoidales bacterium | reverse complement strand
CGAGGCCGAGAGCAAGCTTGCGACGAAGGCATCACGCCTACGCTCGCTGTCCGTGACCGAGATTAGAAAATTGAAATCCGTCGCAACCGATCCGGCCACGATGATCAGGGGATCCTTGTTCCACCATTTTCCCCAGAAATACTGCCAAAACTGACTGTTTGGATCGAGGATGCTGCCTCCGTGGCGTCCGGCCTGCCAGAGTGTCGTCGAGATCAGGGAGACGTGGGCGGCGGGAGCGCCGTTTCCGACCAGGCTCGAGGTATCGGGTAGGAATTCTCCTTTCAGAAGGGCGTAGACCGGGTAGAGCGAGACGAGCATTGCCGCGCACACTGCCCATCCGACGAGCGAGAATCGGGCGCGATACGTCAAATGGACGCGGTGGTACAGCAGGTAGGCGATGATTGGAACGAAGAAGAGCGCGTTTTCTTTGCAGAGGATGGCCATGCCGAGGCTAAATCCGCTAGCCAGGACGGTGACCAGGCGGCCATTCTCTGAGAGCAGGAGCTCAATCGTCAGTAGAACCCAAAAGACCATTTCGTTGTCGAGGAGAACCATCCGCTGGTAGTACACGTCTAGAGGTGAGAGGGAGAACGCCAAAGACGTCGCGATCGCCGCGAAATCGCTTCCGGTCATCCGCCGAACAATCCGGTAGAGAAGAACGACCGACCCGACGTGGAACACCAGCATAAGAACCCGCGCCCCGTTTGTCGCCATCCCTAGAGTAAAAAAGCGGAAAGGAAGGAGCATCTCCCACGCTGCCAGGATGATCCAGCCAGCTGGCGCGTGGTCGTAGAAATAGGTGTAGGGCGCGAGCTGGCCGAGACGTACGACCGCCCAGGCCTGCTCGAGGTAGATTCCCTCGTCCCCGAGGTAAACGGGGTAGCTGAACATGTTGATCGCGTGGCTCAGGATCGCGACGAAAACCATCGCGATCAAGCCGTATTCACGGGCCAGCGTCGCAAGCGGGCCGAGGGCTGATCGACCTTCATCGGGTGGCGTGGTCGAGATGCTTTGAGGCGTCGCCGACATCGTCCGCTCCTTTAGACCGACCGATCGACGCGATGGGCGCCAACGTGTTTTGTCTTCTCCCAGTTACTTACGCCCCGAATCTGCCGAAACATTGCCCGTAGTGCCGCGTAGGCCAGAACCCACTGATACGGCATATAGGCGGCGGCCATCATCAGCGGCACCGAAAGGCGCATTCGAATTGAGTGGGCGCGGCCAAACTCGTATAAACCGACGACGCTGATCACGTAATGCGCAAACAGCACGTAGAGGGGGAGGAGGAGAACCATCGCGGTGACAACCGACGTCCGGACGTTGAGCATCATCCAGAGAGACACGGGAATGTAGCACGCAAGTAAGGTTTGTAGGACGGGAAAGGCGAGAGTATACACCGCGAGGAACTGTTTGTAGGGATCGGGAAGTCTTCGCCATTCGCCTTTCCCGAGCGTTTGTAAGAATCCCTGGCTCCAGCGGGTGCGCTGCTTCACGAAATGGCCCAGGCTGGGCGGAGTTTCCTCCTTCGTGACGTAGCGATCGTCGTACACCACCCGGACTTTCTCTCCCATCGAGCTAAGCCGGATTCCGATGTCGGCATCTTCGGTGAGATTGTGCTCGTCCCAGCCGCCAATCTCGGCCATCAGATCGCGCTCGAAAAAGACGGTATTTCCGCCAAGGGGAATCATGCCGACGCTGGCGTGGAAGTGAAGCCGGGACTTGAACCAGAAGTAATACTCCAGAACGTTCAGCGTGGAATACCACGACGAATCGTAGTCCATCAGCTGCACGCCGCATTGGACGGCCCGAATCCCCTCCCGAATCATCACCGTGTTGACGACGTTGAAGATATCGGGATGAATTTCATCCTCGGCATCGAAGATCGTGACGACATCGCCGGTCGATTGGGCAAACCCGATGTTCAAGCCATGGGGCTTGTTGATTGGGAGATCGTCGAATGTTGCCACCCGGGCCGAGATTGGCCGTTCGCGGGTGATCTCGGCGATCTTTTCCTGGGCGCGGGAAATCGTTCCCACGTCGCCCGCTTCGCAGATCACAATTGTCTGCAGCATCTCGGCGGGGTAGTTGGCGGTCACGACACGGCCAATCGTCTCTTTGATGACGTCTTCCTCATGACGGGCCGGGAGTAGAACTGTAAAGCTCTTGCGCGGTGGCTCAAAGCTCGACGGAGCGGTCGAGTTCGCGAATGCCTCCGGTTGATCCCAGGTGTAAATCATGAGATAGACGGTATAGACCGCTTGGGCCGTGACGAGAATGGAGAAGATGAGGGCGGCAGTTACCAGCACGGGCATGTCGTCCTCGGTCCAACGCGCTTCCTTCGCCTATAACGCAAACGCAGCCGCCCCGGACGATGGGGGCCGGAGGTCCTAGGAGAGCATGATGCGTGCCCGGACTCCAATCCCTCGCGCTTGACAGGAGCGATAAACTACCCCCAATTCGGGCGCCGGGAGGCGAATCGTGTTGCTCGAAACGACGGCCGTCGAGAAGGTCCGCAAGTTACTCTCGCCACGGTCGATCGCTCTGGTTGGCGCGACCGAGAACTCGTTCTGGTCACGGACGATCGTCGAAAACCTGACGACGCTTGGCTTCACTGGTGCGCTGTATCTGGTCCACCCCAGGCAGCAACAGCAGTTCGGACGCCCCTGCTATCCCTCTGTCTTGGCAATTCCCGGCCCGGTGGATCACGCCTACGTTATGACCGGAACGCAGCACGCGTTCACTGTTCTCCAGGACTGTGCCGACAAGGACGTGCTCGGAGTCACGATGTTGACGGCCGGGTTCAAAGAAACGGATTCGGCTGGCGCCGACCGCCAGGAGGCGCTGGTCGATTTCTGTCGCGAGCGTCAGCTCGCGCTCCTTGGCCCAAACTGTCTCGGCTTTGTCAACGCCCGATTGCCCGTTCCGGCCTTTGCCTTACTGATGGGGGAGCGGCCGATACCAGGCCACGTCGGCGTCGTGCTCCAGAGTGGCGCGCTTCTGAATCACGTCCATCGTCTGGCCTGGACTCGAAACATCGGTCTGAGCTACCTGATCAGCAGCGGCAACGAAGCCGTCCTCGACGCGGCCGACTTTCTCCGATTTCTCGTTGAGGACCCGGAGACGACGGTGGTTGGCGCGCTCCTCGAAGGGATTCGGCGCCCGGCGGCGTTCGCCGAGGTTGCCGAACGGGCCATCCAGCTTGGCAAGCCGATTGTCGTCCTCAAGACCGGCCGGTCGGCCGCCGCCGAGCGCGTCGCAATCGCCCACACGGCGGCTCTCACCGGATCGGACGCGGTCGTCGACGCCCTCTTTAAGCAGCTTGGTGTTATTCGGGTGGATTCCGTCGAGGAGCTAGTTGAAACTCTGGGCTTCTTTCAGGCATTCGGGTGGCCCGAGGGCAATCGCGCCGCCGTTGTGACGCCCTCCGGTGGCTCGTGCGGGATCGTGTCCGATCTCTGTCAGGGAACCTCGATCGAGCTGCCAGACATCTGTGCGGCCACCAAATCCAAGCTTAGGGAGATTCTGCCCGAGTTCGGCACACCTCAGAACCCACTCGATACGACCGGTGTCATCGTTCTCGACGCATCGTTGATTCCCCGCACTGCCGAGGTCATGGTAGAGGATCCCGACGTCGACCTGCTCGTCATCGTCCAGGATCCGCCGCGCGATCCTGGCCCGGTTCCGACGCGAAACGAAGAGCGACTGCGCTTGCTCGGCTCAACCTTGGCTGGCAGCCCAAAGTTCGCGTGCTCGGTCCAAACGACCGCTAGCGAGCTAACCCCATACGCGCGGGGGCTAATGGCCTCCACTAGGGTCCATCTTGCGAACGGGCTGACTCACGGGATTGCCTCACTCGACCGAGCGATTGGCTACGGACGGGCTCGAAGGCGACTAATAGAGCGAATCGACCCGGCCGCGCTGTCGAGATCTCTGCGCGAGGGAGGGGGCTCAATCGATGGGGCAACATGCGCCCTCAACGAAGGGGAATCCCTGGCGCTGCTGCGGACACATGGAATTGAGACAGTCCGCCACGGGATTGCACCGGACGCGGCAGCCGCCGTTCGGCTCGCTCGAGATATCGGCTATCCCGTCGTCGTCAAAATCCACAGCGCGGCCATTCCCCATAAGACCGAGGTCGGGGGAGTTGCTCTTCGGGTCGGGTCCGACGACGACGTGCGCGCGGCGTGCCTCGCGATTAGGACTGCCGTCGGCAGCCGATTGCCCGAGGCGGCACCCGTTGAGTTTATCGTGGCGGAACAGCTTGACCCCGCGGTTGAGATGATTGCCGGAGTCACGGTCGACCCCATGGTCGGACCAGTCGTGCTGGTTGGAATCGGGGGAATCTTCGCGGAAGTGCTCGGCGACGTCGCGCTTCGGATTCCACCCTTCGACCGAGCGGAAGCGCTCCGGATGATCGGAGAATTGCGCGGACGAGCCATCCTCGACGGCAAGCGGGGCCGGCTCGCCGGCGACGTCGACGCCCTGGCCGACGCCCTTGTCCGACTGGGAGATCTCGCGCTCGCGGAGCGGGACCGGCTGGTCGAACTGGACGTTAACCCGGTCATCGTGCTACCGTGGGGTCAAGGAATTAAGGCCGCGGACGCCCTGGTCGTCGTTTCTCGTTGAGACCTGTCGGTCGTGCAAGGAGCGTCATCACAATGGATTTTCGCGTCAGCCAAGAGCAGAAGCTTATCCTTGAGACTGTTCGAGATTTCGTCCGAACGGAGCTGATGCCGCTCGAAGACGAGCTGCAAAAGGCCGAGTTAGAGGGCTGGGGCCACGCGTTTCCACGAGAGGAAACGACGAAGCAGCTTCAATCTAAGGCAAAAGAGCTCGGGCTCTGGGGAATCAACACGCCGGAGGAGTACGGTGGGATCAACCTCGGGGTATTGATGACCTCTTTGATCAACATTGAAGTCGGGAAGTGTTTTGTCCCTTTCCGCTTTGGCGGAAGCGCCGACAACATTCTGTACTCGGGAAACGAGGAGCAGAAGAGAGAGTATCTCATCCCGACGATTAACGGAGACCGCAAGTCGTGCTTTGCGATCACCGAGCCGACGGCGGGCTCCGACGCGACGAACATTCGGATGTCGGCAACTCGCGATGCCTCGGGCGACTGGATTCTGAACGGTGAGAAAATCTTCATCACCGGGGGAAACGAGGCGGACTTCGCGATCGTGTTCGCGGTGACTGACCGGGAAAAGGGTCACCGCGGTGGGATAACCGCCTTTTTGGTCGATCGCTCCATGGGCTGGACGTCGCAGTACGTTCCGACGATGGGATCCTGGGGGCCGGCTCGTCTTCTTTTCGAGAACGTTCGAGTGCCCAATTGCAACGTCCTCGGCGAGGTTGGCCAGGGATTTCGCCTGGCGATGCAGTGGATTGGGGCCGGCCGAGTGCTCATTCCGGCTCGGGCGGTCGGCCAAGCCGAGCGTCTCCTCCAAATCGGCCTCGATTACGCGCGCCAGCGGGTCGCCTTCGGCCACCCCATCGCCGACTACCAGGCGATTCAGTGGATGCTCGCCGATTCCTCGGTGGAGATCGAATCGACGAAGTGGATCGTCCTTCACGCTGCCTGGAAGCAAGATGAAGGGCTCGATAATCGTCACGAGGCGTCGATCGCGAAGCTGCATGGCGCTCAGATGGTCGGGCGAGTTGCCGATCGCGTCCTCCAGATTCACGGTGGAATGGGTTACACCAAAGAGCTCCCGGTCGAGCGACTGTATCGTGAGGTTCGCCTCTATCGAATCTACGAGGGTACCGACGAAATTCAGAAGCGGAGCATCGCCAAGAACCTCATCTCCGGAACCGTCCGGATCGGAGAGTGGGATTGATGCCCCGCCAGGCCGCGATCGTTGGCGTTGCCGAATCCGATCTGGGAGTCGTCGGACCGAAAACGGTCCTCCAGCTTCAGGCGCAAGCCGCCAAGTCCGCGCTTGACGAGTCCGGCTTAACTCTCCGAGACGTTGACGCGGTGTATACCGCCGGAACCGATTGGGGATGGGCGCCATCGATGCTTTTGAGCGAGTACCTTGGGATTCAGCCGTCGGTCACCGACAGCACCAACATCGGCGGATCGTCCTTCGAAGCTCACGTTGGACACGCGGCCGCGATGATCGCTCAGGGTCGCTGCCAGGTCGCCCTGATAACCTACGGATCGACCCAGCGCTCGCAGGCGAGTCGGACGCTCGGGCGAGCCGGCCCCGCGCTCTACACCGAGCAGTTCGAGCGACCCTACGGTCCACCGCTACCAGTTGGAGCGTACGCAATGGCCGCGATGCGGCACATGTACGAGTACGGCACCCGCCCGGAACAGCTCGCCGAGGTGGCGGTTGCGACGCGCAAATGGGCATCCTTGAATCCAAAAGCGTACAAGCGCGATCCGATCACGGTTCAGGACGTCCTCAGCTCGCCATTAATTGCGGAGCCGTTGCACTTGCTCGATTGTTGTCTGGTGACCGACGGCGGCGGCGCGGTCGTGGTCACCTCGGCCGAACGCGCTCGAGACTGTCGGAAGACCCCCATTCGCGTCCTGGGGGCGGCCGAGACTCACACTCATATGACGATCAGCAATATGCCTGACTTGACTCGGACTGGGGCCGCGATAACCGGTCCGAAGGCGATGGGCTCGGCGGGCGTCACCCACGCCGATCTCGACGTCGTCGAGATATATGACAGCTTCACGATTACCGTGCTGCTGACTCTGGAAGCACTTGGATTTTGCGGGCCGGGGGAATCGGGCGCCTTTGTCTCCGACCAGCGGACCGCTCCCGGCGGCAAGTTCCCCCTCAACACGAACGGCGGAGGGCTCTCGTACTGCCACCCAGGGATGTACGGCATATTCTTGTTAATCGAAGCCGTACGGCAGTTACGAGGCGAGGCCGAGGCCAGGCAGGTGGCCAACGCTCGACTGGCCCTCGTCCACGGGACCGGTGGGGTGCTGTCATCGTCCGCGACCTGCGTGCTCGGGAGGGATTGACCGATGGCAGAGTACACTCGGCCGCTTCCGGTCCCCGATGGGGACACCAAGCCGTACTGGGACGCCGCGAAAGAGCATCGCCTCGTGATCCAACGCTGCCAGGACTGTCAGCACGCGATCTTTTATCCCCGGTCGATTTGTCCCCAATGTATGTCCGATCGTGTGGCATGGATCGGCGCGACTGGAAAAGGGACAGTCTATTCGTACACTGTCGTTCACCGCGCCCCGGCCCAGTTCGCCGACGATGCTCCCTACGTTGTCGCGCTGATTGACCTCGCCGAAGGGGTTCGGATGATGTCGAACGTGGTCGGATCTCCCCCGTCGAGCGTTCGGATCGGAGCGGCCGTCGAGGTCGTTTTCGACGACGTCACCTCGGACATTAGCCTTCCAAAGTTTCGGCTCGTCGAGGACAAGAAATGACACCCGATTCGCCGTTGATCGATCCCTCGCTCGTCGGGGCGCTTTCCGAACCGGAGACTTTTGAGGTCGAGCGCGGAGCAATCCGGAAGTTTGCCGAGGCGATCGACGATCCAAATCCGGCTTTCCGCTCCGGCGACATTGCCCCTCCGACGTTCCCAACCACTTTCCGAGCTCGGATTCCCGGGATCAATCTACCACTGGCCCGGGTTCTCCACGGTGGCGAGGAGTACTGGTACGAGCGACCGATTCGAGCGGGCGATCGCATTACGTGCGTCCGCCGGATCGTCGACACCTACGTCAAGAAAGGTGGGTCGGGAACCTTGAACTTCCTCATCACCGAACAAGAGGGACGCGATCCGGACGGTAAGCTGGTGTACCGGGGCCGTTCGACGGTTATCGTTCGGTGAGGTCATTATGACAGTTGACGAGATTAACCTGGGCGATGAGCTCCCGCCGCTGGTCAAAGATCCAGTGTCAAAAGTCCAGCTACTGAAGTATGCTGGCGCCTCCGGAGATTACAACCTGATTCACACCGACGTCGAGACTGCCCGCTCGGTTGGGCTCGGCGATGTCATCGCTCACGGCATGTTGAGCATGGGTTTCCTCGGCCAGTATCTGTCCGGATTAGCCGGTGCCGAGGGGGTGCGACGCCTGACCGTTCGATTTGGCGCACCGGTGCGCCTGGGCGACGTCCTGACCTGTCGAGGTACGGTCAAAGGGATCTCCGACGTTCAGAATGGTCGGGCGACCGTGCTCCTCGACCTCTGGGCCGAGAATCAGAAGGGCGAAAAGGTGACCACGGGGGAGGCGGAAGTCTTCGCCATGGCGAAAGAGGCAGAACGTGGGACGATTTGATGGGCGCGTGGCGCTTCTGACCGGCGCGGCTCGAGGGATTGGGGCGGCAACTGCCCAAACACTCGCCTCGCAGGGTGCGTCGGTCGCCATTGCCGACATGGACGCCGGGCCGGCCGAGGAGACTGCCGCCGCGATCCGAGCGACCGGTGGCAAGGCGATTGCGCTGGCATTGGACGTCACGAAGGCCGACCAGGTTGAAGCGTCGGTCGCCCGCTGCGTCTCCGAATTTGGCCGACTGGACATTCTCGTGGCGTGCGCCGGGATCTTGCGTGACAACCTTGTTTTCAAGATGTCCGAGGACGATTGGGATGCGGTGATCGATACTCACCTCAAGGGAAGCTTCCTGGCGGCGCGCTCCGCTCAAAAGCAGATGGTTCAGCAGCGTTACGGTAAAATCGTTCTAATCTCGTCGACGTCGGCGTTGGGCAATCGGGGCCAGGCTAACTATTCGTCGGCGAAGGCCGGGCTACAGGGTCTGGCGCGCACCCTTTCGATCGAGTTAGGACAGTTCGGAATTAACGTGAACGCCGTCGCCCCGGGTTTCATCGAAACGAGGATGACCCGCGCTACCGCCGAGCGGCAGGGCCTCGACTTCGAGGCGGTGAAAGCTGACGCCGCGACTCGAATCCCGGTGCGGCGGATTGGCCAGCCTCAGGACGTTGCAAACGTCATTGCCTTCCTAGTGAGCGACGAATCGAGCTACGTGAGCGGGCAGACGATCTACGTCGCCGGCGGACCACGAGGGTAGCCCGAACCTTCCCTGGAGGACAGGTTTCTCATGCACGTCGTCGTGTTAATCAAGCAGGTTCTCGATCCGGAGGTGCCCGCACGGGCGTTTCGGGTCAACCGGGAGCTGAAAGTTCCGGACATCGCCCGAGCGCCCCAGGTCATGAGCATCTTTGACGGCAACGCTCTCGAAGTCGCTCTCAAGCTTCGCGAGGCGAAAGGGAGTGGCGTGAAGATAACCGCGCTCAGTCTTGGCGAGAAGGGCGCCGAGGACGTTCTGCGTAAAGCGCTGGCGGTCACTGCCGACGAAGCGGTGCTCGTGAGCGATCCCCTTTTTGTCGGGCTTGATTCGTTCGGCAAGGCGCGCGTCATCGCTGCAGCAATTCGAGCGATCGGCGACGTCGATCTCGTGCTCGCGGGGCGACAGGCGGCTGATTGGGAGGCCGGGCAGGTTGGCTCGCTCGTCGCGGACGAGCTGGGTTGGCCGTGCGTCGCTTTCGTGTCACGCGTCTCACCTGATGGAAACGGACTTCGAGCGCGGCGTGAGCTCGACGACGGCTTTCAAATGGTTCGATGCGACGGTAAGGCCGTTTTCACGGTGACGAACGACGATTCTAACGTTCTGCGTTTCGCGAAGGTTCGGGACGTGATGATGTCCACCCGAAAGCCAATCGCCAATTGGAACGGGGCCAAGCTTGGCGTGACCGCCGCTGACCTCGATAAGAGCTCAATCGAGGTGCTCGACCTATTTGTTCCGGAGCAACCCAAGCACGCTGAGATGATCGAAGGCGACAGCGCTCAGCACCGCGCTCGCGCGCTGGCCCGACGCCTTCGCGAGCTAAGTGTTATCTGATGAGGTCGACGCTAGTTCCGAGAGACACTGCAGTCGACGAATTCGCCGTAGGGGCATCCCCTTGTGGGTGCCCATCCCCGGTTCCAACGGGAAACGGGGCACCCACAAGGGGATGCCCCTACAAGTCGCGGACCGAGTTACTTTACCAAGACTCAGGAGGCTCCTCTCTTGACTGACGTCCTGGTCGTCGCTCCGCTGCGGGACGGAGCGCCTTCGAACCTCGTCCTCGATCTGATTGGCGGCGCGCGTCAAATCGCGGATCGGACGGGCGGAAAGGTCACGGTTGCCGCGCTCGGAACCGGCGCGAATGGGTCAGGGCCGGGTCTTATCGCTCGGGGAGCGGATGTGGTCCTGACATGCGACGAGTCGTCGCTTGCTCACTCTCCTGGCGAGGCGGGAGTCATTGCCCTAGAAGCGGCGTTTCGCGCGGCGCCGGTTGACGTCGTCTTGCTTGTCGCGGATGCGACCGGGCGGGATTGGGGGCCGAGGCTGGCGCGTCGAGTAGGCGCGGGGCTCGTGACCGAAGCAACAAGTTGGACCATTGACGACGGACGGATTGCTTTCACGCGTCAGGTCTTTGGCGGAAAGGCGCGTGCCGTCATGGCGTCGCGGCGGCCGGTCACGGTTGCCACGGTTAAACCGGGCGCGTCGGTCGCGATTCCGGCGGACTCATCTCGCTCGGGCACAAGTCGCGACCTGGGCATTAGCATACCGGTTGATCCGTCCTGGCCACGAGTGACCGAAACGTCGATCGATCCGCCTCGAGGTCCGCGTCTCGAAGATGCTAAGGTTGTGGTCTCGGGTGGTCGTGGTCTCGGTGGGCCCGAGAACTTTCAGGCCCTGCACGACCTGGCCTCGGTCCTTGGCGCCGCGGTTGGTGCCTCCCGAGCGGCGGTCGACGCGGGTTGGGTGCCTTCGACCTGGCAAATCGGTCAGACCGGCAAGACCATCGCGCCGAACCTGTACATCGCCGTCGGAATCTCGGGAGCAAGCCACCACCTGGTCGGTATCTCTCAGGCAAAGACGATCGTCGCGATTAATACCGACAAAGATGCGCCGATTTTCGATTACGCGAGATTGGGTGTCGTCGGCGACTACAAGGAGATACTCCCTCACTTGAAAGCTGCCATCGCGGAGCTGCTCCAGAAATGATCTGGACGGCAGGCGCCGTCGCCGCCATCGATCCTCGGGGTATGATTGGAATGGCAGCCATTCGCGGGAGCAGCTAGAGTTCTGGTGGACGTCGCCAAAGAATCCACCCCTCATGGGCCCGGAGGGATCCTCTGCGCGGATGTCGACGCGATGTTCGCGACGAT
>CAZBQK010000062.1:0-16145 GCA_964493975.1 uncultured Dehalococcoidales bacterium | reverse complement strand
TGGGGGATGGGGTGGTTAGAGGGTGTCTCATACTGGCGAGGTTGCGGCGTTCGATAGGCTAACTGACTTCGGAGTAAGGGACGGGTCGGTAATAATCCCGTAGGGGCGGGGGTGGCGGTGCTGAGGGGATGGGGCCCTCGTGGCCGCCCGCGTTCCCTCTGGTCGGCCCTTCGCCGTGCGGTCGCTGTCGGCGCACCGGCGCTTGGGAAACCTGGGCGGCCACAAGGGCCCCCACCTCCCTTCCTCACCCAGCCCGCCCCTACACCGATTGGGTGGTATGCCGGCGACAATCGGCGCCCGAACTTGCCTTTACTGTGGCGTTGGCGCCACTTTGTCGCCGTCGCTTAGCTGATCCTGCCCTTGAACGACGACGGAGGTCCCCGTGGCGATGCCGCTAACTTCGGTGACTTTACCGTCTGAAATGCCGACGGTAACCGGGGCGAGCTTTGCGACGTTGTTGTTGACGGCGAATACGTAGAACTTTCCGGCGCGTTCGATGATCGCCTGATTGGGCACGGCGGTCACGCCCTTGTGCTCCACCGCGCTCAACGTCACCTGGACGAACATTCCTGGCAGAAGGTCCGGAACCGGTGCATTCGGGGTCAGGTCAACGGCAAAGGTGCGATTTTGGGCGCTTCCGCTTGGAGCCACGTTCGTGACCTTGGCCGGGATGATTTGCGTTCCAAGTGACGTTCCGGTGACGGTGGCGTCGGCTCCGACCTTCAGATTCCCCACCTGGCTATCCGAAGCCGACACCGTGATCTTCAATCCGCTCGCGGCGATCGTCACGAGTGGTTGAGCCACCGATGCCATCGCCCCCACGTCGAGAGCCTTTTGAGTGATGATGCCGGCAATCGGCGCGGCAACCGTGGTGTCCTTCACTGCTTGCTGCGCCTGGTCGACCCCGGCCTGGGCTTGAGCCACTCCGGCGTCGGCGGTCTGACGGTCCTGATCGGTGTACGGTTGCTTCGCCAGCGCAAGCTGCTGCTCGGCGACGGCGACGCCGTTTTTCGCCTGACGAACGTCTTCGTCCGTGAATGGTTGACTGGCGAGCGCGAGGCCCTGTTTCGCCTGGATGAGCGCATCATTCGCGGTCTTGAGGTCCTGGTCGGTGTAAGGATGCTTCGCGAGGTCAAGCGCGGCCTGCGCCTGGTCCACGGCTGATTGCGCCTGCTGGAGGTCGGTTTGGGTGGGCGGCGCGGTCTGCGTTTTGAGATTCTGGGTGGCCTGGTCGACCGCGGTTTGCGCGGCGTCGACGGCGGCGTTCGCCGACTGACAAAGGAAGCCGGGGCTGTGAGAGTTGCCGCAGGTGCCATCACGATTTGCTTGAGCGGAGAAGAGACCGTTTTTCGCTTGCGAGACGAGTAGCTCGAGGGATGCGACTTGCTCCGGTCGTGGCCCGTTTTTGAGCGCCTGAAGTCGGGCCTGGGCGTTGGTCAGGGCTGCCTGGGCTTGGGTTACGGTCTCAGCGCGAGATCCGTTCTTGATCGCATCCAGGCGCTGTTGGGCCTGGTCGACCTGGGCCTGAGCCTGGGCAACCGCGGCCGTTCGCCCACCGTTCAGGACGGTCTGTAATCGCGACTTCGCGGTGTCCAGGGCGATTTCGGCCTGGGTCACGTTCTCGGCGCGCGGTCCGGCTTTGATCGTATCCAGGCGGGCCTGGGCCGTGAGAAGCTGAGCTTTCGCCTGCTGCAGCGCCAGGTCCTGGTTGACGTGCTCGATCTGAGCGATCGGGTCGCCTGCCTGCACTTTCGAGCCGACGTCAACCGACATCGACAGAATTCGCCCTGGTTGCTTTGGGAGAACGCTTACCTCCGACGAGGCTTTCACGTCGCCAGTAAGCGATAGGATTTGGCGAACGTCGATTTGTTGGGCCGGTGCAACGCCAACCGATGTAATCAGGGCCGCCGGAGTGGCGGGTGCGGGTCGGGCGCAGCCGACCAGCACAAGTGCTCCAATCAGAAGTAGCGCCGAGATCCGCTTGAACACCTCGATCCTCCGATACCTGTAAGAAGTTGAGACGCCGTTGTTTGACTGACTCTTCATCGTTCCACTCCGACGAGCGTCTCGGTACCGCTTAGGGCGTGGTGAGACGCGGTCACCCCGTTCGTGTGGACGCGCGGAACACCGTGAACGATTGCGATTTCCTCGGGTTCGAGCTCGCGGGGAGGCGAAACGCGGTGCAAGATCCGCGAGACGAACTCGTTGATGTCGTCGAAAATCGTGTACATCGCCGGCACGACGACCAAGGTCAAGAGGGTCGAGGTGGCGAGGCCGCCGATCAAGACGACCGCTGCCGCCTTGAGTAGCTCGGAACCTTCCTCGAAGCCAGCGGCGACTGGAAGAAGGGCGACGATGATCGACAGGCTCGTCATCAAGATCGGGCGCAATCGGGTGGGGCCGGCCTCGAGCAGCGCATCAGTGCGGTTTTCGCCTCGCTTGCGCAACGTATCGGTATAGTCGACGAGCAGAATGGCGTTTTTCCCAACCAGCCCAAGGAGCAGGGCGAAGCCCAGCATCGAGAAGATGGTGAACGGCGTTCCGGTGATCGCCATCGCGGTTAGCGAACCCACGACCGCCAGCGGCAGGGATCCAATGACCGCCAACGGGAGGGTTGCCGACCCAAAAAGCATCGTCATCAACACGTACATCAAAATGATGGCGATCCCCATCGCCTGAAATAGGTCGCTGAACGAGTTAGCTCCCTGATTCGCGGAGCCCTGATACTCAATCGTATAGCCAGGCGGCAGCTTGATCTGGTCCAGCTTCGTCTGGATGTCGCGTTGAACCGTTCCGACGTCGCGGCCACTCGCCGACGCACTCACCGTCACCGTCCGCTCGCGATTGACGTGGTCGATCTGGGTTGGAGCAACACCCGTCTCGACCGTCCCCAGCTGGTCAAGGCGAACGATCGAGCCCTTGTTGGTGAGAAGGGGCAACCCGCCCAGGTTCGTCGGACTGGCCCGGAAGCTGTCGACGGTCATCAGCCGGATGTCGACGTCATCCTGGCCGGCCCGGTGATACTGGGCGACGACGGTGCCATCGACCGCCGTGTGGACGACCCCGGCGACCTGCGCTGCCGTGAGACCTTGATCCGCGGTGCGCCCGCGGTCAATCCGAAACACGTCTTCCGTGCGGACCCGTTCGTTCACGTTATTGACTTCCACCGCTCCGGGTACTGCCTTGACGTCAGTGGTCACCTGATCGACCAGTCGATTCAAGATGTCTGGGTCCGGGCCCCGAACCGCGATTTGTATTGGCTGGCCGCCAAAGCCACCAAAGCCGAAGGCATTCGGAAGCTGAATGTGGAACGTCGCGCCAGGCAAACCTCGTGGGAGGGTTTGTCGCAGGTCGTCCGCGATCTGGCTCGACGAGCGTGTTCGCTCCGTCTTAGGTTTGAGCAGCGCAATGATGAACGATGTGTCGCCGCCGCCTCCACCGATTCCGCCGCCGGCGTTGCCAGTATACGCGGTCACTTCGCGAACCTCGGGCATTGCCCGCAGCCGCTTGTCGATTTGTTGAACGACCGCGTCGGTCGTCTCGAGCGCCGTTGCCGGCGGCATCTGAAGCTGGATGTCGACCTCGCTCTGGTCACCGCTCGGGAAGAAGTCGAAGCCGATCAGGCCGACCGCGACAAGCGCGACGCCGGCAATCAACGTGAGGGTTCCAACGGCAATGACTCCCCAGCGGGCGCCAATGCTCGTTGGGATCCAACCGCCAAATCGGTTGCCGGTTAACCGGAGAACTCCCGTCCGGACAAACCCAAAGCGGAGGAGCTTACCAGTTATGACGGTGCGAAGCAGCCCCTGGTAATGGTGACCCAGGCCGTCCATCAGCCGATCCCACCAGCGACCGAAGGCCGCGACCGGCCCGGTCCCGTGCTTGAGGACCTGGTCCATCGTGAGGAAGCGGCTACTCAGCAGGGGCGTCACGGTGAACGACACAACTAGCGAGATCAACGTCGCGGCCGCGATCGTCATGGCGAACGGGCGAATGAAGTCGCCGGCAATGCCAGACATCAGTGCGATTGGCAGGTAAACCACGACGTCGACCATCGTGATCGTGACCGCGGCCAGCCCAATCTCGCTTCGGCCATTGACCGTGGCGACGTACGGTGGCTCACGGAGGCCAATGTGCCGGTAGATATTCTCCAGGACGACGATGCTGTCGTCCACGAGGATTCCGACGGACAACGTCAGCGCGAGCATCGACATCAGGTTCAGGTTGTAATGAAGAAATTTCATCATCACGAACGTCGTCAGCACTGACGCGGGGATGGCGATCAGGACAATCGTCGTGCTCCGCCAGGTGTGAAGGAACAGAAGCAGGATCAGACCAGTGAAGAAGATCGCCTCGATTAGCGTCTTCTGAATCGTATTGAAGGACTGCTGGGTGTAGGTCGCGGCATCGTAGGTGACGTCGAGAACCATGCCCTGGGGAAGCGTGGGCTGAAGCTCGGCCATCTTGGCCCGAACGGCCTGACTGACGTCGATCGTATTTGCCGATGCCAATTTCGTGACATTGAGCCGCACGGCTGGCGCGCCGTTGACTCGGCTGATAATGTCGGTCTTTTTCGCTCCGTCTTCGATCGTGGCGACGTCTCCCAGATAAACCGGACCACCCGCGGTTTGGGAGATGACGATCTTTGCGAGGTCTCCTGGCTGGGCGACCAGACCGCTGACGCGGACGTTTACTTCCTTCCCGCCGGGCCCGGTAAGGACGCCAGACGGGACCTCCAGCTGCTCGCTCTGCAGGGCAGTCTGAACCGAGTTCAAGCCTAATCCGCGGGCCTGGAGCCGGGCAAGATCGACCTTCACCTGGACTTCGCGAGTTTGTCCTCCGCCAACCGTCACGGAGCCCACCCCCGCGATCGTCTGAAGCGGCTTTTGGAGCCGATCGGTCGCGACTTTTTGCAGCTGGTCGAGCGGTTGGGGGCCCGAAACCGAGACGTAGATGACCGGTATCGCGTCCAGATCTAGCTTAAAGATCGAAGGGGCCTGAGCCTCGGTCGGGAGTTTGCTCCGAATCGAGCTGACCTGCCGCTCGACGTCGACCGACACCAGGTCGGAATTCGCCGCGGTCGTGAACTGAACGTTAACCGTCGAGATACCCTCGGCGGACGTCGAGGAAATAGTGTCGACATTCTGCAGGCCGGCGACCGCATCCTCGATCGGCTTCGTGACCTGGGTTTCCATCGTCGCCGGGTCAGCTCCGGGGTCCGCCGTCGTAATGACAACCTCCGGGAAGCTCACGCTCGGAAAGAGCGACACGCCCAGCGTGAAATAGGTGTAAATCCCGTAGAGCGCCAGCGCCAGCCCAATCGCGGCGATCACAATCGGGTTGCGGAGGGAGAACTCAGTTATCTTCACACAACACTCCTAGCGGGAACGAACCGGGCCTCGTCGTAGCTCCGGGGGACGTAACCCAGAATCGGGGCCACATAGCTTCGTGATGACGTCGCGCGCGTCGAGCTCGATTCGACGGACGGAAAGTAACGGTAAACCGAGGTCGCGTATCTTCGCGAGCACGCCGTGGAGAGCGGATTGATCGAGAATCGCGCCGGTTAGGACGGTCGAGGCTGGGCCAGATGCGATTACGCGCATTCCGTCGAACCATTCGGACCATCCATCGTCAAGTTGTCCGGCGACCGTGATCCGGTACTCGTCGGCCCACGTCGGTATCCGGAGACTCGCGGCCGAACAGTCGAGTGCAACCCTTCCGCCTTCCAGAAACACGATCCGCTCGCAGAACTCGCGAGCCAGGTCGACGTGTCGCGTTGCGAGGGCCACCGTCTTTTGGGCGGCTCGGGCAACCTTCGCGAGCGCCGACAGCGCGGCCCGGGATTCCACTTCGTCGAGATCGCCGTCGGGCTCGTCGAGAAGAAGAATGGGTTGGTCGGGTAATCGTCCTTCACGCCCATCGGTTCGGACAAACCTGGCAACTCCCCCCGCGATCGAAGATTCCTTCGTCAGATCGTGTCCGTAGAGGTTCGCTCGTCCGGTCGTTGGACGAAGTTCTCCGGAAATAAGTTTCAGCAGCGTCGTCTTGCCCGCCCCGGACGCGCCGACGATGCCGACGATCTGTCCGGATGGAATGCGTAAAGTCACGTCGGTTAGTGCACGGGTTGGCGGCCCGTTTCGAGGGCGATACGTTTTGCCGAGTGATTCAACTTGGATTGCAACTGACATACTTTGAGAGTAGCGAAATGCAGGCGGAAGGTTCACCGATAAAAAGGTGGGTTGTTGGGTGGGGCCTTGAGCTTATCTGGGTAGTAAGTTCGTCGCTCGCGCGCGGGCGATCGCCTTGGTTCGACTATCGACGCCGAGCTTCGCGTAAATGTTATTGACGTACCACTTGACCGTGCTTACCGCGATGACGAGACGATCCGCGATCTCACGGTTGGAGCAGCCCTCCGCGATCAGACGGAGGACTTCGGATTCGCGCTCGCTGAGAGTCTCGGGGCATGAAGCCGTCGCAGGCGATGAGGCGCCGGGCGCCACCGGTTCAAGGGGACGAAGCACCCGATCGATTTCAGCCTGAATCGCGTCGATCAGGCGGTCGACGTACGTTCCCCCAAGACGATCGGTGCCAGTCGCCGTCGCTTGCAAGGCGTCACGAAGCCTCGCGAGCAACGGTAAAATTGGCGCTCCTTCGTCGACAAAGATCCGGACGTAGCCTTCCGGTTCCGCCCGGGCGATTGCCGTAGCCAGGGTGCTAACGGCCGCGTCGCCATCACCGCGCGAGTCAAGCGCGATCGCCCGAAGCGCCGTTATCTCGATCCACGTGGCCCATCGCCCGTCGCGTTCGGTCGTCCGCCGAATTGAGTCCAGAAGAGTTAGCGCTTTGTCGAATTGCCGCTCGGCGAGAAACACCCGAGCGCGGGTCACGGGAACCAGGTAGCCCGGCATGCGGGAAAGCGCCGCCGATTCAACATCCAGATCACGCGCCCAAGAAACCGCATCGGCCACCCGACCCTGTCGCAGCAACAGGTGAGCCCGCAAGGCGCCATACATCTCAAAGAGGGCCCGAGATAATCGATGTTGCTCGATCAGCCGCCGCGCCTCTTCGCATGCCTCCATTGACGCGCCGGGGCTCCCGCGTGCTTGCTCCAGGAGCGCGATGGACATAAGACCCTGCAGCGTGACCCCAACGTTGCCAAGGTCTTCGCACAATTTGACTCCCTGGTTGAGGTAACGACTGGCGGACTCCAGATCGTTTCGCTCTCGAAGCAGGTCCCCGAAGCCAACGTAGGCTAGTCCACTCGCCGGTAGCGGCCCCTCGTGATCGGAGACGAGTCGCAGCCCTTCCTGGAAAACTCGCTCCGCCTCGCCGAGTTTTCCCTGAACCATCCGAAGTCTCGCCAACTCGGCGGTCGCGATAAAGACACCAAAGAGATTTTCCGCCGACCGACACAGCTCGAGCGATTCGAGGATGGCTCGGATAGCGGCCTCGATGTCGCCGGCCAACCAGTTCACCCATCCTAGATTCAGGGTAACGATACCTCGGAGGGCGTCGTCGCGCGGCAATTGGTCCAGCGCCTGACGGGCGAAACGACTGGCGCTCGCGTGGTCGTCACGGTTCAGTGCGATAAACGCTCGAATCGTAGCGATCGCTCCCAGCGCTTCGCTTTCGGCGCTCCCCGATTCGGCAATCTGGCTTTCGATGTTTTGGAGCAGCGCTTCAGCCGAATCGAGCTCTCCCTCAAAGTAGAGAAGCCACCCCTGGATGACCGCCAGCCGGGTTCGGGCGCGGATCAGGTCGAGCGGAATCGCAGCGAGCCAGCCACGAACCGTCACGATTTCACCCCGACCGAGAAAGGACGGCGCGGCCCGATCGACAAGCGCGACGTAGCGAGCAACATCATCCGCGGCAAGAGCATGTTTGATCGCCTCGCGGACGAAGCCCTGCTCCTCAAACCATGCGCTCGCGCTAGAATGAAGCTCAGGTACGCGGTGTGGTTGAGCGCGCTGAACCCGATGTCGGAGAACGTCGGCGAACAGCTGGTGGTAGCGGTACCACCGCCGCTCGTCGTCGAGCGGGACGAGAAAGAGGTTCGCCTGCTCCAGCTGCTCGAGGGTACGGTCCCCATCCGATTGACCGGTCACGGCCTCGGCCAACGAGCCGGTCAGTCGATCGAGAATCGACGTCTCCAGCAGGAAAGATTGGACTGGCGCTGGGAGACGCGCCAGAACTTCCTGGGCGAGGTAATCGACAACGAATCGGTGGCTGCCGGTAAAGGCTTTGACAAAGCCCCCGACATCGTCGTGTCCCTGCAGCGAGAGAGCGGCCAGTTGGAGACCGGCAATCCATCCCTCGGTCCGAGTCTCGAGGGCTGAAACGTCGCTACTCGATAAGCTTGATCCGACCGCGCGATTAAGGAATGTCGCTGCTTCATCGGAGGTAAATCGGAGGTCGGCCGCCCGAATCTCAATCAGCTGGCCCCTGGTCCGAAGACGCGCCATTGGAAGTGCCGGGTCGGCTCGAGTGGCGATCACGAGATGGAGTCTTGACGGAAGATTATCAATAAGAAAGGAAACCGAGCCCAGGACCACCGGTGAGCTGACGAGGTGGAAATCGTCGAGGATCAGAACTCCGTCGCTCGTCGCCTGGGCAACGCTGTTTATCAGTGCGATCAACACCGCTTCAATCGGGGGGGACTGCGGAAGCTTAAGGAGTGCCAGGGCACCAACACCGACTCCGGGAAAAACTCTCTCGATCGCGGTGATCGTGTAGATCCAGAACCGAATCAGGTCGTCATCGCCGGAGTCGAGTGTGACCCATCCGAAAGGTATCCCGGCGCCGTGGATCCAGCTGGCGAGTAACGTTGTTTTGCCAAATCCGGCGGGAGCGGCAACCAGAGTGAGGCGATGGCGCTTTGCATCTTCGATCCGCCGGACGAGCCGCTCGCGAATCACAAGGTCGGTGCGTACCAGTGGCACGGCCAATTTCGTGGCTAGCAACGACTGATCGATTCTCGTCGCGTTGGGAGATCGGTTGCTTGGCCGGTTCTTGCCGGCTGATTCCGGTCGCATTCACTCATTCTTGGCCGACGGTCGACTGGCGTCAAGGAAATAACCGAGCAACTTCAGGACCCCTTGCCCAAGAAAGACAATGCAGAATGCAGCAATTCGACCAATTCACCCCGTGGCCAACCGTGCTATTCTCCGACTTCAGTGCCCACTAACCCGTTCGACTAACCCATTTGACCCGGGGCTGGAACGTCTTCGTCGCCAAGGCTTGACTCACGGTTGTACCACATCTAGAATCCCGCGCATCAGTGTACGTCAAACCAGCGTTGCTGATGGACTGACGTCTAATCTGTTCTGACCCACGGGATCATGGGCCTTCCGGCGAACTACATGGCTTCAAAGGGGGTGAAGTCCTATACGAGTCGGCAGCGCATGTCGGCGCAAGCGAAAGAGCCCACATTTTGTCACGCAGGTGATTTGGATAGGAGGGCGACTTAGCCATGCGGGTTAATCCCGAATCGGAATCTACCCGGCGGATCCACCGCCGGCACCTGTTGGAACTAGGGGCGGTCGGCGTTGGCGCGACCATTGTCGCGGCCTGCGGTCCGCCATCGGTCGCGCCACCGGCAGCTCAGCCAACCACGGCGCCAGCCGCCGGCGCAGCGGCGACTGCACCAACGGCGACGACGGCGGCGGCTCCCGCGGCTGCGGCTCCGACCGCGACCCCTGCTCCGGCGGCCGCCGCTGCGGCGGCGACGGCAACCACGGCGCCCGCGAACACTGGCGCAACGGTCAAACAGCCCGTCGAGGTCGTGTTCAACACCTGGTGGACGCCGCTCCAGGATGCCTTCACCGTTCTGGTCAAGGAGTTCCAGGACGCAAATCCTGGAGTGACGATCAAGACCCAGTTCGGCGGCGACGATTACACGACCAAGATGGAAGCCGGCCTCGTCGCGGGCGGGTTCGGCGACGCTGCTACCTCCGATAACGGCGTGCAGACCAAGTACATGAGCGCCGGTCAGCACTACGATATGACCGACAATCTCAAGCAGGACAACATCAACCTGCGAGCCAACTACGCGCTTGGCGGTATCGAGATCTGGGGCGGTAAAGTCCTCAATCTGCCAATGGACAACGACGACCGGGCGGTTTACTACAATAAGACCATGATCAAGGCCGCCGGCGCGAAGGATCCCTGGGACGATCTGCACGGGAACTGGACTCTCGACGACATGTACGAGATCGCGAAGCTCTGTACGAAAAAAGACAGTAGCGGCAAGATCACCCAGTACGGGTTCCAAGTTGCCTACACCGACACCGAGGACCAGGAGCCCTATATCTGGAGCATGGGTGGCAACTACGCCAACTGGGACACTGGCAAGTACAACTACCTCGATCCCGGCGTCGTCAAGTGGCTCGAGCTCATGTACAAATGGGCCACCCAGGACAAGATCCTGATCACGACCGACGTCATCGCGTCCCTCCAGGGGTCCGCGACCGCCAATCCGTTCCGCGGCGGCCTCGTCGCGATGTACCACCGCGCCTCGTACGATTCGACGATCAACGAGAAGGAGATCGGGTCCAAGTTCGAGTGGGACGCGGCGCCGTCGCCGAAGCCAGGAAGCTACAATACCGGACTGCCGACCGGCGTCGCTGGTTCGACGGTCAACCCGAACTTCGTTCCGAAGCTCGCGGCGAACCCGATGTGGGGCTACAAATGGATCGCCTTCCTCGCTGGCGACCGCGCCGAGACCCTGTACGCGCAGAAGAAGACGATGTTCGTCGCGAACAAAGCGGCGTGGAAAACCTACCAGGACACCCCTCCGCCGAAGCACGCCGGCTCTTTCTGCTACTATGCCTTCTCGCGCCCGTATGGGTATCACTACTACAGCGATATAATGAACGAGGTGATGTACAGCACGGTTCAGCCGGAGCTGGATAAGGCGTTTCTTGGCAAGCAAACCGTCAAAGAGGCGCTCACTACCGCTCAGAAGAAGATCGATACGCTCGGCAAGTCGCAAAGCTACTCCGGCGAGGGCAGCCCGTACACCATTGGTGGCTCGCCGCTTCCTGCCATGTCGGAAACCGAGCTAGCGAAGTGGGGGGTGCATCCCTACACGTAGTAGCCTGATGCTGAGCACGGTCGGGTACGGGCGTCGACAAGTTGCCCACGCCCGACCGTGCCGCCCACTTCATGGTCGTGGCAGGTTCATTCACGCGAATCCGAGGCGTGAACCTGCTCAGTTGGTTCGCCGCCGTGTCGTTGCGTCACGCGCGGTAGAGTATTCAGGGTAGGGTAAACGTCGATGGCTGCTACCTCGCGATCGTCCAACTTTCTTGTCGAGAAGAAGCGACCTTTCCTCACCCGCCGCGACCTTCTTGGCTACGCTTTCATCAGCCCCTGGATCTTCGGCTTTCTCGCGTTCAGCTTCTTGCCGTTCGTCGCGTCGCTCTTTCTGAGCTTCACGAACTGGGCAATTGTTGGCAAATGGACTTTTATTGGCTTGGACAACTACGCGAAACTGGCCAGTGGCGTCGACGACCGCTTCATGATTGCCCTTTCCAACACGGTCTACTATGCGGTGATCAACGTACCCGGTACCCAGATTATCGCGCTTTCCCTTGCCATGCTGCTGAACAAGAAATCGCCCGGTATCGGGCTGTTTCGGACCCTGTTCTACGTTCCGGCGATCACCTTCGGCGTCGGAACATCTTTTCTATGGGCGCAGATGTTCTCATCGCACGGCGGACCGATTAATGGTTTCCTGGCCTTGCTTGGGATCGAAGGACCAAACTGGCTCTTCAGTCTCGACTGGTCGCTTCGGGCGATCATCATCATTGGCCTCTGGAACGTCGGGACGCCGATGCTGATCTATCTGGCCGCGTTACAGGGCGTTCCCCAGTCGCTCTACGACGCGTCGGCTGTCGACGGCGCCAATTGGGTACGGAGATTCACCTCGGTGACCCTGCCGATGGTCACGCCGGCCATGTTCTTCAACGTGGTCCTCGGTTTTATTGGCACACTTCAAGTGTTTACTGTCGCCAAAGTGGTTACGAACGGCGGACCGGCCAATTCGACCCTCTTCTACGCTCTGTACCTGTATCAGGTCGCATTCCAGAACCTGCGCATGGGCTACGCCGCGTCGCTGGCATGGATTCTCTTCCTGATCATCCTGGCGGTTACGATCGTCCAGCTCGTCACGGCGCGACTCTGGGTCTACTACGAGGGCGCGACTCCGGGTTCGCCGACCGGGCCACGGTAGGGGGAGGAGACATGGCCGCGACCACCACTGCCGCGAGGGGAATGACCGCGACCGAACGGCGCGCCGCGATTGGCACGGCGGCACGTTACGCTGCGCTGATCTCGCTTGGATTGCTCTACGCGATACCATTCGCTTGGATGATCTCGCTTTCGCTCAAGCCCTTCTCCGACTTGAATACCATTCCGCCGAACTTTATTCCGAGCCGATTTGCCTGGGAGAACTTTTCCACGGCTCTTTTCCAGCCGATGCTCTATTTCCCCAGGTTCTTCGTCAATACGATCTACTACGTGGCGCTCAGTGGCGCCGGCGCGGTTCTGAGCTCGGCCATCGTCGCCTACGGGTTTGCCAGGATCCAGTTCCGGGGCAGCAACGTCCTGTTTACCCTGGTCCTGGCGACGATGATGGTGCCGTACCAGGTCACGCTCATTCCAGAGTACGTCGTGTTCTACCAGCTCAAATGGATCGACACCTACCTTCCGCTGATCGTTCCGGCCTGGTTTGGCTCCGCCTTCTACATTTTTCTCTTCCGTCAGTTCTTCCTCACGATACCGCGCGAGATCGACGACGCGGCGATGATGGACGGCGCATCGCACCGCCAGATTCTGTTCCAAATCATGATTCCGCTGTCCGTCCCGGCAATCATCACCTGTGTCGCGCTGTCGGTCGTCGAGCGCTGGAACGATTTCATCGGGCCGCTGATTTACATCAACACAAACGCAAAACAGGTATTGGCCGTCGCTCTGACCTATTTCAACGTCCCTAACCAGGCGACCTACTCGAATCTACTGATGGCCGCCGCGGTCGTGACTGTGATCCCGGTGACCATCCTCTTCCTTTTCCTGCAGGATTACTTTGTTCGAGGCGTCACGTTGACGGGACTCAGAGAAGGCTGAGAGGCGTCCCGTTTTCACCCATTCCTAAAGGACCGGTCTATCATGCCAATCCGTCCGTCGAAGCGCTCGCGCAAGGCGCGACTCGCTCACGTCCTCGATCACGGTCGACTTGTCTTGTCGCCGAGAGCCCGAATCCTCATTCGTAGTGGATTCGATACGGTCGCGAACGCCCTGAGCCCTACCTTAGGGCCGACCGCTCGCACCGTTTTGATGGAGGGCCTGAATCGGACCGATCCGCCGGCCCTGTTCGACGATGCCGCGACCATTGCTCGACGGATCGTGGAACTCCCGCTTTATCGAAATGCCGGCGGAATGCTCATGCGCCACGTCGTGTGGCGGGTCTTGGATCAGGTTGGGGACGGGACCGCCACGTCCGCGGTTATCGCGCAAGCGTTGCTTCGGGAGACGACCCGCCACATCGCGGCTGGAGCGAATCCCGCGATCCTGCGCCAGGGGATCGACGCGGCGCTCGTCGAAGCACTCGAACACCTCGATGGCATGGCGATTCCGGTCGAGACCCCTGCCGCGCTTCGGAGCATCGCGCTGGGGGCCGGACATGATGAAGAAATCGCCGATCGGATCGTCGACATCCACGAACGCTACGGCTGGGACATTGTGATCTGCACTCAGGAGTGGATGGCGAACGAAGTCGCCGTCGAAGTCGCCGATGGCAGCAAATGGGACGCTGGATTTGCCTCGTCTGATTTCGTGACCGACAAAGCGAGTAATCTCGCCTGGTCCGAGAAACCGCTCGTTCTCTTCACGAACGTGTTTCTCGAGACTGCCGAACAGGTCGTTCCGATCATGGAGCAGGTCGCAAACGCGGGTATGAAGGAGCTCGTCTTCTTCGCACCGAAGATCTCCGACACGGCCCTCGCGACGATGATCGTTAACAATCAGCGCGGTATTCTCCACAGTGTTGGAATCCTGGCGCCGGGAGTCGGTGCCCATCGACTTGGCGTGCTCGAAGATCTCGCGGCCCAGACTGGCGCTCGATTTCTGAACGCCGACGCCGGCGACAAACCGGCCCTCGCGACCCTGGACGACCTCGGCTACTGCGATCTCATCTGGGCCAGTCGCGATTACTTCTCGGTGCTCGGCGGCGATGGGCTGGAAGAGGACGTCGCCGATCGCGTAGGCGTGGTGCGTTCGGCAATCGAATCCGAGGACGCCCCGTACGATCGGGCGCTTTTGCGGAAGAGGCTTGGCTACCTGACCGGCGGCGTCGCGACCTTGAATGTCGGAGCGGCGACAAAATCCGAAATGATCGAGCGAAAGACACGCGCCGATCGCGCGATCAAAGCGGTTGAGTCCGGACGACGCGACGGGGTCGTGGCCGGTGGAGGCGTTGCGCTCGTCGCCTGTAGCCAGGCGGTGCATCCGGGTTGTCCGGAAAAGAACCTCGACGAACACCTGGGCCGGGTCGCGTTGATCCGCGCTCTAGAAGAGCCCTTGCGGGTCATCGTCGCCAATTCTGGCGCGGAGCCCGAGCCCATCGTGCACGCGGTTCGGAGCGGCGGGGGCCATGTCGGCTACGATGCCGTTGCCGGCGCTCTTGTCGATCCAATCGAAGCGGGAATCCTCGACCCGATCAATGTCGTTCGCGCGGCACTCCGCAATGCGGTGAGCGCGGCAGTTATGGCGACGCTCACCGAAGCTCTGGTTATTCCTCGGTACCGTTACCTCCACGCCGATCCTAAACCGTAATCGGATTGCCCCTTGTCGACCAATCGGCAACGGCATGGCGAGGGACAACGCCCGTCATCCCCATTCCCCACGAAGCAAAGGAGGAGAATGTGACCGCCAAGCAGTACGACGCTCTGGTCGTTGGCGGGGGAATCATCGGATGCTCGATTGCCTGGCGGCTAGCTCAGACCGGTCGCCACGTCGTTGTCCTGGAACGTGGGCACGTCGGCGGAGAGGCGTCCTCCGCCGCCGCGGGTGTGCTTACCCCCAAAGCCACTCCGGACATTCCAAAGCACTTACTCGACTTTCGGGCTACCTCGAACGCGATGTACCCGGACTTCGTCGACGAAGTCCGGGCGACGACCGGTCAGGCGTTTGAGTTTCGGGTCAGCGGTCACATCATCCCCGCGTTTTCTGATGATGACGTCTCCTCGCTTCGAGCATCCTTTGAGATGCAGGCACCCGCGGGAATCCGAGCGGATTGGCTGTCGGGCGACGATGCGCTCGAAGCCGAGCCACTCCTCGCTCCTGACGTCCAGGCCGCGCTAAGCCTCCCGGATCACGCGTTTGTCGATAACCCGAAGCTGACAAATGCACTAGGAAGCGCCGTCCGGATGGGCGGCGGCGATGTCGTGGAAAACTGCCTCGTGACCGGCCTGATTGTCGAACATGACGTGGTCGCCGGGGTTGAAACGCAAACTGGCATCGTGAACGCGCCGATCGTGGTGAATTGCGCTGGTAGCTGGGCCGGCCTGATCGACCGACGCTATCAAATGCCGGTTCGCCCCCTCAAAGGGGAGATTATCGCCGTCGACATACGTCCGTCGCTTCAACGGATCCTCGTCTCCGGTCCTTCTTTCTCGTCGGTCCCCCGAGCTGATGGACGTACCATCCTCTGCGCAACGTCGTCCGACGTTGGATTCAACAAAGACGTCGTCATTGGTTCGATTGCCGGTCTTTTCGAACGAGTGTCCCGCTACATTCCGTCGTTGAGCCAAGCGCGATTCGTGGAAACCTGGGCGGGACTGCGTCCGATGACCCCCGACCGCGAACCGGTGCTCGGCGCCGACCCCGGCCTGCATGGTCTCTACTGGGCGACCGGCCACCTGGGAAACGGCATACTCGAAGCGCCCGCGACTGCCCGAGCAATGACCGAGCTGATTGCGACCGGCACCTCGTCACTTCCGATCGAAAGATTTGGACCGGAGCGGTTCGCGCGGGTTAGTGTCGGGGCAGCTCGACCGTGATGAAGAGTCACGGTCATGCCTTTCCCCTCTCCCCACGGGAGAGAGCGAGGGTGTCTTCTCCCCTCTCCCCACGGGAGAGGGCGAGGG
>CAZBQK010000061.1:0-16345 GCA_964493975.1 uncultured Dehalococcoidales bacterium | reverse complement strand
CAGCTGATAACGCTAAAAGTCGAAGGGCAGGCTGTCCGAATGTCCAAGCGGACTGGCAATATCGTCACGCTTCGCGAGGTGATTGACGAGGTCGGTCGCGACGCTTGCCGTTACTTCTTTGTATCTCGGTCGGCAGACAGTCACCTTGACTTCGACATCGACCTGGCCAAGAAGCAGTCCGACGAGAATCCGGTTTACTACGTCCAATACGCCCACGCGCGAATCGCGAGCATTCTTCGCCTCGCCGAATCGCGCGGGCTCAGTCACCAGGGCGCCGACATGACGCTGCTTCGCCATCCAGCGGAGATGAGTCTTGTCCGCAAAATGCTCGAGCTACCGGAGATGGTGGCGCTAGCCGCCACGGCCCTCGAGCCGCACCATCTTCCACACTATGCACTCGACCTCGCCTCGGTTTTCCACTCGTTCTACAAGCAGTGCAAGGTCATTTCGGACGACGTCGAGCTCTCCAAGGCTCGGCTGAAGCTCGTGACGGCCGCCAAATTTGCTCTGCGGAACTCTTTGGACCTCATCGGCGTGACCGCCCCGGAGCAAATGTATCGCGAGGACGATGAGGCGTAGCTAGGCGAAGGCACCCACGCCTCCAAGATACCGCGGAGCTACCGCGCGGCCAATCGCAGCAGGGGCCGGACTCGGTCGACGAGGGCTGTCGGGCATCTCTTCGCGAATTCGATGACCTCTTTTGCCTCCTCGATTTGACGGGCCCTCGTCACATCGCCAATCGACACGGCACCGCGATCCCGCCACCGCTCGAGTAGCTCGGCCGTCGTTCGAAGTCCGTTTGCCCGCACCGACTCTTTCATTCGGCTTTTCAAGACCGACCGGTCGAAGCCAAGGGCGCTCGCGGCGACGCTCAGGTCAATTCCGTCCGCGATCAGTCTCAACACGTCGTTAGCATCCACCGGAGCAATACGATGGTGGGTCGCCGAATAGTTATCGCATTGGTAGAGAAGTGCAGCTTCCGGGGTTTGCGGAGAAATCTTTCCCCAGGGACCATGGTGAGCGGCAATGACGTGCCATAAATGATCGATTCCTTCCGCATCGAGGAAAACTCCGGTGACCCTTCCAACGTCTTCAAGAACGTCAGCCGCGGCCGCGACAGCAATCGTCGGCTCGCGCTCCATGATGTCGCTGTGCGACGTCACGCCGGCCATTCGGGCGGTCGCTTTAGTCAGGTCGTGCAGAACGCTTCCGACCAGAACGACGTCAAGACGAAATCCGGGAAACCGATCGCGCCAGTCCGGGTAGGCATCCACGACCAGCGAAGCGACGTCCATTGAATGGGCGAAGACCGGCATACCCTGGTCCGCGAATTTCCACAGATTTTGAACGGACGGATTATCGACGACGGCAGACAGTAGAACGCAAAGCTGACGTGGCGTCATGAGGTGAGACGGCCTACCAGGTCAATAAAATAACGCGGACTGGTGCACCAAAGTGTACCAGTCCGCGTCGTATCACTCAAACCTGAACCGGACGAAGGTAGAATCGCCGGCGCAGTCCAACATCAGCTATTTAGCCGGACGTTGGGGTTACCGTGGCGGTGGGGCCCGCGGCCGTGCCGGACGGCGCTGTTGCTCCGCCACGATTCACGTGGTTCCGTTGAAGATTCGCGTTGAGCAACCGATCGATTTGGTTACTCGCGCGATCGAGCAGGAAGGCCTTCAGATCCGACGGGGTCTTGCCGTGTGCTTGGGCCACCTGCCCCAACGTCTGCCCGCCCTGGACGGCTTTCACCAGATCTTGAGGCTGCATCCCGAGGAAACTCGCGATGGGAGCCAGCCAGCCGCGCTTGCCGTGTCGCTCGGCGCGCTCGCTCGTTCCAATTTTCGCGTTAATTCTTTGGTCGATCCGGGTCGACGCCCTGGACAGTACGTCCTGCTCCTGCTGGCTCGTCATCTTCCCGGCGGCGACCGCGGCATCTAGACGTGTCTTCAATTGTGACGTCAAGAACGCCTTCAGCTCATCCGTGGTCTTGCCGTGCGCCGTTGCAATTTGAGCAAGGGTTTGACCGCTTGCGAGCTGACTATGGAGATCGGCCGGTTGCATCCCGAGGAATCCAGCAACTGACGCGAGGAAAACACCCCGGCCGGTCGCCGCCTTTCCACCCGCGGGTTCAGTCGCGGTCCCCGGCGTTGGCGTTGTCGCCGTCGCGGCCGAAGGGGCGGCGGTCGAAACGGTAGCGGTCGTCGCGCCAAGTGGCGCAGCAAACGCCTGCGGAAGCGCTGCAACTCCGAGCGCACCAAGAAGAAGACCGGTAGCAGCTACGACTTTGATCCGATTGGGTACCATCTGCGTTCACCTTATTGAGACAGATTGTATTGGGCAACCGTGCTTTCTTTCGTGAAGCCAGCTCCATTGCACGATTGCCTCGCGTCTTACGTTTGTTATTGTAAAGTACGCTTAAATTTATTGTACTAAGCCCATGTTAACTAGATACTAAAGCGTGAACGTTTAGAGCAAGGTAATTCCAAAACACGGCATACGTCGAAATCAACCGTCTATGGCCGTGGCTGCCGCCTTGACACGCTGCACTCGGCAATCGTAAAATCCGGGTAGAGTTGGTGAAGTGTCGCCGGCGCTGGATCGCGGATGGGCGGGACGTGCGATGAAGTTTTGCCCCATGTGCGGGACGCGGCTGGTCGGCCGGTTATTGCACGGTCTCGATCGCCCGGCATGCCCCAATTGCAGCTTTATTCATTACGCCGGCCCCAAGGTCGCGGTCGGAGTAGTTCTGTCGCGAGCTGGGCGGCTATTTTTGAACCGCCGGGCGATCGACCCGGGCAAAGGGCGTTGGAGCTTCCCATCTGGTTATGTCGACCTTGGCGAGTCGACGATGGACGCCGCGCTTCGAGAAGTCAAGGAAGAAACCGGCTATGATGCTCGACTCGACGGATTGCTGGGGGTGTACTCGACCCCGAGTCGACCGGTCGTCTTCATCGTCTACACCGGAGAAATCGTAGGCGGGTCGCCGGTCGAGTGTGACGAGGTCGAGGAAGTCGGCCTGTTTGCGACCCACGAATTACCACCACTCGCCTTCGATCACGACGCCAACATAGTAGATGACTGGCAGAAATGGCAGTCCAGTCGACAGAAAACGGGCGATGCCAAGCCAGGCACGGGCTGAGGCCTTCGGCTCATGTAGGGCGTCGCCCCTCGATTTCTTGGAGGAACTCTTTTGCAGGAATTGGCACAACGCCTCGCCGACGCGCGAGGTCGAATCGCGACCATCCGGGTGCGTCTTTGACCTGGCTGGCAAAGAGCGACGGTTAGCCGAGCTCGAACGCTTAGCCGCGGCTCCCGATTTTTGGAACGATTCAACAATGGCTCAGGCCAGCATGCGCGAAATGACCGAGCTTCGAGAGACCGTGGAGCTTTGGCGCGACCTCGAGCGTCAGGTTGTCGATAACTCCGACCTGCTCGAGCTCGTCGAAGCTGACGCGGACGCGGAGCTGACGACCGAAATCGATCAGGCCACGACGGAATTGGCGCGCCGGCTGGGCGAGCTCGAGTTCGAGATGACGCTTGGCGGCCCGTATGACCGCCGACCGGGAATCATCGCGATCCACGCCGGCGCTGGCGGAACCGAGGCGCAGGACTGGGCGCAAATGCTCATGCGAATGTACCTGCGGTGGGGAGAGCGTCGCGGATTCCGAGTCGACATCCTCGACGAGATGCCCGGCGAAGAAGCGGGAATCAAGAGCGCGACGATCGAGCTTCGCGGTCCGTATGCGTACGGCTACCTCAAGTCGGAACGTGGTGTTCACCGGCTGGTCCGGCTTTCTCCATACGACTCCGCTCATCGTCGCCACACATCATTTGCTCTTATCGAAGTCATGCCAGAGCCCGACGAAGCGGCCAAGGTTGAGATCAATCCCGACGACATTCGAGTTGACGTTTTTCGCTCCTCCGGTGCGGGAGGGCAGAACGTTCAGAAGACGAGCACCGCGATCCGAATTACCCACATTCCAACTGGAATCGTGGTGACCTGCCAGAACGAGCGATCTCAGATCCAAAATCGCGAAACCGCCCTCACTATCCTTGCCGCCCGATTGGCGGAAATGGAGGAGGAAAAGCGAGAGGCCGAACGCGCGCAGCTTCGGGGCGAACACGTCGAAGCCGGCTGGGGGAATCAGATTCGCTCGTACGTGCTCCATCCATACACGATGGTGAAAGATCATCGAACTGGGTGCGAAACGAGCAATGCCCCGGCGGTTCTCGACGGCGAAATCGATCAGTTCATGGAGTCATATTTGAAGTGGAAGATCGGAGAGGTGGCGTGACCTCGGCCCAGCGGGCCGGGATTCTGATCCTGGCCGCGATGCTTACGTTGATCCAGCCCATCGCTGCCTTCGCGGCGAGCCCGTCTGGGATCAGCGTTTTGGTTAGCGATGTCCGGCCCGACTTCCCCCGAAAAATTGACTTCCACGCCGCGGCGCAAAGTACCGGTCAAGTGACTTCCGCGCGACTAGCGTTTCGGATTGCCGACCAGACGGTGACGCACATCGGGCGCGCGGCAATCCAGCCCGATAATCGGGTCGACGTTCACTATGTACTGGACCTTCAACGCGAGTATCTCCCGCCCGGGCTCGACCTCCACTATCAGTGGATGTTCGAAGACCAAACCGGCGCAACTGCGTCGACAAATTGGTCCGATCTCACCCTCGCCGATCCGCGATTTCAGTGGCAGCAGCGAACCGCTAGCGGAATTCAGCTCGAGTGGTACGACGTCGACGACGCCTACGCGAACGCTGTGCTGGACGCTGCCACCGCGGCCTATACATCGGCTGGACAACTGGGACCGGCGGCGTCCAAGAATCCGGTTAGAGTACTTCTGTACGGGAACATCAATGAGTTCCGCGGGGCCCTGGGCGTCGGCTCGCAAGCCTGGGTTGGTGGTCAAACCTTTCCTCAGGATCGCATTATCCTCCTGCTCGTGTCGCCGACCGACCTGGCCAACGCGCAGCGGAGCGTGGCCCACGAAATCACCCACCTTCGGATCGACGGGACGAGCGCGGGAATTGTCGCGCCGTTGCCCACGTGGCTTGACGAGGGACTGGCCATGGTCGCCGAAGGAAACACCCAGCCTGTCTTTAGCCAGGCGCTCGATCAAGCAGTACGGGATCGCCGGCTTTTTTCTCTGCAGTCGCTATCCGGCAACTTCCCGGAATCTCCGGACGATGCGACAATCGCGTACGCCGAAAGCGAAAGCCTGGTCCGGTTCTACCTCAAAACGTACGGGACCGACAAATTAGTGGCGCTGGTCGACGCCTTCCGAGCTGGCCTGTCGGCGGATGATGCATTTCGCCAAAGCGTTGGGGTGTCGGCACGAGACTTCCAGACGACCTGGCAGGCAAGTCTTGGGACTGCCCCAGTTTCCGCCACGCCAGCATCCTCCAGCTCGCCGATCGTGCGCGGGGCGACGTCTCCGTTGCGAGCCATCGTTGCCCTGATCGATAGCCTGATCCGATCGCTCGAGTCGCCTAAGTTGAAGACGACCTAACGGCGCCCCAAAGACTGGCGATCTCAATCGGCCTGGCCGCGGCTACGATCGGTCGGCTGGCGCCTTTAGATCCGGGGGCGTCGCGTCAATTCGTTCGTCGAGCACCCCGAAAAAAGTCGCTCCAAGATGATGGAGCGGCTTGAGCTCTTTACCCTCGAGGAGCCAGCCATCGTCAAACGAGCCCTCTTCGGCCCAGGCAACGATAATCTGGGCGATAAAAAGCTTGTGATCCCCGGGCTCGAAGACGTTGACGACCGAGCACTCGAGGTGGCCAATGCACTGGTCGATCCATGGCGCTCGGACGATACTCGCCTCCGCCATCTCCAATCCGGTTCTACTGAATTTGTCGACGTCGTTGCCGGACATCCGTCCACACGTCACGACCTGATTAATGACGTCCCGAGTCGGGATATTGATCACAAACTCGCCACTTCGCTTAATGAGATCGTGGGTTAGGGTCGACGGGTGGATCGCAATCGCCAACATCGGGGGTTCTCGTCCGACCGGTGACATCCAGCTCACCGTTGCCACATCAAAACGACCCCGATACTCGGTCGTCACTAGTCCGACAACCCCCGGTAAAACCATGCGCAACGCCTGGTTGACCGGCACTTGAACTTTCATTTGGGCTCCGATCGAATACGTCGACAGTGTATCATGGCTAAGGCGGCGAGCCGCCGAGTTTGAGTTCGCGTCGCCGTGACAACTCATCATGATAGACTGATAGCGTCGATATCATTAGGGAATCGCGTCAAATGACTGAAGACATTAGACCTCGGATCGCGGTCGTCGATTACGGTGCGGGCAATCTCCGCAGCGTCTGCCGCGCACTCGAATTGGGTGGCGCGGCAGTGGTCATTACCGAACGGGGCGATGACATTCTATCGGCCGATGCCGTGGTCTTTCCCGGCGACGGCGCGGCACGGTCGGCAATGCGGGGCCTTGGCGAGCGCGGCTTGATTGGTCCGCTACGCGATGTCGTCGCAACCGGCCGCCCGTTCCTCGGGGTTTGCCTCGGGCTTCAGGTTCTCATGTCGTGGAGCAGCGAAGACGACGGAACCGAGTGCCTTGGTATCATTCCAGGAAAAGTCGTCAAGCTCCCGGATGCGCTCAAGATTCCGCACATTGGGTGGAACCAGGTTGCCCAAATGACGACACATCCAATTCTCGCGGAGATTCCGGATGGGGACGATTTCTACTTTGTCCACTCTTACGTCGCCGTACCGGATGACCCAGAGGCCGTGGTTGGGCTGACGACCTACGGTGTCGCATTCGCCAGCATTATTCGCCACGAAAATGTCGTTGCCACTCAGTTTCACCCGGAAAAGAGCGCGACGGCCGGTCTCCAAATGTACCGAAACTTTATTCATTGGGTCGAGGAATCACGTATCAGTGCCAATCGAGCGATCGGTGAGCTCGTCTGAAACCGGCGTGGCGCTCCATTGCGCCATCCACCGAGGGACGGAAACGTCGCTCCGCTGCGGCAGCTGCGGCACCCCAATTTGTCCAAAATGCCTCGTGATGACGCCAGTTGGCGCGAAGTGCCCGACTTGCGCTCGACCGAGACTTCAGTCCGCTTTCGTCCTGACGCCTTTTGACGTCATCGTCGCGGTGATCGGATCGATCGCGGGTGGCGTCGTCCTGGGCATTATTGGCTCGATTGTTCTGCGCTTTGCACCAATCGCCTCGATCCTGTTCCCGATGATCTGCGGGCTTGGCTGCAGCGCGCTCGTTCAAAGGGTAACGCCTCGTAAGCGTGGCGTGCCCTTGAAGATAGCCGCGGCGCTTGGCGTCGTCATCGCGTTCCTGGTTCTCGGATTGGGTGACTTCGTCGTACGCGAGCCGATTGGATTGATCCAGACGGGGATCGGTCTCATGCTCCTACGGAATGTGCTAATCGGGCTCATCATCAATCCGTTTAACGCGTTGTTTCTTGGACTCGGCATCTGGCTGGCCATCTACCGAACTGACTAATGGCGTTGTAGCAAATTGACGACGATGGTCAGGAAGAGCGACAGGAGAATGCTGACGACGAGCGACGTGGCGAGAGGAATGAAACAGGATACCCCACCGCTTTGGAAACGGATGTCGCCAGGAAGGTGACCGAGAAACGGGATCCGGCCCACGAGAAGCAGGACGAGACCCGCGGCGACCACGACGAGACCAAAGCCAATCAGAATTCGCCCAGCATCTGCCACGCCGTTCTCCTCGCGGGAGAGCTAATCCCACCGATCGCGGCGGCCGAGGAATCCCCAACCGGCTCGGAACGATTGACGCCCCAGCAGGAATGCAACCACGGCATACGCCAATAATGCCATCGTCCAGTACGCGACAACATCGACGAAAGCGATTCGTATTTTCCTCAAGCTGCCGCCTGCCGAAATCTAGAACAGCGTCTGCTGCCCAGACGGAGTTGCCTCCGGAAACTGAATCCCTAGGTGGGCATAGGCGCGACGCGTCGCTATCCGGCCGCGCGGCGTCCGATCGATAAATCCAAGCTGAAGGAGAAATGGCTCATATACGTCCATGATCGTGTCCGGTTCCTCACTAATAGCGGCCGCGATCGTATCGAGTCCCACCGGTCCGCCTTCGAACTTCTCAATAATCGCGCGAAGAACCTGACGATCGATGTCGTCTAATCCCAGGTCGTCGACTTCCAGCATACCGAGCGCGTCGTCGGCAACGGACTGATTGATTCGTCCTTGAGCGCGGACGTCGGCAAAGTCCCGAACTCGTTTCAATAACCGGTTCGCAATCCGGGGTGTTCCCCGGGCACGTCTGGCGATCGTGCTGGCGCCATCGTCGTCGATCGCGACGCTAAGAATTCGGGCGGCCCGTCGGACGATCTCTTCTAGGGCCCGTTGGTCGTAGAAATCGAGGCGATGGGTTGCACCAAAGCGGTCGCGCAGCGGCGAGCTCAAGAGCGCATACCGAGTGGTCGCTCCAACAATTGTGAACCGAGGAAGTCGGAGTCGAAGGGGTTTAGCCGCCATTCCCTTCCCGAGCACCATGTCCCAGGCAAAGTCTTCCATTGCCGGGTAAAGCGCCTCTTCGACAATCCGGCTCAATCGATGAATTTCGTCGATGAACACAATATCGCCGGGCTGCAGGGACGTGAGAATCGAGGCCAAGTCTCCTGGAATCGCGATTGCCGGACCAGAAGTGATCCGGATCTGCGATCCCATCTCATTGGCGATGACGTTGGCCAGGGTCGTTTTTCCCAGGCCAGGAGGACCGTAGAGCAGCAAATGGTCGAGGGGCTCGTTTCGCGCTTGAGCCGCCTCGATGAAGATTTTCAGATTCAGCTTGACGCGGTCTTGCCCAATGTACTCTTCAAGTCGGCGTGGACGCAGACTTTGATCTAACGCGTCTTCGTCCTCAGCTGGCTTGGAAGCTACGACCCGATCCGCCACCGGTTCGCCTCGCAGATGTCGAGCATTTGTTCGAGTAGATTATACTCCGGGAGCTAGACGACGTGCCGATCGGACCCCATCCGATCCCGGATTTCCTTTGCCTGGCTTTCGTATCCCGACCGACCCATCAGGGCGTAGGTCGCAACTTTTCCCGCCTCGACGCCAGGCTGGTCGAACGGATTGATCCCGAGCAGATCGCCAATGAGAGCCGTCTGGACTTCGAGGAGGTACATCAACTGGCCGACGGTGAACGGATTGACCTCTGGCAGCAGGAAAGTGGCATTTGGTCGGCCGTTCGCGGTGAGGGCCAAGGTAGTTGCGAGACGTTCGGCGTTGATCAGCTCGTTGAGAGTGTGGCCGCCAAGATAGTCGACGCTCGACAAGCCTAGCCCGCTCTCGGGTATATTGACCGTTTCGGCAAAGCGGTCGACGCCAATAAAGTTGAACACCTTATCGGCCGGGCCCTCCATATACAGCTGCACCTGTGAGTGCTGATCGGTCACGCCAAGCGCTTTCACCGGAGTTAGTCCAACGTGGACGACGGTCGAATCGACCGTCTTCTTTTTCCCAAGGCTTTCGGCCCACAACTGCCGGAACCAGTCCGCCACGTCGCGAAGACGCTGACTGTACGGCATCATGACCGTGATGTTCTTGCCGCTCTGATTCAACAGGTACAGAATCGCCGCGTTGAGCGCGGCGGGATTCGTCCACACATCGGTGGACGAAGTCGTCTTGTCGGCTTCCGCCGCCCCGTCGAGCAGGAGGCGAATGTCGATGCCGCTGACGGCGGCGGGAAGGAGACCGACCGGCGACAAGACCGAGAACCGCCCCCCGACCGTGGGCGGAATATCGAATAGACGATAGCCTTCCTTTTCGGCAAGACGTCGAAGATCCCCGCTCTTTGGATCGGTCGTTGCGACGATATGGCCGGCCGCGGCGTCTCCAAGAGCGGCCCGAAGTCGGTCGCGAACGATCGCCAATTGCGACATTGTTTCGCCGGTACTGCCGGACTTTGTGATGACGTTGAACACGGTATTAGGCAAATCGAGAAGCTCGAAGATACCGGCCATTTGATCCGGATCGACATTGTCCACGACGTAGACACGCGGTCGATGACCGCGACGCTCACGGGGGAGCTGATTGAAGTACGGATGGTTCAGCGCAGTTTGGAGTGCGATACCTCCCAGAGCCGACCCACCAATGCCGAGGACGACGAAGGCATCGCATCGCGCCGCGACGTCGTCGGCATATGCCACGACCTGGTCGGCGACGTCACGGTGGTAGGGAAGATCCATCCATTCAACCTGGTTGGCGGATCGTAGGCGACGCAGCGTCTCGACGGCGGTCGCTACTCGCGGCGCGATCGCCCGCAGATCGTCGTCCGTCACGCCGTTTGCCGCGCCGACGACGCTCGCCATAACGTTGGTGTAGTCGAATCGGACCCGCATTGCTCGAACCGGTAGGCTCGCGGTAGTTTGGTTCACGTCCAGATGCCTCCATTGTCCGGTGACGCTCGTGCGACTGCGATGCTATCCGGTGGTTTGCAGACCCGCCGCGATCCCATTAATTGTCTGTAGGACGAGGTCGAGCGGCCGCTGGTCACCGTAGAGTCCGCCACGACGAAGTCCACGCAAAAGCGTCGCCTGAACGACATTCATCGGATCGACGTACGGATTACGCAAGCGAATCGATTGTAACAAGACCGACGACTGACCGAGCAATTCCGGCTGGCCAATGATCGTTTGAACCGCTCGTCGGGACCGTTGATACTCTTCGAGTATGAGCGTGAAGATTCGGGCCGCGGTCGCCTGATCGGGCATGACGTCCCGATATAACCTGGCAACATCCATGTCGGCGGTCGCAAGACTGATCTGGCAGTTGTCGACGATCGACCGGAAAACCGGCCAATCACGGTACATCGCCCGTATCTGACCGACGTCACGCGGATGCTCGGCAAGATAACCTTCGACGGCCGTTCCCACGCCGTACCAGCCCGGTAGGTTGACCCGGCACTGGGTCCAGCTGAAAACCCACGGGATCGCCCGGACGTCGTCTAGACTCTGCGACGACGTCCGACTAACCGGTCGGGAGGCAATTGCAAACTGCCCAAGCTCCGGAAAGGGCGTCGACTCTCGAAAATAGCGCTCAAAACCGGGCGTTTCGGCAATTAGTGCTCGGTAGGCGACTAGCGAGCGCTCACTCAAATCCCGGGCAAGTCTGCGCCATTCCAGTAGCGACGCGTCGGCAACCGAGGACTCGGTCGGAGCCAGCGTCGCCACCACCGTCGCGTTAATAACCTGTTCGAGGTGGCGATGGGCTACTCCCGGGTTACCATAGCGGGCGAAGACAACCTCACCCTGTTCGGTGTACTTCATTCGACCGTTAAGAGCGCGCCGGGACATCGCCGTGATCGCGCGCCCCATTGGACCGCCGCCCCGACCGATGGCTCCGCCGCGTCCGTGAAATAGCTCCACCTGGATCCCATGACGGGCACACGCATCCGCGATGCGGTTTTGCGCGTCGAACAAGTGAACGTTGGAGCTAAGATACCCTCCATCCTTGTTGCTATCGGAGTATCCCAGCATAACTTCCTGCAAGTTTCCCTGCGCCGCGATCATCCGACGATAAGGTTCGATCTCAAAAAGAGCCTGCAGAATTTGTGGTCCGGCCTCAAGGTCGTCGATGCCTTCAAATAGAGGTACCGTTTCAAGGCCGACGTTAGCGGGTTTTCCCTCCCGCGCGTCGACCAAGCCCGCCTCTTTTGCGAGCAGAACGACGGCCAACACGTCGGACGGCCCATGGGTCATGCTCACGATGTACCGCCGGCAGCACTCGGGACCAAACCTCCGTTGGGCGGCATGGATCGTTCGGAACAGCTCGACGACGTCGTTCGTGGTGGGTTGAAACGGGAGCTCGTGCGGAATGAGCGGGCGAGGATTCGCGATTTCGGTCGCAAGTAAGGCCGTCCGCTTCACTTCGTCCAGCGCCGCGTAGTTTGGATAAACTCCGGTCACCCGGAAGATGTCGTCGAGCGCTGCGACGTGTCGCCGGCTGTGCTGGCGAATCTCGAGCTCGGCGAGATGAAATCCGAAAACCCGCGCTCGCCACAGCAGGTCGGACACTTCCCCTTTCGATATCCGAACGCCAGAATGCGCCCTCAGACTACGATCGATCGCCTCGAGGTCCTCGATGAACTCCGAAGCGCTCCGGTATCCTTTAGATTCGCCGGAATTGGTGCGGCGGAGCTGCTCGTCAATCAGCCAGAGCATCTGTCGGTACGGTTCGACCGGGAAATCCTGAAGGATTTGCTGCCCCGGTTCGCCAATCGCATCCGCCTTGTGTGCGATCCGATCGAGAAGGGGTGCGCTCACTCCGACTCGCCGAACCGACGGGCTGAGAAGCTGGGTCAGGCGAGAAACGTCCGCGCGATACCGCCCTAACGCGATTTGCCGGTGCATCTCCAGCACCGACATCGTCACCTCGTTGGTGACCGTCGGATTGCCGTCGCGATCTCCTCCGACCCAAGTTGAAAAGCGGAGGAACGGCGGAAGGTCAAATGCCACACCAGGGTAGAATCGGTTGAGAGCGTCGGTGAAGTCGCGATAAATCCTCGGAACCACCTCGAATAGGGTGTGGTCGAAGAAGAAAAGCCCAGTTCGCGCCTCGTCCAGTGGCGTGGGACGCGAGACGCGCACTTGATCGGTCTGCCACAAGAGGGTCAGCGTCTCCGCCAGGGCGTCGCGAAAATGCTCGGCACCGGGGTCCACGTCGATGCTCTCAATGTTCTGCGCCATTCGCTGAAGGTGTTGCAGGACGGTTCGTCGGCGTGCCTCGCTTGGGTGCGCGGTGAGCACCGGGTTCACTTTGAGTCCCCGAAGAAACTCCTGAACGGCGTTAGCAGGAACGCCTCGGTTCGAGAGGAGACGCACCGCTGCTCCGATCGACTCGGGCCGGGGGTCAGGAGACGTGGCCCGGGCCCGTTGGCGCAAGGAACGAAGTCGGTGGTGCTCTTCGGCCGCGTTGACAAGATAGAAGAACAGGGTGAACGATCGCACGAGGTCTTCCATGACGTCGATCGGAAGGTCGGCAATTTGCGATGTCAGGGTGGTGCTTACCGGTTGCCCCGCTTCTCGACAAGCGATGGCCAACGAGCGAATCCGCTCGACGAGCTCGAGGAGTTGCGGTCCGCGTTGCTCGACGAGGATATCGCCCAAAAGCTGGCCCAACACCCGAACGTCATGGCGCAGCTGCTCGATTGGGACGCGGAAGTTAGTCACGCCAGCTATTCTACACGTTCATGGATCTTGGCCGGAACAAATCAGGGTGACCGACGCCCGATCGCCCAAAGAACCGCCGCTGTCGCGAGCACCAAGCCTCCGAGAATACCAAGGGCCGGAGTGAACCAGGTTGATTCTCGTGATGGGGTTTGGGCCGCGGCCGCGGGTCCAGCGACTGGCGATGCTGTCGGCATTAATGGCTCGACCGCGGCCACTGGTGGTGGATAGGTAGTGGCTTCCGGCGCCGTTGGCGCGCTACCATTTGCGGTCACGGGTGAGGGATAACCACTGTCCGCGGTCGTCGAGCTGGATGCCGTCGCCGGCGATGGATACGCATCGTTTTGCGGTGTCGAGCTCATAACCGAAGGACCCGAGGGGTATGCCCGTTCTGACTGGGGAGCCACCGGAGCACTCGCCGGTTGTGGATAAGCGGCCGGTGTGGGAGTCGTCGATACGGCCATGGCCCGCGACGTCGAGGCTACCCCAGCACTGCTCCCGGGCGCGGCCGCCTTGGGTTCGTTCGGAGCTGGTGGCATGGCGGCGGCCGCGGCCGCCGGGGTGTTGGTTGGCGCGGCGGCCGGAGCAGCTGCTGCGGCGGGAGCTGGCGTATTCGTTGGCGCGGCGGCAGCCGGTGCTGCGGCCGGAGGGTTCATCGGTGCGCTCGCTGGGGCCGCGGGCGCGGCAGTTGGGGCGGCCGCTGAAAAAGGCGCAACCGGACGTGCCGCTGGGGCAGCCGGGGACGAATTCTGAATCGGCGGTGTTGGCTGGAACAACAGGCGGGCACCGATCAGGATCGCCAGGACCGCCGCTAACGCGCCGCTCGTCAATCGAAGCCAGGCAAGTGATCGCGGTCGGCGAACGGGAGGTGGGGCTATGGCGAAATCACGGGGTCGGGCAGCCATTGGAAGTTGGCGAAGCGCCGAGACAGTCAGACGAAGGGTGGACAGATCAGCGCGACAATTCTCACAGGATTCAAGATGCCCTTCGACTGCTCGGCGCTCAGCCTCCTCCAAGTCGCCATTCAGGTAGCTAGATAGCAAATCGCGAACGTGATCGCTTCGTCCCGCCGTGACTACGTGGTCGGTCATTGATTGAGTCTCTCCGACTACTAGACGGAATTATTCCTGCCAAAGTTCCCGATGTTGGACGAGGTAATCGCGTAAACGACCGCGTGCCCGACTAAGTCGCGACTTGACTGTCCCAAGGCTGGTGTTCAACACCGACGCCACCTCGTCGTAGCTCAACCCATGGACATCGTACAACACGACGACGGCTCGCTGATCGACCGGCAGGCTCCGAAGACCGTCCTCAATACACGTGAAGACTTCCTTGCGAAAAGCAAATGCCTCGGGAAGTGGGCCGGGATCGACCACGTCGAAGCCAACGTCTTCGACGAGCGTGTCTAACGACGTCGTTTCGTGACGACGACGTGCCCGGAGCACATCGTAACTCGCGTTCGTGACGATCCGGAGCAGCCAGGACCGAAAGGACCCTCCTTTGAACTGGTCGAGGTGACGGTAGGCGGACAAAAACGCATCCTGGGTCACGTCGGCCGCCGAATCAGCGTCTCCCACGAGCCTCAAGGCGACGTTAAAAGCGAGATCCTGATACGTGGCGACAAGCTGATTGAACGCGGCGACGCCACCCCGCCTGGCGGCGGTAACTAGCGCTGAATCATCTAACGGAACGCTTGGTTGAATGGATGACTGGCTTGACGTCGCCAATAGCTAGCCCTATACTTGAACCGGCTGTGTACACGAAGTGAGATCCGCGAAACAGCGCGTTATTGCCTGGATTGTAACAGCCGATGTTACCAGTGGCTAGCAATCTTTGGGGGAAATTCGTGGGGGGAGAGTCATTGCGAATCGGAGTTTTGACCGGAGGCGGAGACTGCCCAGGTCTTAACCCGGCGATTCGAGCGGTCGTGAGACGGGCGGACCAGTTCGGCCACACCGTTCTCGGATTCAATAATGGGTGGGCAGGTCTGCTCGGCGAGGGCATCACGTCGCCCCTGACACTACGAGATGTATCGGGTATCCTTACCCTCGGGGGCACGATTCTTGGGACATCGAGAACCAATCCCCTCAAGAATCCAGAGCACTTGCAACAGGTACAGGACAACTTTTCCCGACATGGCATCGACGCACTAATCGCGATTGGCGGCGACGACACTCTTAGTGTCGCGGCGCGGTTGGCTGATCTAGATATGAAAGTCGTCGGAATTCCCAAGACGATGGACAACGACGTCGCTGGCACCGACGCGACCATCGGTTTCAATTCGGCGGTGTCCGTCGTCATGGACGCCCTCGACCGGCTGCATACCACGGCTAGCTCCCACCATCGCGTTCTCGTCGTCGAGGTCATGGGACGCGAGGCTGGGTGGGTCGCCGTGGTCGGCGGTATTGCCGGTGGAGCGGACTTCATCCTGATTCCCGAGCGGCCAACTAACGTCTCCGACGTCTGCAAGCATCTTGAACGTCGCCGAGCGATGGGCAAAGACTTCAGTATTATCGTCATCGCGGAAGGGGCGGTTGTCCCGGACCTCGGGGCGGCCGATACGGACGGTACCACGGATGCCTTTGGGCACGTCCGCTTAGACCGGCGCAACGTCGCCGAGCTAGTTTCTCGAGAGATCGAGCGTCGGACCGGATTCGAGACGCGCGTGACCGTGCTCGGTCACGTCCAGCGTGGCGGATCCCCGTCGCTTTTCGACCGCGTTCTGGCCACCCGCTATGGTGTTGCCGCTGTCGATTACGTCATCGAGGGCCGCTACGGCTACATGCCAGCGCTCAGCGGAACCAAAATTGTCCCGTGTCGTTTGAGCGACGCCGTCGCGACAAACCGAACGGTCGACCTTGAGCTGTACGAGCTCGCGCAAACGTTCTACTAGATTGATTTAACAGGTCGGGGCCGACCCGTCGATTAAATGGCGGGCAGCTATGTAGCACAAAGAAGCCCCGGGTGGATTTGATCCACCCGGGGCTTCTTTGTGCTAGAGGCCCAATGATGACGACCCGCGCCACACCATTGGCATCGCTTATCTTAAGCGCTTTTTATTAGGGTGTTGCCTGGTTGCTCGGTAGGGGCGCACGGCCTGTCAGGTGACATAGGGGCGTAGCCGGGAGAGTGACACG
>CAZBQK010000060.1:5697-16762 GCA_964493975.1 uncultured Dehalococcoidales bacterium | reverse complement strand
GCCGGTGCAGCCGTTGTTGTCGCTGCAGAAGTAACCAGTCGCGCAGTTATAGTTATGGAGGCACGTCGGGGCCTGGCTGCAGTAAATGTTGCATCCGCAGCCCGTCGTCGACTTGTTGATGTGCTCGAAGCAGTAGCAGTTGGTGTTGGTTCTGGTGCAGTTGCTGAACCCGGTGCTACAGGTTCCGGCGACCGCGTAGCAGTTCGGGTACGTTTGCGGAGCTGCCGCGGCGCTTCCGACGCCGAGGGCCGCGAGAGCCGCCGCGGCAACGCCACCAAAGCCCAACTTTACCGCGTTGCGTCGAGAAACGCCCGAATTGGCGAGCCCTTTGGTAAGTTCATCAAACGAGAGCATTATTTCTCCTTGTTGTTTGGGACTGAATGGACTCCCCTGTGATCACCGTCAAGGTACGATTCGCACGGCCGAAGCGATACGACCGGGCGTACATTACGTCCTTCCTCGAGACGCCACCTCCTCTATCGACCTATTGGCCGTCGTGCTGCTAGCCAAGGCCAGAATAGCTTCCCCACCGACCGCCACGTCGGACGCCAGGATTCCTTGTGAATCCACGAGATATCCGACCGGCGTCTTGAAGATGCCGTACGCTCGCGAGACTTCCCAGTGGCGTTGCCGGACGATGGGAAAGGTCAAGCCGTGTTCGGCGGCTTTGGCCTGGTTAGCAGCAAGGTCACCCCGACTGACCATCACAACTTGCAAGAACTCTCGACGTTCGCGATGGAGCCGCTCTAAGTCCGGGGCAAGCACCTGGCAGGGACCGCAGGTGGGATCGGAAAACACCAGTAGTACCGACTTACCGTGATAATCGCCAAGACTGACTTGCGTGTCGGTCAGATCTGGCAAAGTAAATTCTGGCGCAAGGCTACCAGCTGAGAGCCCTTCCCTTTGGAGGTGACTCTTTGTCGTCATCAGGCCGAGCCCGGTGCTGACTTGTATCGGTGCGCTTGGCAATTGCTTTATGACTGACGCTGGATCGCGAAAAGCCCCCAGCAACGGATTACTTCCCGCCAACTCACCACTCACCACGGTGCCCTGCTCGTCAATCAGGTAACCAATTGGGGTTCCGCTGACCTGATAGAGGGCCGAAACGTCGGTGCCTGGCTGAAGGAGGAATGGGCCTTTCAGCTTGTGCCGCGCGATGAACTCACGATTCTCGCGCTCGCCACCCGACGCGATCACGAGTGGAATGGGATGTCCCTCACGGCCATCGGTTGGCAGCGTGGCCAGTTCTGGCGCCATTTGTTCACAGTAGGAGCAATCCGGTCGAAAGAACATAAGCAAGACGCGGCTACCGCGAAACGCTTCCAGGGTCGTCTGGCGCGCTTCGCCGGTTAACGAGGGTAATTCGAAAGCCGGAGCCGGCACGCCCGCTTCGAGGCCGTGAGCAGTCGGACGGGCGGTTTCCCCCGACGTAGCGCCAGCCACCGCGGAGTCCAGATTTTGCTCGAGGGCGTCGAGCCTTAAAACAAACTCATCAGCCTGCCGAGCTGCCTGGATCACGACCGCGTAGGTGATGAACGCAATGAAACCGACTAGGATCCAGGGGACAATGATTCCAATTGCAAGTAATTCCACTAATCGCTCCTCGGTCTCATCAGTCGGTTCCAATGGTTGATCTTCGCCGATGCCACAAAGTCACCGATTGCTTTCACAGTCGCGCGGAGCAAAGAGTTTCACTTGTCTGGAAGTGCTCGAGCGCCACGACAACCGAGCGAATTTGCGACCGACTTTTCGTGCCGTTGTCCAATAAGTCCAGGCCGAAGCGCTGACGGTTGCATTCAGCCACACATTCGTCAACGCCGTGTTCTCGCCTTTGCCCAGGATGCTAACCCGCAAGCGTTGAGTACTTGTTGAGAAGACGTGTCTTACGAGTAGTAATGAGAGTTAAGCAGCCTTACTGACTATTGTCCACGGTGATAACCCCCAGTACACCTGTCAATTCTGCCAGGATTAGCTATCAGCTATAATCGAGCTCTCAGACGGCGATATTTGGAGCGAGGATAGCGTGTCGAACCGACTACCGGCGAAAGTGTGCGTGATCACCGGGGCCGGAGGCGGAATGGGTCGGGTGGCCTGTGAAACCTTCGCCCGCGAGGGCGCGCGAATCGCGGCGCTCGACGTCCTGCCGGGCGCTGCCGAAGAAACCGCCGGCCGGGCGCGAGCCAACGGCGGCGATGCCGCGGCGTTCAGCTGTGACGTGGCCGATGAAGCAAGCGTACGCGCCGCGATGACTGCCGTCGTCGCCCGCTTTGGACGAATTGACGTTCTCTATAACAACGCCGGAATCATGCCCGCCGCGGATCACTCGGTGATCGATACGCCGGTCGACGTCTGGGATCGGGTCATGGCCGTTAACGTTCGCGGAATCTACCTGTGCTGCAAATACGCTATCCCGGAAATGCTGCGGGTCGGCGGCGGATCAATCGTCAACATCGCGTCGTTCGTCGCCCTGGTTGGCTGCAGCGTGCCTCAGGACGCCTACACCGCTTCGAAAGGGGCGGTGATCTCGCTCACCAAGTCGCTGGCGATCCAATTTCGCCCCAGCGGAATCCGCACGAACGCCATCTGCCCGGGTCCGATTGAAACGCCGATGCTCATGGACTGGCTCCTGAAAGACGCGGACGCGAAGCAACTCCGACTCAACCGCCAACCCAGCGGCCGCTTCGGCAAACCCGACGACATCGTCAATTGCGCGCTCTACCTGGCATCGGACGAATCGGACTGGACGAATGGGGCGGTTCTGGTCGTGGACGGCGGCATTACGTCAAACTATTTCTAGCAGAATAGTCGATAGGTCGATCGGTCGATAACGTTCTTGACTCCCCGGTTCGAGCTTGTTATCATCAACTTAGATGATATATTCGCGCGCTATTGAAACTGACCCAGGACGATCGCCCCGCGTTCCGCTCGCTTTTTGCGGACCGCAGGAACTTTTTCGAACATTGCGGAACGCCGGTGTCGATCGAATAGCGTCGTGTTCGGAGCGTCCGCGTATTGTGCGCGGCCCGAGTGGCGCGAGCGTCATCACCCAATCCCGCGGGCTCAGAGGTGGCAATCCGATCATCGTCGGTTTGCGGGCACCCTGGGCCTTTTTTCGTATGTCCCAACGACGAATTGATGAAGGTAGAAATGTCCCGCGACGAAGAGAATTACGTTGCCCTATTTATTGACTGGGATAACCTCGCGATCAGTACCGCGGTCGATTTTGCTGGAGCGGTGCCCGATGTCCGAGCGATCGTTCGCGCCGCTCAGCGCTCCGGTACCATCCTGGTCGCCCGCGCCTACGCCGAATGGAACGTAAGCAGCGACCGTCTTTCGGTGTACCGAGCCGGCGTCGAGCCGGTCTACGCTCCCACGTTCCGCTTCGAGCCCGAACCGGGTAGCTCCGTTCCCCGAGGAAAAAGCCTCGCCGATCCCTGCCTGGTCACCGACTGCATCGACCTGATGCACCTGATGCCGGAGATCAACGTCTTCGTGCTGGTGTCGGGAGACAAGGATCTCATTCCGATTGTCCGAATTGCCCAACTTCGCGGACGCCGAGTCGTAGTTATTGGACCCGACTTTGTGGCCGCGATTCTGCGCGAGATGGCCGACGAGTACATCCCCTACCGGGCCCTGGTCGACAGCGCTGAAGGAACCGCGGTTGCCGAAGTGAGCAACCAGGGCGGTCGGGGGACCCGCCGGATGAACGGGGGAACTTCCCGCACGACCTCGTTACCATCGCCCAGCGTCCAGCGTGCCGCCCCAATACCGCCGCGACCGGTCACGCCTCAGCCGGCGCCAACGCCAGCATCGACAACGCGTCCGGTGTCTCCCGAGGTGAACGGCAACGGAGTAGCGGAGGTCCCGTCGGCGCCGGTTGTCGCCGAAGCGCCGATCGAAATGCTACCGGTTGAAGAGCAGATCGACCCGCAGCCGCTATGGGACATGATCAGCACGATCGTCCGCGATCGCGAGGCCGCCGGCAAGCCGCCCCTTCGCGCCACGAATCTCAAAGATCAGCTTCTTGCCCGGATCAGCGGCTTCAACGAACGCAAATACGGATTTGCCCGCTTTAAAGACCTACTGGCGATGGCCGAGAAGGCCGGCGTGATCGTGGTGAACCGGAACGGGCCAGTTCAGTGGGTTGCCGCGCCAAGCAAGACCGTCGCAGCACCGATTGCGACAGCGCCGGCCGCTCCGGCTTCCCCGGTGGTGGAACCGACGCCGGCGTCGACGCCCGCTGACCTAGCGGACGTCGCAGAAGAAACTCCGTCCTCACCGGCAAGCGACGAGGAGCTCGACGCCAGCGTGGTCCGGTTCATTGTCGAACTGCGAGACCGAAGCCGTTGGCTCACCTATACGTACCTTCTGACGAACTTGCTGAACCACCTCGGCAAGGGATCGGCCGACGCGTCCGCGGACGCGGCCGCGCGAACGACGCTCAATCGCCTGGTTCAGTCCGGCGTCCTGGTCGTCGATCGTGAGCCGCGCGAGATCGACGTCAACGGAACCCGCCACCGCGTTCGCCTTTGCCACATTGTCGAAAGCCATCCATTGGTCGCAAGTATCATCGCCCAATCCGCGGCGGCAGCTGCCGACGTTGAGGCGCCTCCCAGCGAAGCGCTTGAGCTGACCCAGGTTGCCTCCGAGGTTCCGGCCGTGGAATCGCTTGCCGCGGTGGAATCTCCGGAAGCTACTCCGCTCGATGAATCACCAATTGCCGTCGAGCAACCGGAGCCACCACGCGAGACGGTCGAGGTCGCGGCCGCGGCCGAACCAGTCGCCGAAATTAGCACGGAGGAGCAACCGCCACCGACGGAATCGTCGCCGGCCGTCGAGGCCGAGGTCAGGGAAGCCACCGGGCTTGCGACAGTCGAGCCGTCCGAGTCTCCCGCCGAGACAGTGGAAGGTGAAATCGTTCCATCGGTTGAGTCCAGTGAGGGTAACGGACATGGTGCCGAGGCGGCACCATTGACTTTGACTGAAAGCTACGAGGTGCTTCGAGACGTCGTGCGCGAGGCCACTGGACCAAATCGCCCGAGCACCGGCCCGGCCGCGGTGAAGAACCGCCTGGTGCGTCGCCTGGGGGCTTTTGACGAGCGAAGCTTTGGCTTCAGCAAGTTCAAGGATTACCTCCTTTCGGCCGAGCGCGCTGGGGCGGTCCGCGTCGAGGTGGCGGGGAGCACCGCCCGCGTCTCACTGCCTCCCGACTGATTTGACAGTCGACCCATGTGGAACGTCCTCGTCGTCGGCAACGGCTCGCGCGAGCACGCCCTTGCCTGGAAATTAGGCCAGAGCACCCGGGTCGACCGGGTGTTCTGCGCTCCCGGTAACGCGGGAACCGAATCAATCGCGACAAACTTGCCGATTGGCGTCGCCCAGATCGATGCCATCGTCGATTGGTCCGTCGCCAATCGGATCGATCTCGTCGTCGTTGGTCCGGAGGAGCCGCTTGCACGCGGCCTGGCCGACCTTCTCCACCTCCGTGGCGTCCCGGTGTTCGGCCCAACGTTAGCCTGCGCCCGAATCGAGGCAAGCAAGTCATGGGCAAAAGACTTGATGCGGCGAGCGGGTGTTCCAACGGCTAATTGCGCCACGTTCGTCGATTCATCGGCAGCTTGGGAATTCGTTCGCTCCCACCCATTTCCGGTGGTCCTAAAGGCCGATGGTTTAGCGGCTGGAAAAGGGGTTGTCGTCGCCCAAACTGCCGACGAGGCACGGTCGGCCATTAACTCCGCGCTGGAGGATCGCGTCTTTGGTGACGCCGGCCGCACCCTCCTGGTGGAGGAATTTCTGTCGGGCGACGAAATATCTCTCCTCGCCGTCGTGGATGGCCGCACTGTTGTCCCAATGGTGCCGGCTCGCGACCACAAAAGGGTTGGCGATGGCGACATCGGTCCCAACACCGGCGGGATGGGCGCGTACGCTCCGACTCACGTCGCCGACCACCTGGGGACCGACCGACTGTCTGCCTTGACGATCGAGCCAATCGCGCATGCGTTGGCCGACCTCGGACTTCGCTATCAGGGCGTCCTATACGCCGGCCTCATTCTCACTGCCGATGGTCCGAAGGTCATCGAGTTCAACTGTCGGCTTGGCGACCCCGAGACTCAGGTCATTCTTCCCCTTTTGGAATCCGACCTTGCCGAGACGATGTTTGCCACCGCGACGTCTCAACTAGCCGGAGGATCACTCCGGTTCGACGCGAGCTTTCGCTGCGGCGTGGTCCTCACGGCGGCCGGATATCCCGGTCAGTACACGACCGGCGAGGTCATTCACGGCGAATCGGACGTCGACGACGACGCACTCGTTTTTCACGCCGGTACGCGGCGCGTCGAAGGCCGGCTGACCACCGCCGGTGGGCGGGTTCTCACCGTCGTCGGCGCTGGACGAACTCTTGCCGATGCGAGAGCACACGCGTACAAAAATGCCCGGCAGGTCCGTTTCGAAGGTGTTCATTACCGAAGCGATATCGGCCTCCGCGAGGCGTAGATCTCGCGCCGGGCAACTCTACGCGGGAAGAAGCACATGATGAATCGGCTCGTTTGGGTCTTGGCCATAACCTCGCTCTGGGTCGTCGGTTGTAGCGCAACCGCGGCGGTACCGCCAACCGACGTTCCCAACGTGCCGTCCAGTTTATCGCCGACGCCGGTTCCGACGGAGACGTCGGCGACGACAACAGCGCTTCCGACGGAAACGACTGCACCGGCGCCGACATCGATTTCCACGCCCGTGGCGACGGCGTCATCGACGCCACCTAGCGCGATCCCACCGTCCCCAGCAGCCACGGCCACACACCCCAGCGCCGGCACCTCCGGCCCAATCACCACGCCGTCGTCGGTTGTTCCAACCCAGGCGCAACCCGCGGTGAACGCGGCGATCAAGGATCTGGCGGGTCAGGTACAGGCGCCAGTTAGTACGATTGGCGTGGCCAGTGTGACGAACGCCACCTGGCCCGACGGTGCCCTGGGCTGCCCGAAACCAGGTATGGCCTACTCGCAAATCGTTCGGCCGGGCTACCGAATCATCCTGACGTACAGCGGCCGGTCCTATGAGTATCACTCGGACCGTGGGACGACTATCGTCTCCTGCTCGTCCCCCTGATTACTGGACGGTAATTGTTCCAAGCATCCCGAGTGTCTCATGGGGAACGCAGAAGAACTTGTAGGTCCCGGCCACGTCGAAGGTATGAGTCCACTTCTGACCAGGCTGAATCAAGCCCGAATCCCAGGGCTGGGCACCATCCGGAAGCTGGGCGTCCGCCTTATTAACCGCTTTGCTCGGGTCGTCCGTCGCCGAGTGAACCATCGTGCTGCTGTTGTCAAAGGTCACGGTTGCGCCTTTCGCAACCGTCAACGTCGACGGTGAGAACTTGTTGTCGTTAGTCATCGTTATAGTCGTGGGATTCGAGGCAGACGCTGGCGTCGACCCAGCCGTCGACCCAGTGCTTGCCGTTGGCGCCGCCGCGCCACCAGCGGTCGACCCAGTGCTTGTCGCTGGCGCCGCCGCGCCACCTGCACAGGACACTAGCGCTGCCATCCCGGCGAGGCTCAGACCAACCACGAAACCACGACGAGACATCCGCCCACTGCCGCTCGATGAATCGCGAAAATCGGACATAGCGTTCTCCTCTACCAACGAGACGCCCGGAACGGCGCTCGTTGCTTTATTCCTAACAACTCGGTCTGGGGAAAGCGGTTTGTCAATGCTCAAGAGGCGGGTTTGCGCAGATCAGCCCGACTCGGTTGATCTCGACCGCCGGCGGCCCCGACGGAGATTCGACGACCAGTCAAACCTCGGGTGATTGCCCCCGGACCGGTAACTCGCCAACCAGCATCGTCCGCGGTCCACCACTAGTGTAACGCGGACGACACCGACCGTCGATAATATCGTGAGGGAATCAGGACTTGCGCACGGCAAGGTAGACCGTCGTACCAAGCGCCACGATTGACCCGGGAGCGGGTATCTGGCTAATGACGGCGCCAACCCCAACCTGCCCGAGAATCGATGAGGGGACGTCCGAGGGCCCTTGATAATTGGCAAACGTATTTTGCAGGCCCAGGTCGGAAATTGATTGGCGTGCTTGTGCCTCGGTTAACCCGAAGAGCGAAGGTACGCGAATTCGTCCGTCACCCAGGCGAGCGCCGGCGGGCGTTGCGGTCGCGGACGAAAGAGGCGCGGATGGAGGAGTCGCGGTCGACGGAGTCACGGTCGCGGCCGTCGCGACCGCGGTTGGGGTGACACTCCCTGGCGTCGCCGTCGGCGCCAACCCTCGGCTCCCAACCATTTTAACGTTTCGCGCGGGCTCATAATGATTTGTAAAGACGTAGCGATCGACCAGATCGCCCGATTTTGACTTGACGAGTCGCTCGATGGTCACGTCAAAGCCGTCCTCGGCCGCCTCAACCCAGAGCGCCCAACCCGGACTCTGAGTCGGATCATCCTTCAAAACCGGTGTCCGATCAACTTTGACCATGTTAAATATCTGCGGTGTGCCAGCCGTGACCTTCCATCCCTGACTGACTCCGAAAAGACGCATCCGGACGTGGGACGAGTCATACGTGGCTTCGACCCGGATCCAGTCGGACGTGGTGTTCTTGAACTGAAAGTCCACCGGAGCAAAGTCGACCGTCGCGTCGAGTCCAACCATTCCATAGGGGGGAGTTCCGTAATGGGCAATCCAGTATAGGTGATGGTAACGGCGTACGATTGGAAGTCCGGCCCAATACACCGACTGAAACAGGGTCGTCGCGACCTGGCAAATGCCGCCAGCGTCCGCCTTCACCGTTTCCGGCACGCCATCCTTACCGTTGACGATTCCGTAGGCAACTTGAAATCCGTGTGCCTGCGTTTGGTCGCCCACCCGGTCGTCGAACGAAAATACGGCGCCCGGTGCTATCGTCGCGCCATTGATCAGCCGTGTTGCAAGCTGAACGTTTGCGACTCGACTGGCAATCGATCCAGCATACGAAGTGACGGATTCGCCGAGAACGTCGGTCAATCGGGCGGCAACGTAGGGAATTGGCGTGGGCGTGGGGACAGGGGTCTCGGTGGGGGCGTCCGTGGGGATGGGAGTTGGCTGGGCGGTGTCGGTTGGCACGACCGTGGCGGTCGGCGGAACCTCGGCCTGGGTGGTCGGAGATGGGGTATTCGGGACGACAACCGCCGCCAAAGGATCGGAGCTCGTCGAACGAATCGGGACGGATAGCTGGCCGCCACCTGATGCCGGAACCTGACCGCCTCCCGATGCCGGAACCTGACCGCCTCCGCCATCCGACGGAAGGCCCACCGGGGCAGCCGATGGTCCTCCGCAGGCACTAACCAATGCGCCGCAGCCAACGACCATTCCAGCCAAAATCCGGCGACGGGAAACCATGGCAACGTCAGTGAGTCTCATCTATTGCCCTCTCAGTGGGGGTTATGTGGAGGAGTCGAAGGTGCAATCGCGTGCGGTCAAACCTTCCGCCGCGCGCCAGGTCAGCCCATTGGTACTAACCATCGTACACGAACCGCATCGATAATGCGATATTATTCGAATCGGTTCAGACTATAGTCGCGATTTGTCCGCGCCCGCCCCGTTTCGCGACAACGCTCGCGGATGGTACGCGGTCATGGCCCCACATTTTATAACGCCCGGATGAGCGAAAAGTGACGATCAAAGGGCAAAAAGAAGGGCTCCTCGGCGACGGCGATCGCCGAGGAGCCAGTGACGGGGGAGGACCGTCAGGAGGCGAGGGCTTTTGGCGGCCGTCCACGCCGCCGTCCAGGAGGAAGTGGCACGATAACCGTGGGCGCGTACCGGATGATCTCAACTTCGTCCACGTACAGCGGCCCGCCACAACGGCCGCAGCGCGGCGGGCTTCCCGGACGGGCGTTGAAGCCAGGACCGCTAGGTGGCGTGCTGAGCCGCGATCCGGTAATGGGCGCCCCCACGCGTTCGACCGTTCCTTCGACCCGCGCGGCTACATATCCACAGTGATAGCAATGTAGCTCGGCTCGTGCGTTCATTTCAAATCCCTTCTCAAACTTAGCCAGCGTCGCTCGGCCGGGTGCCGAGTGTCGCGGTCAGCGTCATCGTTTGTCCGTCGCGAATAATCGTCATCTGGACGTTATCCCCCACCTTGTGGTTAAGGAGGACCGCCGCGAGAGTTTGGTTCTCGTCGATGTTCGTGCCTCCGAATACAGTGACGACGTCTCCAGCCTTCAGCCCCGCTTTGTCAGCCGGGCTACCGGCCTCAACCGATTTGATTAGCGCGCCCTCGGTCGTCGTAAGGCCGTAGTATCCCGCCACCTGCGGACTCAGAATGTCATAGGTAATCCCCAGGAAAGGTCGAGGAACCGAGCCAGTCTTGATCAGCTGTTCGCTAATCTGCTTGACCTGATTGCTCGGAATCGCGAATCCCAGTCCTTCAGCCACATCCAGCGACGTACCGGTCGTGCGGACGACTGCGGTATTTAGACCGATGATTTCACCCTGAAGGTTGAGCAAGGGACCGCCGGAATTGCCGTGATTGATCGGGGCGTCTGTCTGAAGTAGTCCAGTCAACCCCGGGCCGCTGGGATCCATCAGGGTCCGGTCCAGTCCCGAGATAATGCCGTGCGTCACAGTGTTGCGAAAGTTACCAAGCGCGCTGCCGATGGCAACAACCTGCTCCCCGGGCTCGACGGTGGTCGAATCCCCAAAAGTGGCGACGGCCGGCACGGTCCCATCAACCTTCAGCACGGCGACATCACTTATCGGATCGCGACCGACAAGCTTCGCAGTCACCTTCCGACCATCAGAAAAAATCACTTGAAATGTCCCGCCGCCGGCGATCACGTGGTTGTTTGTCACGATGTCGCCGTTCGAGTCGATGATGACCCCAGATCCAAGCGCCTCGGGTTGGCTTGCGCCGCCAAATGAGGACCGACCCGAAAGCTGATTGACAACGGTCACGACGGCAGGTCCGACCTTTCGGACAACCGAGACGTAGGGCTCGCCCGCGACAACAGTTCCGCTTGGAGCCGTTGACGGTGCGGCCGCGACTGGCGTAGCGGAAGATCCCGCTGCTTGAGCAGTTGCCGT
>CAZBQK010000060.1:0-5597 GCA_964493975.1 uncultured Dehalococcoidales bacterium | reverse complement strand
GCCGTCAACGCGGTTAGTTTCGGCAAAACAATTGATCGCCCGACAGCGCCGACGATAACCGAAAGAACTAGTACCAGAACTAGAAGCCCCCAGGTGGGGCTTGTTGGTTTTCGACCGGGCGCATCCATCACGCTGTTACCTCGTCACCGGGTAGGTTGACGACTCAGAAGAGTCCGTACTTTGTCCAGAAGTTGGGTGGATGTGAACGGCTTGACCAGACACCCTTCCGGCGCTTCCTCGATCGAGGGACCGGCGCTGATCCACAGGATTTTGTCGGATTCGACGTCTCGAGGTCGCTCCGGACTCGTCCCGACCGAATGGGTTCGCGCCCAGTCGTCCGGCACGTCGACGATCGTCAAGGCGATCTCGGGGCCCGGGCTTCGGCTGCCACGTGGACCAGCCAGGTCGGAGAAACGGTCGCTCACGCCCACGTTGTAACCAGCCGTGCGTAGCAAACGATCCAAAGCTCGCACCATCAAGGGATCATCGCCAACCACCGCGATCGACCGGCGCAGGGCGGAGATGGTGCACTGCGGTGCGTGGCCCTCGTTCACTTTCGTCATCGTGTCTCCCAACCTTCAACATGGCTAAAGATAGGGGACGATGCTAAGAGGAGAATGAGGCCTAATTAAGAGTCTTCTAAGAGCGGGAGCGGATTCTAAGCGACTGGCAGCCACGCGGTGAAGACGGCACCGGACCCCGGCTCGCTCTGAACGTCAATGTGTCCACCGTGCTCGTTCGCAATCCATTGGGCGACGGCAAGACCGAGCCCGGTACCCGGCTGGTGGCGAACGGCCCGCGCTCGATAGAATCGTTCAAAGATATGGGGACGGTCAGTTGCGTCGATTCCTCGGCCGGTATCCGCAACGACGAACTTCACCCAGTGGCCGTCGCGCTCCAGCTCGATTTTGACCCGTCCTCCGGATGGCGTGTATTTGATCGCGTTGTCGGCAAGGGTCAAGAGCATTTGCTTGAGGTAGTCGGGGTTGGCACTCACGGTGGTCGGAACGATGTCGCCGAGACCCAATGCGACACCATTCGCGGTGGGCCGCACCTGTTGATAGACGTCTCGCACAATTTCGTCTGCCCGAACGGTTTGCTTTTCGAGATGCATCCCCGCGTCCGCCCGGGCGAGGTCTAGGAGTCCCTGGACGAGCCGCGAAAGGCGGTCTAACTCGGTAGCAACGTCGTCAAGCACCTCGGCGCGCTCAGGTGTTTCGGCTGATCGGTCGCGGCGGAGGAGCTCAACGTTCAATCGCAATGTCGTTAGGGGCGTCCGCAGCTCGTGCGAAGCATCCGCGACAAAACGTCGCTGAGCTGAGATGGTAGATTCAAGTCGATCGAGCATTCGATTGAACGTATAGACGAGATCGCCAATCTCGTCGGCCGGACCCGAATACTCAATCCGCTGATCCAGGCGTTGGGACTCGCCAATGGCCTGAACGGCCTTGGTGGTCCGAACGATCGGGCGAAGCGACGAGCCGGACATCCACCAACCCACACCGGTGGCCAGCAGGATCAACGCGGCGTCGCCGATCAACAGGGTTCGCTGGAGCCAGGCGAGGGCCGCTTCGTTCCGTACGAATGCCCGTCCCACCTGCAAGACTTCAAACGGGCCGGTCGGGTTCACTCCCGGCAACAGAAGCGGAACGGTGTGCACTCGAATGGGCAAGCCCCGGATAGTCACGGTGCGCGCGCTCGTTTGTCCCATGATCCCCCGCGGCACATTCGGCGGATCCATCGGCAATCGATAGTCCCCCATACTCATCGACTCGTCCAGAATGTCGCCATTCGGACTGAGGATTTGGGCGTAAACGTCGGCTTCGACGAATCGGTCGAGATCAGGCAACCGAACCAAAAGTGAGGACCTTCCGCTGATGACCTGGGTGCTGGCCCCGAGCTCGCTCGCCTTGCTCTGAAGAAACGCGTCAGCCTCCATCGTCATCGTTTGATAAAGGACGACGTAGAGAATAACGCTCAAAACGATCATCGTGACGGCGGTGAGCACCGCATACAAGAGCGTTAGCCGAAGGCGAACAGACAAGAGCTACTCCCGCAACGCGTAACCAACGCCTCGTACGGTGTGAATGAGACGCTGCTCACCTTGCGCCTCTAGCTTCTGACGAAGATAACCCACGTAAACGTCCACGACGTTTGATTCGCCCTCGAACTGATAGCCCCACACACCTTCAAGGAGCTGCTCTCGCGTGAGCACCTGACGAGGGTGTCGAGCGAGATACGCCAGGAGATCGTACTCTTTCGCGGATAGCTGGAGCTCGCGCTGGCCGCGATACACCTGACGGGTGCCCGTGTCGACGGTTAAATCCGCGAATCGAATAATCGTCGCCGTTTCCCGCGGCTCCCTCCGACGAAGCAGAGCTCGGACCCGAGCCAGGAGCTCGTCCGTCGCGAAGGGTTTCACCAGGTAGTCGTCCGCGCCAGCGTCGAGACCTCGCACGCGATCCGCCACTTCGTCCCGGGCCGTGAGCATGAGCACGGGTGTATCGTCACCGCCCCTCAACCGCCGGCAGAACTCGAGTCCGTCAACTCCGGGCATCAGAACGTCCAGGATGACCAGATCCGGAGTTTCATCCCGGACCGCCCGGAGGCCGGCCTCGCCGTCGTGAGCGATCGAAACGGTATACCCCTCGAATGAAAGGGCGCGACGCAAGGCGTGGGTAATCGCCACATCGTCGTCGACGACCAGGATTCTCTCTTTCATCGTGCAAAGTATACCGCACGATGTCGAAGCGACGAGAGACCTAACCCCCCGCGCCCCCTTCCCTTCGAAGGAAGGGGGGACGGAAGGGAGACGGACGAGGTGGCGGGAGTGGGCACGGGCCCGTCTTGCGTGACGCGCAAGACCCGAGAGGGGAACAGCGCTCTGACCGGCCTTCGTCGTGCTCTCGGTCCCCCTTCCTTCGAAGGGAAGGGGGACGTGAAGGAGGCCCCCGCGACGCGGGGGAACTTCGGATACGTGGAGCAACGCCTCTGCCGACGCCCTTCCCCGGTCCACCCCCTTCCTTCGAAGGGAAGGGGGCGCGGGGGGTTAGGTCTCCTGCCGTAACCGCGTCAGGGAGGGGTTCGTGAACGCCGTGGCGACACCAACGATGGCGCAGACAACGCCGCCGAACCCGAGCGCGACCGGTGCTCCCCACTGTTCCGCGATTGCCCCGGCCAGCAGGCTTCCAAGCGGGGTGAACCCGAACGATACTAGTACCCAAATGCTCATAACCCGCCCGCGAAGATCGTCGGGGGTGACGATCTGGATCGAGGTATTCGCACTCGTCATGTAGGCAATCATGCAGAACCCCAGGACCGCCAGGAGAATGAGGGCGACAGGTAGGGTCCGGACCGTGCTGAAGCCAATCAGACTCGCCGAAAATCCCAGCTCGCCAAGGAGCAGAAGGCGTCCGCGAGGAAAGCGACGGAACCAGCTCGCGACGGACAATCCGCCGAATATCGCGCCGATTCCGGTCGCCGACATCATCGCGCCGTAACCGCTAGCGTCGAGGCCCAGAACCTGTTGCGCCATGACCGGCATCAAGAGGGCATAGGGAAAGCCGAACACGGTGACGATGGCCGTCTGAGTGATCAAGGGCCGCACGATTGGATCGTGCGCAGCGTATGCGAGCCCGGCTCGGAGGCGCTTCCAGATACTACTGGTATCGGCTCGTCGTGGCTGGGACTTGGGTCGGACGAGAAAAAGCGCCGCCACGACCGCCAAGAAGCTGAAGGCATTGACGAAGAAACAGGCTGCCGCCCCGGCGATGGCGAGGACAATCCCGGCGATCGACGGCCCAACCACTCGCGACAGATTGAACTGGGTCGAGCTTAGCGCGATCGCGGTCGGCAGGTCTTTGGGATCGACTAATTCGACAACAAAGGTTTGCCAGGCTGGCGAGTTCGCGGCCATGACGACCCCGGTGAGCATCGAGATGACGACGATGTGTTGAACCCGGACAATGCCAGCCTGAGTTAGCCCGGCCAGGATGAAGGCCAGAACGAGAAGCAGGCTCTGGGTTACTCGGAGAACCTTTTTCCGATCGAGGCGGTCGACGAAAACTCCGCCAAAAAGGGAAAGCGCCAGAATCGGGGCAGTTCCAGCAAAACTAACGACTCCCAGTGCCAGGGCCGATCCGGTGATCTGTAGGACCAGCCAGTTGAGGGCGATCGTCTGCATCCACGAGCCAATGTTCGAGACGAACGCGCCGGTCCAGAAGATCCGAAAGTCGCGATACCGCAGCGCACCGAACATGCCTTAGGACTCGATGGCGGGAAACATCTTCCCCGGATTCATGATGTTGAATGGGTCTAAAGCGCGTTTGAGCGCCAACATCACGTCAAGCGAGGGCCCGTGCTCCTCGCGCATGTACGCCGTTCGGGTCAAGCCCACGCCGTGCTCTCCGGTGACCGTTCCGCCCATGCGCCGCGCCAGGCGATGGACGGCGTCTGCAAACAAACGGACCCTCCGGACCTCGTCGGCATCGGCAACGTTGATCACCGGGGCCGGGTGGACATTGCCGCTAGCGATGTGGCCGTAGGTAACGACGGTGATATCGTGCTCGCGGGCAAGATCTTGAATCGCGAGAAGCGTTTCAGGTACTCTGGTGAGTGGTACGCAAATGTCTTCACCCGCGTACACTCGGGCACAACCAGGCTTGATCTGGCCAGAGGCCGCGCCGACGACGCTCCGGGCTTCCCACAATGCCGCGACCCTCTTCGGCTCGTCGGACCAATCGACGCTGTCGGCCAAAGGCGCGACGAGCTCAGCAATCCGCCGCGCGTCTTGCGCGACACTCGGGGCGTTTCCATCCACTTCGAACAGAAGGATAGCCTCGGCATCCGGAAGCTTCAGCGCGGGGCGGTAGATGTTGACCGCCTTGATCGCGGAGGAGTCAAGGATCTCGATCGCGGAGGGAAGAATTCCTCCGCCAAATACCACTCCAACCGACTCGCCCGCCGCGGTCAAACGGCTGTAACGCGCCATCACGATGCCTCGAGCGGGCGGCTTTGGAATCACCTTAAGCCGTAACTGGGTGATCACGCCAAGCATCCCTTCCGAGCCTACCAGAAACTTGGTCAGCTCCAACCCCGAGGATGATTGGAGCGCCTTCGAGCCGATCGAACCGGTGACGATCACTCGGCCATCGGGCAGGACGAACTCCATTCCGAGAACGTAGTCCCCGGTCGAGCCGTACTTGATCGCCCGCATCCCTCGGGAATTGTTCGAAACCATACCCCCGACGGTGCACATCCGGCTACTGCCAGGGTCGGGAGGAAAAATCAGTCGCGATTTGGCGAGAATGTCATTGAGATCGGCGTGAACGATCCCCGGCTGAACGAGCACCTGGAGATTGGCGCCGTCAACCTCGATCACCTGATTCATTGCGCTGACGTCGACGACGATACCACGGTGCGCCGGAAGGGCCCCGCCGGCCTGGCCGGTCGCGGCGCCGCGGGGTGTCACGGGAATTCGGTGCTCGTAGGCGTAGGCAAGAGTCCGCGAGACGTCGTCCGTATCCCGGGGCTGAACGACGACGTCGGGAACGCGGGGGGACATCATCGACTCGAAGGACGCGTCGTAGGAGTAGCAT
>CAZBQK010000059.1:0-16894 GCA_964493975.1 uncultured Dehalococcoidales bacterium | reverse complement strand
GTGCTTTAACGATCGAACGCATAGCGTAGAAACAGATGACTTTCCGATCGCCGCAGACTAACCAGTCGAACCCACCGGGGATCGGAGGGTTCGAAGTGATGCCCTTCGACCAGACCGACCCGCGACACTGACGCGTCACGTCCGGCAATTTGGGGCGACGACGTCAAAAAAAGCTCGTCGACGCAACGGTCGGCCACGAATCGTCCCAGCAGGGTTGGACCGCCTTCGAGAAGGATCAGTCCGTAGGGCCGCCGATCTTGCAGCGATTTGACGATTGCCAGGGCATCCAGCGATTCCCCATCACCAGCGGTCAGGATCGTCGGTCCTTCCGCGGGGTTTCTCTCGCGAAGGTGACGAGCGCCTCGCGATGTCGTGATGACGAGCGCGGGACGATCGACGAGGTGAAACGCCGGTAGGTCGAGGTCGAGATTGCCGCTCGCCGACACGACCGCCAACGTGGGGCCCGGACCGCTACCAAGGGCGCTCCGCACGAGCCGGTAGGAATCACGAAGACTCGGAAAGACGGAGGAGGGGGTCCAGGTGTGCTTAGGCGTTGCTCGGAGCGTTCCGGCTCCCACGACGACGACATCGGCGATCGAGCGGAGCAACCCCATGATCATCCGGTCGTGACGATTGGAACCGCTTATCTCCGCCCCGCCAGTCGGACCGGCCTCCCCGAGCGCGACGACGCCATCCAGCGTTGTCACAAAATTCGCGATCAGCCACGGAGCTCCGGGCCGAAGGGGAACTCGAAGCTCGCCGTACAAAGCCAGGAGCTCGGCGGGCAAAGGCACCGGATCGCCATCCGCGTCATCGAACAGTGTCTGTAGTGGAGAGAGGTCGGCCACGGTCCATCCAGCTGCAAGTAACTTACAAGAACTTTACCGTACCACCAATCCGCCGTCGACTGATAGGACCTGTCCAGTGATGAAGCGGGCCGCATCCGAGGCGAGAAACACGACGGCATCGGCCACATCGCGAGGAGTTCCAACCGATTGTAGCGGGGCCAGGGCGCTGAACCGCTCGCGGACTGCCTCGGGCATTGGCTTCATTTTCGAGTCGATCACGCCCGGCGCAACGGCGTTGACCCGGATGGACGGTCCAAGCTCGATGGCCAGCAGTCGGGTCAGCATGACAACGCCCGCCTTGGAGACCGCGTACGGCGCCGACACCGGAAATCCGGGCTGAGGACTGATGCCACCGTCTGAGGCGAGGTTCACGATCGCTCCGGGTCGACCTTCCCGGAGATACGGCGCGCCGGCTTGAGACAGGAAAAAAACCGCGCGCAGATTGATCGCGAACGTCGCGTCCCACGCCTCGAGAGTCACCCTGTCGACACTGTTCGAGCTATAAATCCCGGCATTATTGACTAATAGATCCAGCTGCCCAAAGTCGGCCAAGGCCTGGGAAATCGTGTCAACCGGGCCAGTGGGAGCCCCGAGGTCGGCTTTGACGACTGACGCCTGAACGCCGAGCGACCGCGCCTCCGCTGCGACGGCCAGTGCCCCGTCCCGCGAGCGGTGATAGTGGACCACGACGTTGGCACCGGCCTCGGCAAGTGCGATGGCGATCGCCCGTCCAATCCCCCGCCCGGCGCCAGTGACGAGGGCAACCCTTCCCTCTAAAGATCGCTCGTCTTCAGGCACGTGGCATCACCATTAACGCGCCGTAAGCTCAACCCCCAGCCGTTGCACCTATCGTACCGACCCTGTGCTACAATGGCGGACGCCAACCGTCCAACCCAAACAGGGAGAGCACCGCGCGCATGCGTTCCCTCGTCTCGGAACGATCCCAACAGTTTACCGAGTCAGTCATTCGCGAAATGACTCGGCAAATCCTGCATTTCCACGGGACGGATGGGATCAATCTCGCCCAGGGCTTCCCGGACTTTCCCGCACCGCGCGAGGTAAAAGACGCGGCGTGCGCCGCGATCGAGCGCGACGAGAATCAGTACGCGATCACCTGGGGGGCGAGGGCGTTTCGGGAGGCGATCGCGGCCAAAACAAAGCGATTTTACGGCGTCGAGCTCGACCCAGACACCGAGATAACCGTTTGTTGCGGCGCAACCGAAACGATGTTGTCCTCGCTGTTGGCAATCGTAAATCCGGGCGACGAGATCATTATCGTAGCGCCATACTACGAAAACTACTGGCCGGATTCGGTCCTGGCCGGCGCCACTCCGCGGTTCGTGAGTCTCCACGAGCCCGGGTGGCAGCTCGATCCGGATGAGCTACGGGCCGCCTTCAATTCTCGAACGAAAGCCATCGTCATTAATACGCCGAACAATCCATCCGGGCGGGTGTTTTCCCGGGCCGAGATGATGCTGATTGCCGAACTTTGCCAGGAATTCGACTGCATCGCCATCACCGACGAGATATACGAGCACCTCGTCTACAATGGCGAGCACGTGTACATGCTCGGATTGCCGGGCATGCGCGACCGGACCATCGCGATTAGCGGAATGTCGAAGAGTTACAGCGTCACCGGGTGGCGCGTGGGATACTCAATCGCCGCTCCTCCGCTCTCCGAGGCAATCCGCAAGGTTCACGATTTCGTGACCGTAGGTGCTCCGGCTCCGCTTCAGGCCGCGGGAGTCGCGGCGATGCAGCTCCCGGAATCTTATTACGTGGATTTCCTGGCGAAGTATCGGGAACGGCGCACCTTTCTCCTTGGTCATCTGCAGCGCCTTGGTTTTGGCTTCGATCCTCCTGATGGCGCATACTACGTGATGTGCGACTTCGAGGCGTTCGGATTCGACGACGACGTCGCGTTTGCTCGTCACCTGGTTCGAGACGTCGGCGTGGCGGTCGTGCCGGGCACGAGCTTTTACCCGTCACCCGAGCTAGGTCGGCGTAAAGTCCGGTTTTCGTTCTGCAAGAAAATGGAAACCCTACAGCGCGCCGTCGATCGCCTGGAAGCCCTTCGCCGATAATCGATGGGACCTCTGGCGTATAATTTGCTGTAGACATCCAACGAGAAGGTGAATGGGACTCAGCGGTCCGACGACACTCTCCCACCACGTCCTCCAAGTCGATCGGCTGCCGGTGCATTTTGCCCGCGCCGGGTCCGGTCAGACGTTATTGTTGATCCACGGCTGGGGTGCCGAGATTGCCAGTTTTGGGATGATTCCGTCCATCCTCGCGAAGCGGTTTGACGTCGTCGCGCTCGACTTACCGGGCTTCGGTCAGACCCCGCTCCCGGATCGCGTCTGGGGCACCGAAGACTACGCGAACCTTGTCGTCGAGTTCATGCGGCAGATGAACCTGGGCTGCGTCACCCTCGTCGGACATTCTTTTGGCGGAAAGACGAGCATTGCCGTCTCGGCCCACCACCCCGAGCATGTCAAAAAGGTCGTCCTCGTCGATAGCGCCGGTATTAGGCCGGCCCGCGGTCCGGACTACTACCTTCGTGTGTCGGCGGTGAAGATCATCCGCCGAGTGCTCGGGCTTCCATTGCTGCGAGCTTACCGCGAGCCGTTGATGCGAGCGATTTATTCACGAATCGGTTCATCGGATTACAGCGCCGCCACCCATCCTACGTTTCGGGCAACCTTTGTCAAAGTCGTGAATGAAGACATGCGGCACCTCTTGCCGTTGATCAAAGCCCCGACTCTGTTGTACTGGGGAAGCGCTGATCCCGACACGCCGCTCGCCGACGCTAAGCTCATGGAACGGCTGATCCCGGATGCTGGTTTGGTCGTGGTCCAGGGCGCCGGTCATTTCTCTTATCTCGCCGACGTTGACCATTTCTGTCGCGTTGTCACGCATTTCGTCGAGAATTGATGAACGGAACCATCCCCCCGGTCCTGGCGCTGCTTCTCGTCGGGGCGTGGGCGCGCCCGCTCTTTCTGGACGGAAGGCGAGCCCTCCACATCCTGCAGCTCGAAGAATATCAGACCCTTCGGTTCTGGCATTGGCTCCGCGACAATGTGGGGCACGTCGTCGATCCCTGGCTGGTCGGCAGCCTCTTCGTCGTCAGCATCGCGTCATTGGTCGCTCCGGACCCCGCCATCTGGGTGATCTCCGCGAGTGCCGTTGCGATTGGCGCCTGGCAAAGCGTATCCCGATCGACGCCGCCCGCGAAAAAACCTCTGGTCTTCACCGCACGGGCCCGTCGGCTCGCCGTCGGCTACGTTATGTGTTCACTCCTCGTCGCCGCTGCCGTTGTCCTGTTGATAATTGGGCATAGTGGAGACACGGAAGTACGCTTGCAGGCAGCCGCCAGCGCCCTATTCGTCGTGGGGATCGGGTTGTGGCCAATCGCGTCGCTAAGCAATCTCGTTCTCTTTCCGGTCGAAGCAGGATTTCGGTCTTACTACCGCTGGGACGCCGGTCGGATTTTGCGCAGCTACCATCCGGTCGTCATTGGTGTGGCCGGGAGCTACGGAAAGACCAGCACCAAGACTATCCTCGCCCAGATCTTGAGCTCGCGCTTTCCGACTCTGGCGACGCCGCGCAGCTTTAACACCCCGATGGGGCTCTGCCGAGTCATTCGCGAGCAGCTGCGCCCGGAGCATCGCTTTTTCATCGCGGAGCTTGGCGCTTACAAGCGAGGGGAGATTCGCGAGCTCGGCCGACTGGTTCACCCCGCGATCGGCATCTTGACCGCGGTCGGACCGGAACACCTCGAGCGATTCGGCTCGATCGAGAACGTCGTAAAAGCCGAGTTCGAGATTGTCGAGACGCTTCCGCCGGACGGCCTCGCCATCTTCAATGGCGAGGACGAAACGTGTCAACAGCTTGCCCGAATGACACCCCACCGCTACCTGCTGGTGGCCGGCCCGGTTGATCCCAGGCGCGAGCTCTGGGCCGAGGAGATTACCCTGACGTCGGACGGTCTCCAATTCATCATTTGCCACCGTGACGGTCGCCGAGTCGAGGTGAAAACCTGTCTTCTCGGACGACACAACGTGACGAACATTCTGGCAGCCAGTGCGGCTGCGTTGGCCTGCGGCCTTGAATTCGACGACCTTCCGGCGGCGATTGCTTCGCTTGAGCCGGTCGAACACCGGTTGCAGCTTGTGCCAAACGACAACGGCGTGGTCGTCATCGACGACACCTACAACTCCAACCCCCGTGGTGCGGCGGCGGCACTTGAGACCCTGGCAAACTTTCAAGGGGGTCGGCGGTACTTGGTGACGCCAGGCATGGTTGAGCTCGCCGACCTACAGGACACCGCCCACCATGACTTCGGTCGACAGGCCGCGTCGGTGTGCGACGCTGTCATCCTGATTGGGCCGCGACGAACTCGGGCGATCGCCGCGGGTCTGGGAGCAGCCGGATTCAGCCAGGAACGAGTCTTCGTGACCCGTGATTTGCCCGAGGCGACGGAGAAGCTGCGCGGACTGCTCAAGCGTGGCGACACGGTCCTGTTCGAAAACGATCTTCCTGATAATTATGTAGAGTAGGTGTCATGGTGGCGAAGCTACGGGTTGGCGTGATCTACGGAAGCCGCTCGGTCGAGCACGAGGTGTCGATCATTACTGGGATGCAGGTCATGAGCGCCCTTGACGCCGAGCGATACGAGGTCGTGCCGCTCTACATCACAAAAGAGGGTGAGTGGCTGACCGGCGATCCCCTTCGTCGCCTGGAAACCTACCAGTCCCTAGCCGAGGCTCGGCGCAGCCTCACTCGCGCCTTCGTGATCCCCATGCCAGGCGACGGAGGCTTGCAAGTCCCGGAACGCGGTCGACTTCTGTCTTTTGGTAGCAGCCCGCGCATCGCCATCGACGTCGCGTTTCCGTGCATGCACGGAACCTTCGGCGAGGACGGTACGCTCCAGGGTCTATTGGAGCTTGCCGACGTCCCTTACGTCGGCTCGGGCGTGCTCGCGTCCGCCCTTGGCATGGACAAAATCGCGATGAAGGCGGTCTTCCGGGCCGAGTGCTTACCGATCCTTGACTGCGCGGTCGTCCGCCGTGACGAATGGTTGTCGACACCAGATCAGGTGCTCGACCGAATCTCGCGAAACGTCGGGTTCCCTGCCTTCGTCAAACCAGCCAACCTCGGATCGAGCATTGGCATTTCTCAGGCGGTTGACTCGGACACGCTAAAGAACGCTCTTGACGTCGCGACCGCCTACGATCAGCGGGTACTCGTGGAAAAGGCGCTAGAGGGTGCGGTCGATATCAACTGCTCGGTCATCGGACAGGACGACGATGTCCGGACATCCGTTTGCGAGCAGCCGGTCACGTGGGAGTCGTTTCTCAGCTACGAAGACAAGTACATCCGAGGGGGAAAGTCCCAGGGGATGAAGGGGTTGAGCCGACGGATTCCCGCCCCGATCTCGCCCGATTTGACCCAGCGCATCCAGGAGCTCGCGCGCACGGCCTTTCGAGCCATCGGCGCCGCGGGCGTCGCTCGGATCGACTTTCTCCTTACTCCAGACGAAAAGATCTACGTGAATGAGATCAATACGATTCCGGGTTCTCTGGCATTTTATCTCTGGGAGGCCAGCGATCTGCCGTTCGGGCAGCTAGTGGATCGATTGATCGATCTGGCCCTCGCCCGCCACGCTGCCCGGAAAAACATCACCTATTCTTTCGATTCCGCACTGTTGGCCAAAACGCTAGCCGGCCGCGGAAAAGCAAAGACGTAAAGCCATCTGTAACCAAGATTAGCTTTCGAAAAGGCAACCAGAAGCGCGGGGCTTGTCCCCCGCTGTGACTCGTGCCAGACCGAGACTAATCCCCGCAACAACGAGGTACGGGCGGGGACAAGCTCCCGCGCTACGGACCTTTTGCTCGGTCGCTAGTTAAACTCAAACGACTACACCCCGTACAGAGCCCCGTACTTGTCGCTGAGGTAGCTCACGAGGTACCGCGGGTTCGGTGCTTCGCCAGTCGCCCGCTCGATGAGCTGACCGGGCAGGTCTAACCGGCCTCGGGCGTGGATATTCTCCCGCAACCAGCTAAGGACAATCCCGAAGTCGCCCGCCGCCAGGCGGTCGTCAAGATCGGGAATCACCTGCCTCAGAGTTGACCAGAGCTGGGCACCATAGACATTCCCCAAACTATAGGTGGGGAAATATCCGAGCAGGCCCGCGGCCCAGTGAGTATCTTGCAGCACCCCTTGACGATCGTCCGGCGGCGTTAGACCGAGGTACTCCCGCGTCAGGTCATTCCAGAGCGCGGGAAGATCGGCGACCCCGACCTCGCCCCCGATTAGTCGTCGCTCGATCTCGAAGCGAATGATAATGTGGAGATTATAGGTAACTTCGTCCGCCTCGACCCGAATCAGCGAGCGCCCAACCCGACTCACCGCCGCGACCATCGCCCTTGGCGTGACATCGTCGACCTGGCCCGGAAACGTCTCGCGCAACGTCGGGAGGGCGAAGCGCCAGAACGGCTCGCTTCGTCCGATGAAGTTTTCCCAGAGGCGCGACTGCGATTCGTGAATCCCAAGCGACGCCGAATCGCCCACGCCACTCCGCGCAAGCGACACCGGAAGGCCCTGCTCATACAGGCCGTGGCCCCCTTCGTGGATTGAGGCGTAAAGCGCCACGGCCAGGTCGTGGTCGTCCACCCGCGTGGTCAGTCGGACGTCAGTAGGCCCGAAACTCGTGGTAAAGGGATGGGTCGAAAGGTCCTGACGCCCGGCCTCGAAATCGAAACCCATTTGGCGCAGGATAAACTCGGTGAAGGTGAGCTGGCGGGGAATGTCGAACGGACGCTCGATCGCCGATCGGTCAAGCGTTCGTGATGACGAATCGATCCGGGCGAGCAGCGCAACCGTCTCGCGTCGCAGATCGTCAAAAAGGGCGCGAAGCTGGGCTGTGGTGGCGCCCGGCTCAAACTCGTCGAGGAGCGCATCGTACGGAGTGTCCTTGTAACCAATGCAGGCGGCTTCCTGGCGTTTGAGGTCGACGATCCGGCTCAAATCCGGGGCGAAGTCGACCCAGCGGGACGCCTCCCGCGCTCGGCGCCAACTTTCGAGACCCTCCGTTGTTGCGAGAGCTAGCTCCCGAACTAGCGAGGCTGGCAACTTAGTCGCACGATCATAGTCGCGACGAACCACCCGCACGATTCCGCTTTCGATCTCTGACAGGGCACCAGCGGCGACATCCTCTTCTAACGCGCTAAGCAGCTCGCCGATCCGGGGATGAGTCAATCTCTCGTGGAGCACCCCCTGCACGGTCGCCTGTTGGGTTGCTCGAAACGTTGCTCCGCGCGGGGGCATCATCGTTTCCTGATCCCATCCGAGAACGGCAGTCACCTGGACCAGATCGACAATTTCGCCGACCCGCTCGCGCAGCTCGGCCAGAAGGTTAGTCGACGTTGCTAGCATGCTCGAGGCACCTCGTCATGGAAGTAGTCGCATCAGCCGTGGTCTTAACCCGTCCCAACGGCAGTGTCCCGGGGGTCGGGGGACATGGAGCATGACCGGCCAAAGTATACCATCGCCTCCGGGCATGCATGATTGAACCTTACTGGTCGTACGATCAGCTTTTCACCTGGTTGGCAGAACCGTACCTTGACAGCAGTCGACCCTGGCAGCTACAATCACCAGCCATCGCGCTACTCTCCGCGCGCTACGCGTGCTGGCCGATTCCCATTGCCATTATGTCAATTCGGTGGCGTGGTCGTTCTAAGAGGGAACGGTGGAGCTTACTCAAACGCGCCAAATACCATCGCCGCGCGCTCCGGCCGCTTCTCGGCCCCCCGGTCGCGGTGAAAGTGCGCGTGATGGGTGGAACGCGTCGGCGTTCGCCTGGGCCGGGGTGAGCCTTGCCCCGCTCATTGGTATTGTCGTCTTCATCGAGCTGAACCCCCGCGCGACGGTGTCCGGGCTTCTTGGCCCGGTTCTCGGCCTCGCCGCGTTTACCAGCATCTCGGCAGTCCTCGGCAGCTACGCGGTGCGCCACCACCAGCAGCGGTCGATCGTCCAGCTGCACCGACTAGCCCGACGGGTTCTCACCCGCGACGTTATGGGAATTCCCCGCGTGCAGTCGCCGCTGACCACGGAATTGGAACCCCTCGGCCAGGACCTGGCCGACCTCGGCGGTGAGCTGGAATCGGTGCGTAGCGAGCTCGAGCGAACCACGCGCGACCTGAGAATTGCGCAGGAAAGCCGCGAAAGCCTGGTGAGCTCGCTCGCCATCGCGAACAAGCGCTTGCGGCAAGAAGCTTCGATCGTCCACGATTTCGTCGCCACCGTGAACCGACCGCTCGACCGCGAGCAAATGTGCCTTCAGCTACTCCACGCTCTCGACGACGACGTACCGTATCAGCTGGCGCTCATCTACCTAACCGACGCCGACGACCGATTATGCCTCGCCGCCGTGTGCGATCGCGAGCGAAACTATCGCCAGGCGGGTCGATTCGTTCGCAACGTGTCGGCGTATTCATTCGATCTCGGGAACCCTCGAAGCCTGCCGAATGTCATATGTCAGACGGGCAAGTCGATCATAGTGTCAGATTCGAAGGTCGATCGCCGATTCGTCGGCCTCCCCGAGAACCTGCGAAGCTACCTTGCGGTCCCAATTGACGTCAAGTCACGGGTCATCGGGGCGCTTCAGGTTTGCGCGTCCGAGACAAGCCGCTACGACGATCACGACGAGCGGCAGGTCACAACGCTGGCGCATTTTGCCGCGATCTGGATCGACAACGTCCGACTGTTCCAGGAGGCCGCTCAGGTCGAGGCGCTCCGCAAGGTCGACCAGCTCAAGTCAGAGCTACTCTCGACGGTATCACACGAGCTCAGAACACCTCTCGCGTCAATCAAAGGATACGCGAGCAGTCTCTTGCGGGAAGACGTGGAATGGGATCCGGACACCCGGCGTGAGTTTCTCCAGATCATCGACGAGGAGAGCGACCGGCTGACTGGCTTGATCGAGGACGTGCTCCAGATGTCCGAGATCGAAGCAGGTGTCCTCCGGGTGAATCGACAGCCGGTCAAAATGACGCGCCTCGCCCAAAAAGTGGTGAAGAAGCTTCGGCCTCAATCCCACGACCGCGCCCTATCTATCAGCGCCAGTAACGACGTACCGGAAACGATGGCCGATCCCCGCCGGATGGAGCAGGTGCTCCACAACTTGATCATGAACGCGATCAAGTACTCATCCGAGGGCTCCTCGGTGGCCATCCGCGTCGAAAAACGGGGGAGCTTGATTCAAGTCGCGGTGAAGGATCAAGGTATCGGCATCCCCGCGGAACACCTCGACCACGTGTTTGAGCGATTCTACCGGGTCGAGGGAACTCTTTCGCGCCAAACTGGCGGCAGCGGCCTCGGGCTCTCGATCTGTCGCGGTCTGGTGGAGGCCCACGGCGGGCGAATTTGGGCCGAAAGCCAGGCCGGAAAAGGTAGCACATTCGTCTTTACAATTCCCATTATTTCTCCGGAGGATGGATCGGTAGATGCCGAGGAACGCGGGCTTCTGGCGCTGGCTGGAGCCGACGACTAATTCAATTCCGTCAAGGTGAGGGAGAGCTAATGCCAAAGGAAAAGATTCTGGTTGTCGACGACGAAGCGCGCATTCTGCGTCTTGTCCGGAGCAACCTTGAACCGCAAGGCTACAAGGTCCTAACCGCAATGGACGGGGAATCCGCCCTGACCGCCGCCGAGATGAACGACCCGGACCTGATCATTCTCGATTTGATGCTTCCGCGCCTTGACGGATTCGAGGTTTGCCGCCGACTCCGCGAGTTCTCAACAGTACCAATTATTATCCTGACGGCGAAGGGTGAGGAAGTCGACAAGGTTAAGGGCCTCGAGCTAGGCGCCGACGACTACCTAACGAAACCATTCGGCGTACCCGAATTGCTCGCGCGAATCAAAGCCGTCCTCCGTCGAACCCGGGTCGCTCCGGCTCAAAAGCTCGAGCCAGTTTTTACTCTCTCCGGTTTCTCGGTTAACTTTGCTCAGCGGCGCGTGTCGGCAAACGGGCGCGATGTAAAGCTCAGCCCCACCGAATACAAGCTCCTGTACGAGCTAGTGACGAACGCTGGACGGGTGGTTTTGCATCAGGACTTGCTGGCCCGGGTCTGGGGACGGGAATATCGCGACGAGACCGAATACTTACGGGTCTACATCCGATACCTTCGTCAAAAGATCGAAGAGGATTCGTCACAGCCCAAGCTTATTCTCACCGAGCCAGGTGTCGGCTACCGGTTCGCCGCCCCAGCCGAGCCTCCAGTCGTCGCCGCTCCGGCGCCGGCGAGCGCTTAAGCTGCCGGGGGCAAGGACTGGGACACCCTTCACCCTCGCCCTCTCCCGTGGGGAGAGGGGAAAGGAACTTCTCTTACGCACCGCCTTCGCAGCCCCTCAGGGCTAGGCGGCGGACCGTCGATGAACGACGAGCGCGAACGCGGTCCGGCTTTCTCCCCTCTCCCCACGGGAGAGGGCGAGGGTGAGGGGCGTCCCTCTGTCTGTCGTCCCTACGGGCATACCTCGCGCCGTCTTCACAAAACGTACCTCTCGATCGCAACCGCCACGCCATCGTCGCGGACACCCGGCACAACATCGTTTGCTATGGCCAGGACGTTCGGGTGCGCGTTCGCAACGGCGACGCCAACGCCGGCCCGGTGAAGCATTTCGATGTCGTTCCAATCGTCGCCAATCGCCAGTGAATCCTCGATCGAAACCCCCACGTGGTCACACAACCAGGCCAGGGCCGATCCCTTGTGAACCTCCGGATGGCTGAACTCGGTGAGAAGCGGATGACCCGTCGTGACGTTCAAGCGAGATCGAAATGTCACCCGCATGGCCTCGACCAGGGATCGCGTTTGCTCGGGTGGAGCGTCAATCGCTACATGACTGGGATCGCCCGTGAGGAACTGAAGTAGGTCGCCGACTGCGACCGCGTTAACTCGGCGAAGGGATTCCTCGTTAAAGCTACCCGTTACAATCCGGTCCACGTACACCGATGTCCCAACGTACGCGCGGGCAGTCAGACCCCGACTCCGGGCCTCGTGAATGACTTCGTGGGTCAGCTCAAGTGGAACGCCGCGCTCAAGTATTGGCCGGCCAGTTTTCGGTTCGGCGATGACCGCGCCACCATAACAAATAATCGGGGCGGTTAGCCTGAGCTCGCGGACCAGCGCATCGAGGAGTGGGTACATTCTCCCGCTCGCGAGGGTCACAATGGCGCCGATCCCTTGGGCACGTGCGATGGCGTCTTTTACCCGCCGAGCAATAGGCCGCCCACGTTCGACCAGCGTACCATCGACATCGATCGCGACGAGGCGCAGCCTCTTCGGCCTGGCTGATTCCATTTCGGTCAGAGACGACCGTTCAGCCTCCAACGGGAAGCCGAGCGAGATCAGTCATCATCAACTTCCTCGAACTCGGCTTCGATTCCAGTTTTAAGCGTCTCGAGCAGCTCCTCATCCGCCTGCCGAAGGCGGTCGACGATGAATCGCCCCAGGACACGCCAGACTCCCCGAAATTCGTACGTACTTTCCATCGTGAGGCGAGTTTGGTCGCCTTCGTCGTCCAGCCGGGTGATGACGCCAATCATGCCTTCGGTCGATCCAACGACCTCTTCTTCAATCCGATTGGTCGGAAAGAGATGATAGCGACGCTGTTGACGCAGAACCTTGCCGTCTCGGGCCCACTCGTTCTCGCATAGGACCGTGTCGCCCTCACGGGATAGAACGACCTGTGACTTTAGCGCTGGGTTAATCCGCCGTCGCACCTCTTGTCCGTAATCGGTCAAGATTGCGAAAACGTCGTCCTTTGGGGCATCGATGAGAACACTAACTTCGACGAGCACAAGTGTCTCTTCCTTGGATCGGATCGCATTATCCGCGATTATACCTTTCCTATGCGGCTAGCCTCAATCGGCAAGGTACGCCGAGCACCCGTCGTCCAGCCTCGTCGCGAGTTGACATCGACCAGAACCACTTCTATAGTTCACGCAAGAGTTCTGGTCGCGCATGTGGGAGCCGATGAATCCGTTTGGACTTTTGTGGAAATCGGTTCGGGAAGTTTACGACAATCTCTTTCCGTTGGTTGGGATGAACTTGCTGTGGCTCGTCCTCAGCGTGCCGCTGCTCGTCGTCATAAGCGGCATCCTGCTGGTCTTTCGCCTTGACAACACCGCCGCGATTACGGCGTCGATCCTGTTTGCGACACTGGGCCCCAACCCAGCCTCAATCGGAATCCACCGCTACGCCAATGGCCTCGTCCACGAGCAAATCATCGACTTTAGTCTCTATTGGTCTGGCCTGCGCCAGTATTGGCGGCGGTGTCTCGTGCTAGCACTTATCGGCGTTGTCGGGTCGGGAATCCTTGGCGTTAACCTGTATTTCTATCTGACAGCCGATTCGCAGCTGCTCCACATCTTTGCGATCTTATGGCTCTACGCGATCGTTTTGTGGGCAATGATGCTGCTCTACATGGGGCCGCTGCTCGTCGAGCAAGAAAACAAAGGTATCTTCCTAATCGTCAAGAACTCGTTTCTCCTTGCTCTCGACAACCTTCCGGCCAGTTTCGTCATCCTCGTCGTTATGGTTGCGATCTGCCTGGTGAGTATTCCGATTGCCCTTCTCCTCGCTCTCGTCACGTCATCGTTCGTCGCGATGGTCGAGACCCAGGCCGTCTTCGCGTACCTTGAAAAGTACCGAATGCGTGCTGCGAAGTCCGCCAACTAAAATGCGAGGCTAGGACCGATCGCGCGGATACGGACGCCACCGGGGTAGAACAACCGAGAAGACACTGCCCCGACCGGCTTCGCTCTTGACCCAAATCCGGCCGCCGTGTAGTTCGACGATTGCTTTCGCAATGTAAAGACCGAGGCCCGCCCCTTTCGTTGTCGGCTCGAGGTCAAGCCGGGAAAAGGGCTGGAAGAGTCGTGGAATCTGATCGGGATCGATCCCAAGACCCGAGTCGACAACTTTTACCGTCACGCTGTCCGACGAGAAATCAACGGTTATCCGGATATCACCACCGTCGGGGGAAAACTTCACCGCGTTCGACAACAGATTGATGAATACGTTTGAGATCTTTTCTCGGTCCCATTCCCCCTCGAGTCGGGCCGGGGCATCGAGAACGAGGCGATGAGACGTGGTCATCGTTTGTTGTTGGCCAATGACGGAGTGGAGCACGCTGACGAGGTCCATGGTCGACGGCACAATTGAAAGACGCTGACTTCCCATTTGGGAAACAAACAGGAGGTCGTTGACGAGGCGTTGGATCCGTCGCGCCGCCCTCTCGATTCCCGGAATGACCCGTTGGGCGACTTCCTGGGCGTCGTCCCCGTTGCTCGATCGGAGCAGTTCACCGTAGGCGACAACCATCGTTAGCGGCCCTTCGAGATCGTGTGCGACCATGGCGAGGAACCGTTGCAGCCTTTGATGCGCTTCCTCCGCGTCACGACGGGTCTCCCGCTCTTGGGCGTGCAACCGCGCGTTCTCGATCGCGATCGCACCGTATGTCGCGAGCGTTGCCAGACACTCGAGGTCGTCTGCGCGGATGTTGTACGGTTCGCGCCAGTTCGTGTACAGAACGCCGACATCGCGTTCGTCGTAGCGCATGGGCAGCGCCGCGATCGACGGTCGCTCGGGTCGCGCGACGTCGCGAGTTCGGGGGTCTCCGAGGGTATCGTCGATGGCAATAACCTGGCCGGTGTCGAGGACCGTCCGGGTAATTCCGTCCGGGCGGACTCGGGTGTGATCGTCCCAATGCGGCTCGCCGGTCGTGCTCGTCGTAAAGCGACGAGGGTTGATGCTACCGTCCGACTCGACTAACAAGATGCTAGCCGACGACGCGCCCACCAACTTCTCCACCGCGCGCAAAACCCTGGCTAGAGCGTCGTCCAGACTTAGGCCCGCGGTGATCCCCTGAACGACCGAATGGAGCTCGGCGGCAACGACACGACCAGATGGTCGCTCGCTGACCGATTCCACCGATGATGCCAAGACCGTCTCCAGTCGTCAACGACCGCGCGACGTCGAGTGTCGTCTCGCACGCACGGTAAACAAAGCGGCGAGTGCCGGCCGGTACCTGGCGGCATTTTCCGCTTACCAGGAGATGATGCACCATCTGCGTTGCGACTAGGTTGAGAGGGCGTATAGGTTAAGTGAAACGGATAATACCGGCCGTGGGGGAGAACGCTGCAGGCGAGGTCTATCGATCGGGCAGGTCGGAGTCGCCGCCTACGACGTATCGCTTCGGTTCCTCGAGCAACCATCGGACAAACGAACGCTCGCGACGCGCTTGACGAATCCACTCTTCGGTCGCGATAAACTCACCGTGGACTTTCCGACCGACCCTGGTTGATACGGTCGACAGGGCCAAATCGAGCGCCAATCGCGCCCTTTCTTCGCCGACGACCACCAAATCCAGGTCCGTCGAGTCGGGTTCATCCGGTCGAATGAAGGCAGCTCGCACCCCTTCGAGACCACCGACTGCCCGACGGAGGACAAAGGTCACGTCGGCGAGCTTCACGCACATCGAGGAAAGCTCCGGAAAGAATGGGTGGTCGGAAGCAACTTGATAGTATCGGACGTTCGCCTCACGCTCGCTTCGCACGACCCCGGCGGTCTCCATTTTCGCCAATGCGAGCTGAATCGATCGAGGAAAGCGCCCGGTTTGGCGAATCAGCTCGTTGACGTAGTAACGTCGGCCTGGATCGGAGCACAACAAAACCAACAGGTCAACCAGCGTCGACGACGCGAATAGATGGTCCGCGGCTTCCCGGGGATCGACCTCCAACATGGCCTTCTCGGCCGCGGTGGACGGCGTCGCCTTATCACTCATTGAGTACCTCAAGTGTTCCGGAGGTTCAGACGGAGGCCAGGAGGCCTGGGCTCGATCATACCACATTGGTTAATGGCTAATTGGTTAGACGTTTGGACGTCATGCTCCGCCCCTCGATCACGGTCTCGATGCACACACGCGGCCGGAAAGGCGCGACTGCCGGCAGCTAATGGCCTCCACCATCTCGTAACGTCTGCGTTGAAACCAGCCGAACGTCCGACATTCATTACACGTTGTTATATAATCAGACAATAGTGGTATACGATCCATCCAGCATTCTCCGGTTAGGCACGTCGTGGGCGTACGCGTAGTATCGGACAGATACTCAAGTCGTTGGAGCAGGTCCCTCCTACTAAGAATGCAGTACAGGTCATCAGCCTGTACTTCCCCGACGAGTATGCTCGGCCGACGGGTGCAATCCGAAGTGATACCCTCGCGAGCGAACCAGCGCTATACTGTACCTGAGCTCGGAGGTGGGGACGCATGCGAAGGACGCTGCTTGTAGCGACAAATAACCCAGGGAAGCTTCGCGAGTTTCGTCGGCTTCTCCGAGGGGCCGACGTCGAGCTCGTCGCGCCCAGCGCCTTGGGGATACATCTGGATGTTGCCGAGACCGGCGACACGTACGGCGAGAACGCGCGCCTGAAGGCGGTGGAGTTTTCGAGGGCCTCGGGGACGTTAGCGCTTGCCGACGATTCGGGAATCGAGCTGACGGACCTTGGCAATTGGCCCGGGGTCTATTCGGTACGATTCGCCGGCCCTTCCGCGGATGATGCCGAGCGCCGACGACTCGTCTTAAGTCGACTGGAAGAGATAGACAGCCCTACTCGTCGAGCTCGATTCGTATGCAGCATCGCGATCGCCGAGGAGGCGGCGGTGGTCGCCGAGTCGATCGGCGTCCTCGAAGGGCGAATCGCGCCGGCCGCTCGCGGCTCCGGCGGTTTCGGCTACGATCCCATTTTCATTCCGTACTGCGAATGTCGAACGCTGGCGGAACTGACCCAAGACGAAAAGGACGCGATCAGCCACCGAGCTCGCGCCATTACCCAGATCCTGCCATTTCTGCAAAGTCTCCGAGCCGATTAGCAAGAAAGTGGTTGGGAGAGGCGGTTATGGCCCCGAAGCAGCTTGTCCCGCCAAGCGCTCGCCTTGCCAGAGCGGTTGTGCGTAACTCAACCCATTCATCCCACCTTCCC
>CAZBQK010000058.1:9670-16941 GCA_964493975.1 uncultured Dehalococcoidales bacterium | reverse complement strand
CTGCCGTGGTCATCAGTGCGAGACAAATCGAGGCCACGACCTAGACCGGGGCCACACTCATCACTTCACGATCTCCGTCTGCACCGGGTTCGTCCAGGGGGAGCCCTGGTCGACCTGGTCGCTGTGGCCGAGGCTTGTGCTCATGGGCGCGCCGCCGTCGCGCAGGTGAGCTAAGAGTCCGCCGCTGACGAGAACTGCCCGCTCGCGTGCCGAGACGTCGCACGATACTTTGAACGTCGCTCCGGTCTCGCGAACGACAACCTGAATCTCGGGATCGCCCCGCTCCAGTGCTTCCCGAATCCGGGGAAGCTCCCAGGTGTTGCCTTCACGGGCATCGCGGTAGTCCTTTTCGTCGACCAGCGTCAGTGGGACAATTCCCTGGGCGACCAGGTTCCGACGGTGGATCCGAGCGTAGCTGCGGGCGAAGATGGCCGTGACGCCCAGCTCCTTCGGCGCCATCGCCGCTTGCTCGCGGCTCGAGCCCTGCCCGTAGTTTTGACCGGCGACAATGAATCCTCCTCCCCATTCCCGGGCCCGGCTTGCAAACTCGGGCGCGATTCTCCGAAAGACGAATCCGGCCATCGCCTTGATATTCGACCGATAGGCCATGACTTCGGCGCCGTCCGGGGACAGGTCGCCCGTCGAGATGTCATCTCCGACGACAATTAGCACTCGTCCGACGAGGTCTCGCGGCAGCGGCTTTTGGGGCGGTGGAGGCTGAATGTTTGGCCCGCGCGGAATTGTGAGGCTTGCTGCATTTTGGGGCGGAGCCGGAGCCAGGATCTGACGGTCGTCCGCCGCGGCGTTTCCCGGCGGTGTCGTGATCGGGGGTGGCGAGCCGAGATCGCGAGGATCGGTGATGACTCCTCGAAGCGCGGTCGCCGCGGCGACCGCGGGACTGCACAGATACACCTGGTCGTTCACCGTACCGGAACGTCCGGGGAAATTTCGGTTGAAAGTTCGGACTGACACCGAGCCGGAAGGGGGCGCCTGGCCCATTCCCACGCAGGGGCCACACGCGGGTTCGAGCATGCGCGCGCCCGCAAAGATGAGATCCCGGTACACGCCACTCGAGGCGATCACGTCGAGAATCTGCCTCGATCCAGGTGTCACCGTTAGGACGAGGTCGGGATGCACGATGCTACCGCGCAGGATCGCGGCGACGATCGCAAGGTCCTCGTACCCCGAGTTGACCGACGAACCGACGCAGACCTGAGCGACCTTCAGGCCGGCCACCTCTCGGACCGGAACCACGTTGCCCGGACTCGTCGGCTTGGCGATCAGCGGCTCGAGCTGGTCGAGATCGATCCGCTCGTACTCGTCATAGCGGGCGTCTTGGTCGGCAACCAGGGGTGTCCAGCCGTCGCCTCGTTTCTGGTAGTCGAGCCATTCACGGACTCGCTCATCTGCTGGGAAGATCCCGGTCGTCGCTCCTAATTCGGCGCACATGTTACAGATCGAGGCCCGTTGGGTAACGCCGAGCGTTGCAGCTCCGTCCCCGTAGAACTCAAAGATACGGTTCAGTCCCCGACGCACGCCGCGACGACGGAGCAGCTCGAGGATCACGTCTTTCGCCTGCACCCACGGTGGGAGGTTTCCTCGAAGCTCGACCCCAACCACGGCCGGGGCGATGATCTCGAAGGGCTCTCCGGCCATACAGACCGCGACGTCGAGACCACCGGCCCCAATCGCGATCATCCCGAGCGCACCGGACGTCGTCGTGTGGCTGTCGGCCCCTACCAGGACCTGTCCCGGCCGGGCGAACCGCTCGACGTGGACGTAGTGACAGATGCCGTTCCCCGGCCGCGAGTAGAGGATGCCGTACTTCGCCGCGAAGTATTGGAGGAACCGATGATCGTCCGGATTCTTGAAGTCGATCTGGAGGATGTTGTGGTCGACGTACTGCACCGCGAGCGGAACCCGAATCCGGTCCCGGCCCAGCTCTTCATATTGAAGACAGGCCATCGTGCCGGTCGCATCCTGAAGAAGCGTCTGGTCCACCCGGAGCATCACGTCTTCGCCGGGGATCAGTCGACCTTCCACGAGGTGGTCGCGTAGGATCTTTGTCGTCAGGTTGTCGCCCACGTCGTCCTCCGTGATTCGAAATCGTGATGCCAATTTACCCTTGATTCGCCGGTGTCCTCCGAGTCGCGTCGGAGCACATCCACTTCCAGACCGCGTCCGCAAGGTTGCTCGGAGCGTCGGCGGAATGAACCGCGAAGAATGTGGCCGCCCGGGGAAGATCGAGTGCTGCCACCGCGTGGACGGTCATCTCGGTGAACCTCGTGGTCGACGGTCCGATCAGCCCAATCCTGGCATTCGGATTCCTCTGCAGGATTGGCAACGCCGCCCGGACCAGCTCGAACGCGGCGTTGGGTCGATCGATCGGCGGCCAGAGGTGCGCACCTGGGCGGTCCTCGCTGCCGCTTTGTTCCACGACCACGTCAGGCGGTCCCCACTGGAGATCGACACGTTCGAGGATGGACCAGGCCCCGGCTGGATCCGCGGAATCGCCCGGGACGAGCATGGCCCGTCCACCGTCGCATCGAATGGCGTCGACCAGCTGCTTCGCGCCCTCGAGGTCGCGGCGAAAATTCACCCCGATCCAGGCACCGTCCATGGCCAGCCGACTGCCAAGCAGCGGACCAATGCCGGCCGGCGCCCCGGTAATGAGCACGATCCGACCTGCGAGGCCTGGCAACGCTGCCACCCCCTCCCCGAACGAGTGTCAGTGGACTCAGGTTACTCCGTGTAGTATCCGGGAGCAAGACCGGGTCCGGTTGAGGGTGAGGTGGGTCTGAGTGGACGTTGTCGAAACTAAACCACGTTGGGAATCGACGTGCTCGCGTCGTCAACCGAGCGCTCGAGATCGAGCGACGGTCCAACTGGGGTGGGTTTGGTCGCGACACGACTAACCCGCTGGAGGTTCCGGACGTAGGAGATCGCGGATTCGATCCCCTCGCTCGCGCCATGGAGCAAGTCGTGAGTCCGACTGGTCGGATCCGATTGAAGGAGGGCGAGCTCAGTGAAACCGCTCGCCTCCGCCAACGCGTTGTTGAGCTGATGGGCGGTTTCGCGGACGGTTAGAAGGACGCCTTCTAGGCGTGCTGCTTCGACCCGCCGGGCTACCTCGGCCTCGCGCAGCTGGCGGATGGCCTCCTCGGCGCGGACTCGATCGGTGACGTCACGTAAGACGAGAATCCAGCCAGCTCGTCGACCGGACCCGGTCCGTTGCCCCGAGATAACGACATCGTAGTCCTGCCGATCCGGCCCGTCACCCCGTCGCAATTCCGTCTGCACCGTCAGGTCGTTGTCCACGGTCAGCGCCCGCCAGTTTCCCCAATCGGGCAAGATATCCCGAACTGGCCGGCCAATCAGGGCTTTTGCCGAGCGCCCGATAATCCGACACGCTACCGGGTTGATTTCGACGATCGTGCCATGTCCGTCGACAAGAATAATTCCATCGGGAATCCGGTCGACGATCACCGCACCGGCCACCAACGGAAATCCCACGACCAGATCGAGCAGTCGGCCTCGAAACAATGCCCACGCCAGGGCAACTCCAGTGATCGTAAACGCGTAGGGGGTCAGGTCGAGCCCGCGAAACGGGCTCAAGTGGGCGAGGTAGATGGCGTTCGTCGCCAATGGGACGAGCACTCCGATGAGAAGAGCACCGGCTTGTTGTCGGTAGAGCTGCTGGGACCGAAGCGAGGCGTCGACAAGAATGGCCGACGCGAGGAGGAGCGTTCCGTAGCTATACGTGGTGTGAACCCAAAACCAGGGCCCCCGCGTAATGATCAGCATTGGCAACGGTCCCGAACGGTCCAGGATCACAGCGGCTCGAACCAGTCCGTGGGTTGGCATCGTCCAAAGAAGAATGATTGTTAAAACGGGCTCGATGGCTAGGATACCCAGGACGGGCGGTTTGATCCATTGGCCGCGACCGGTGTAGGTCAGCGCGAAGACGAGTGTCGCTACGGGAACCCACACGATGCCGAGGTACTCGAGATTACCAAAGAGGATCTGGGTCGGCTCGTCCAGTCCCCCGAGCTGGAGGGCGTAGGATAGAGACCAGACCGCCCCCGCCGCGACGAGAACGGCGAAGGCCGGGGCGCCGGCGACCCTCCGGCGACTCAGTGCAACGACTCCTAACGCCAGATTGAGGAGAGTCGCTCCGAGGAGTGGTAGAGCATAGGGCGTGTATTGCCACGCCAGCTCGGAAGACAGTATCAAGTCGATCACAACCTCGTCCAGGCGAGTCTAGCCGAAATGGGAGGCGAGTCAACCGTCATTTCGACCGATCGTGTCGTCAGCAAAGGGCGTTACCAGCCTCACCGTCAAGTAAACGATCGGACTTTGGGATTTTGCGGATCGGTCGCTCGGGAAGTCCGGACCCGGGTTTGCGTTGCCATTCCGGGCATGGCATCCTCAAAGGATCCGATCATGTTTCGAAGGAGTGCCATGGTCACCGGCGACGAACTTCACCAACACGGAGGGCGCTGGCTCCGCGAGGTAGTCTTTGGCCTGAGTGATGGGCTGGTGACAACCCTCGTATTCGTTCTCGCGGTCAGCGGGCTTGCTCATCCGCAGCTCGTCATCATCGCGCTTGGGGAGCTGCTGGCCGGGGGAATCTCGATGGGCCTGGGCGGCTACCTTTCGGCAAGAACGGAACGCGCCATCCTACAGCATCAAATCGCCGTCGAACGCTTTGAGATCGCGAATGAGCCGGACGAAGAAAAGGCCGAGCTTCGCCGGATTTACTACCAGAAGGGGGTCCGGGGCGCTCTCCTCGATCGTCTCGTTCGCCATCTGACTGCCGATCAGGAGCGATGGCTTGGCGCGATGATTCGCGACGAGCTAGGCGTGGTCGAGGACACCGAGGGCTTGCCGCCAGCGGTGCAGGGCATCCTGGTCGGTGGATCCTTTATGCTCGGAGCGCTCGTCCCGATCCTTCCTTTTTTGCTGGATCTTCCTGGAGCTCAGATCTGGGCTTACGGTCTGACCGTGGTGACGTCGCTGCTACTTGGCGCGGTCAAAGCCCGCTACACCTATCGCGGGGCAATCTACAACGCGGTCGAATTTCTTGTCATAACGTCGGTGGGAGCGCTGGCGGGACTTGGAATCGGGGCACTGTTGCGGATGCTGGCGGGGGGAGGCTAGGCGATGAGGTGGCGATCAGATGCCGCTATAAATTCTCTCCGCTGACCCGATCTAGCCAGTCAATTTCGGCGTCGAGGTGGACGAGGTCGTGCTCCAGGGCGAGGCGGGATGGCGTTCCGGGACCGTGGGCGTCGATCGCCTTTTGAATCTCAGCGAGCAATTTGGCGACGGCGCCACGGCGTCGCTCGAGCAGGGTGCGGCGTTCGTCAGGTGGAATCCGATCGGAGAACAGGATGGCGATGTTGCCGGCGTAGACGACTCGGTCGGCAAACCCCAGCTGCTCCCTTAGCAGCGTTGCGAATCGCTCCTGACCTAACCGAGTTAGCCGGTAGACCTGCCGTTCCGGACGACGCCCCTCCCGCTCCGCTTCCCGCTTCACGAGGTCTCGCGCCAGGAGCTGCTCCAGGAGACGGTAGGCAGTCGCCCGCTTCAGGTCGGAGACGAACGGCAAACGATGCTCCAGAAACTCGTGAAGGCGATAGCCATGCATGCTCTCTCGATCGAGCAGGCCAAGCAACAGGAGCTCGTGCGATTCCACCCGCCTACACCATTCCCCTGACTTCGATCGGACTTGCCGGTCGGGTGACCTTCATTCCGACGATGAGCCAGCACGTCACCGCGAGTAGTCCCGCGCCAAGAATGTACGGAATGGCAATTCCGCGATCGAAGAGCCAGCCGGCGGTGAGCGGCCCGATTGCTCGCGCCGCGGCGGCGAGCGACTGACCTAAGCCGAGGGTTCCTCCCTGTTCGGCAGCGTTGGCCTCGAGGGAGAGGAGACTGGACAGCGTGGGGGTCAATAGACCTTGACCCACCGCCAACGCCGACAAAACAACCATGGCCATCGTCAGGGTTGGCACGAGCGGAATAGCAAGGAGTGCCCCGGCCATGATCATCGCGCCGCCAATGGCCAGCCGTCGCTCGCCAAAGCGCGTGTTGAGCCGGCCGATAAGGCCGCCCTGGACAATGGCGACGACGATCCCCACGAAGGCGAAGATCAGACCAAGACCCCCGGCGTCGAGGCCAAACCGGCTTTGGCCAAAGAGGGCAAAGGTCGTCTCCATCCCAACAAACGCGAAGGTGGCGAGAAAAGTTGAGATCAAGATCCGCCCAACCGTTGGATAGCTCAACGCTTTGGCGAGATTGGAGACCGTGAGCCTGGCGCGCTCCGAGCGCACAAGCACCACGGGGCGGGTCTCCGGTAGGACGAAGACGCCGAAAATAAAGTTAGCGGCGGCAAGTCCGGCGGCGACAAATGCGGCGGTCGCGAACCCGTAACCACTCAGCGCTCCCCCGATGGCGGGACCGAAGATGAATCCCATCCCGATCGACGCGCCGAGTATGCCCATGTACTTCGTGCGGTCTTTGGGAGTCGTCACGTCGGCGATGCAAGCCTGGGCGGTCGTGATGCTCCCGCCGAACCCACCGGCGAGAAGACGGCTCAAGACCAGAAAGATCAGGCCACCCGCGAGTCCGGTCAGGGCCATCGAAACGGCCGAGCCGAACAGGCTGGCCAGAAGGACCGGTCGCCGGCCGATCCGGTCGCTCAGACGTCCTAGAAAGAGCGCACTGACAAACTGGGCGGCGGAGTAGGCCGTGAGAATCGCGCCGACCCACACTCCGGTCGCGCCAAAATGTTCCGCGTAAAACGGCAGAATTGGGAGTATGATCCCGAATCCCATGAGATCGAGGAATACCGTCAAGTACACGACGATGAGGGGGGAGCGACGCATCGAGAGCCTCGTTTGATTCGGAATAGTCAAAATGAACTATATCACCTAACAAAGTCACTACCCAGAAACCCCGACAATACTATTGACAATCTATGAATCGGGCGTATCCTCTGCTTTGGATACAACGTATAGCCTCTAATATCGATCTAGGAGGCCGCCGTGAAACTTCATTTACCGTGGCAAAAAGCTCAACCGATCCGGAGCCTTCCGTCGACCGGTACCGCCCAGTGCACTCATCCGCACGTCGACGTCGAGATGCACGGAACGGCGATCAAGCGGCGGTGGTGTACGGTCTGCGGTCAGGATCTCCCCGTTGTCGAAAAGGGGATCTCGACCGCCTAAGTGTATGGAGGTGGCACGATGGGCATTCTACAGCGATTG
>CAZBQK010000058.1:0-9660 GCA_964493975.1 uncultured Dehalococcoidales bacterium | reverse complement strand
GCAAAACCATCCGCGTTGGACCAGGCGACACCCTCCGCACCATTGCCCGGCGGGAGTACGGCGACGAAACCATGTGGGAGCGGATTCTCGAGGCGAACCAGGCCAAGATCAAAGACGCCGAATCGCTCAACCTCGGAACCGAGCTGCGGCTGCCGTAATCTACTAAACGCGTTCACCGCGGAGACGCAGAGAACGCAGAGGGGATCCGTGAGTTTGAGGATTACGGAACTTCCAATATCGAGCAAACCACCGTCCTCTCCCTCTGCGTTCTCTGCGTCTCTGCGGTGAAAGTTTTCCTAGCGAAACGCTGGTAATACCTCGTCAGCGAATAGCTTCATGTCGTCGGTCTCGGGGAAGTTCGGGAAGACGAGCTGGAAGAGGTCGAAGCCGAGGTCGGCGAGAGCTCGCAGGTGATCGATCAGGCCGGCCGGATCTCCGGCGAACGCGGGATTCTCCCGCTCGAGAGCCGCGCCGGCTTGCCGCTCGGCGGCCGCCCGATCGCGCGAGAGGTAGACCGTCAGAGTGTAGGTTTTCCGAATGCTCGCGGGGTCCCGGCCAACGTCCCGACAGTACTGATTCAGGACCTCGATCTTGTGCTGAAGGACGTCCAATCGGCGACTGTAGGGCAGCCACCAATCGCCGTGCTCGGCAACCGCGCGGAGCAGATACTTCTCGCCGTCTCCGCCGATGAGAATCGGCGGGATCGGGTCGGGCCGGGGCTCGCAGTAGGCGTCCTTGACCTGGTAGAACGTTCCTTTGAACGTCGCCGGTGACTGGGTCCAGAGGGCCCGAATGGCCTGGATTCCCTCGACCATTTGCGCGATGCGTACCTTTGGCGACGGAAATTCGTAGCCGTAGGCGTGATACTCCTCTTCCGACCAGCCCGCGCCATAACCCAGAATGAATCGCCCGTGACTGAAGTGCTGAAGGCTCGCCGCCATCTTCGCGAGGAACGGTGGATGGCGATACGAGTTGGACATAACAATCGTACCGAGCATCGGACCCGGGAAACGCGCGGCGACCCAGGTCAGCTGAGTCCAGCATTCCAGGCGAAAGCGGTCGGCCGTCATGTGATGGTCGGAGATCCAGATGGACGAAAAGGTTTGGGAGGCAACGTCGAGCACGTGCTGCAGGTCGCGGACGAAAGTGCGGGGTTCCACCTTCTCCAGTAGTCGGTCGCCAGTGGGCGGATTGTAGCCAAACTCGATCCGACGCGCGGTCGCCATTGTCTGCCCTCCAAGGTTCGGTGGGCGCTACTCTAACATAGGCGACCGCGCGTCGGCTATCGGTTGGATTCTTATAAGTCGGCCGCGCTCAGCTCCTCCTGGAGAGCACGGAGCTTTCGGTGGCGAGCGCGGAGGTTAGCGACGAAATCGTGCCACATCGAGGTCTCGCCGAGACGATGGTAGAGCCGTTTGACGTTGCGCAACGTCGTGCACGCGGCCTGATAGCTCCCCCGGCCTCGATGCTCGATCAATTGCTCCGCGTATCGGGCGTAGATCTCAATCGCGTCCAGCGGCTGAGTCGACTCGGCGGCCGCCGCGACCTTGAGGGCCGTGCCGCCAAGCGGGGGATTGGTCATCTGGGAGTCCGGTGCGTCCGAGCGGTGCAGGACTTCGGCAACTGCCATTCTGATATCGTCGTCGTCAAGGTAGGCCTCGACCAGCAGGTCGTGGTTATGGGAATCCCGAAGTCTGGAGCGCAACCCGTCGCGGACGGCTTCCCAGCGACCCAGCTGCTCCGCGTATCCCCGAATCTCGGCGTATAGGGTCAAGCTCGGTTGAATCCGGAAGACTTGCTCGGCGGCGCTCAACGCGCCGGCTTGATCGCCTTTTTGGGCGTACCGCTGCTTCTGCCAGGTTAAAATGGCTGGATCCGGCGACGCCGACGTGCGTTGTCGCGCCAAATCCTCGGCCAGGTCGGCGTGCCCGCGACCGACAAATCGATCGAGCACCTCCGGCAGGCGACCGTTTGCCGACGATTTCGCGGCCATCACCGCTTCGTCGACCCGGTTCAGCAGCAAGAGACGATCGACCAGATCGGCAACGCGACCGCGTTCCCGACTTGCCGCCAGAAACGTCTCGTCGTCGTAGGTGTCCTTCTCGAGGTCGTACAGGACGTCGCCGTAATCGTCGGCGAACGATGAGTCCTGGTCACCGTTGTTATCGGTCTCCGCGATGGCCGACCGAATCCAGCCGGCGACGACCGATCGCTCGGCCGGCGTGGCCTTTCGCACCACGACGTCGATCGCGCTACTGCCGCCAATCTCGAAGTCGGCTGCGTCTTCCAGGTTCGCGCGATAGATCGCGACGAGAGACTCCAGGACGCTCCGCCGATCCTCCGGGCTGGCATCGGGACGATCGAGGAGGCCGGCTAATGATTCAACGCTGTCGTCGATAACGCCGCTCAGCTCACCCTCATCGTAGGGGTAGTCTTCGTAGTTCGCGATGACTTCGAGGGCGAGCGATTCGAACACAGCGGCCGCGCTGGAAATGTCGTCGCGCGCGGCGAAACCGTCGCCGAGCTCGCCCACAATCAGCAGCTCGTCGGCAATCACCCCTTCGACACCCCATTCACCCGGTGGGTGGCGATGGAACACCGCCGCGGCCTGTCGTCGAAACGCGTCGCGATCCGCCGGTGGGGCCAACCGGTGCTTTCTTGGCAACGGCAATTCGAGCAGCGTTTCGAGGTCGGGATCGCGGCGCAGCATTTGATCGAGGAGCGCGATCAGCTCGGGCTTTGTCCGTCGCTCGAGGGCAGCGCCTAGCTCCTCGACTTCGACAAAGTCGGCTGGATGCGCCTGCCAGGCGAGGAGCAACGCCGCGACGTGCTTGCAGAAGCCGCCATGACCGACCGGACACGAGCATTCGGCGTGGTCGATCTGGCCGTCCGCGAAGGACACGGCAACGCGGTAAGGTTCGTCGGCCGTCCCCCAGCAACGCGCCTTGATCGTCGATCCTTCGCGGCGGGGACTGGTAATGGCCTCGTTGCGGAAGTAGCCGACGCCTCGCTGGAAGGTCTGATCGCCGACGCGGTTACGGATGTCACTTTCGGAAAGAGTAGGAATAGTTGACATAAGGTCGTGTCTCCATTGACACGAATAGGTGGAACGATAATCGTCCCTTGACGTAATTATACCTTTCCTGGATTCGAGATTCTACGTCAACGTTGCTGGTTATGGCGATAGACGGTCGATCTTCCAGGTTCCGTCGGGGAGGCGACTGTAACGAAACCGGTCGTGGAGGCGGCTGGGACGGCCCTGCCAGAACTCGATCGTCTCCGGGGTGACGCGAAAACCGCCCCAGTAAGGGGGAGTTGGAATCGGTTTGCCGGTATAGGCGGCCTCGAGGTCGGCGACTCGCCGGTCGAGCTCGGCCCGGCTGCTCAGGACCTGGCTCTGGTGCGACGCCCACGCGGCGATTTGGCTGCCCGGAGGGCGGGAGGCGAAGTAGCGTTCGGACTCCTCGCGAGTAGTTGTCGCAACGGTGCCGACGATCCGTACCTGCCGATGGAGCTCGGGCCAATAGAACACCAGCGCGGCGTGGCGATTCGTGGCTAATTCCTGGCCTTTTTGGCTTTCATAGTTCGTAAAGAAGGTGAAGCCGCCGTCGTCGACGCCTTTCAGGAGGACCATGCGAGCCGACGGAACTCCCTCCGGCGAGGCCGTGGCAAGGGTCATCGCCTCGGGGGCGGCTATGTTCGCCGCCACGGCGTCAGCGAACCACCGCTCGAACTGGCGGAATGGATCCTGGAGTAGGTCAGATTCAAGGAGCTCGGTCACTCTCGTTTGCGTCCTTTCGTCACCCCGTCCACTATACCGCACCGAGCCTTCGCCTGCCTAACTGCACAGAAACACTGGTTCCGTAAAACCAGCCCCTTCTTTCTCCTCTTGACTAGAACATTTGTACGTCTTATGGTAGCGCCATGCGGTAGCAGGGCCGCGATGACGCTACGGAGGCAGAAACCTTGAGCACACACGCCACGGGGACGTTTGAAGGAAAGTCGTGGGACGAGAAACCGTACGCCGAGAGCGATGGAGGGCGAAAGCTCGTCCGGGCCAGTGTGACTAACGTATATCACGGGGACATCGAAGGGGAGGGAACGCTGGAGTACCTGATGTTTTACCCCGAGAGCGGGGGTGTTCCCTTTATCGGGATGGAGCTCATCGTGGGCCGAATCGGCGACCGATCCGGCAGTCTGGTTCTCCAACACGATGGGGTCTACGAAAACGGCACGGCAAAGGCGACCTGGTCCGTTGTACCAGGCTCCGGGACCGGGGACTTGCGTGGTCTCCGCGGTCAGGGAGGCTTCGTCGGCGAACACGGTCAGCCGTCGGCAAAGTTTACGCTGGACTACGACTTCGAGTGAGCTAATCGGGGCGCGGCTGCTGACAGGGGCCAAAAGAGAACGCGAGCGGTTCGGGAACCGCTCGCGTTCTCTTTGCTGTGGCACGCGTGCGTTCGTCTCCCGTCGTCCGTCGCTTGATGTGCCTGAGTTCGAACTCGCGAACTTCCTCCTCGCCTCAAACGAGACCGACCGGCTAAAGCCTCGACTCCCCGGAGGGTAGGATCGACTTCGCGAATACGCCTCCGGGGAGTCGAGGCTTTAGCCGGTCGGTCCCCCCGCCACCCGAAGGCAGGCCAAGCCTCACCTCACACGAGTGAGCCGCCTCTGCTGGTCGACGTGGGTCGATTCTCTGTTTGTAGGTTGGTGGTTGAGGGAGAATCAGTGGTTCTGTGTAGTGATCTCGCCCCGACTTCGCCTTACCTACCGGTTTGACGCTTCTTACCTGTCCCAGACCCACGCCGACGCCGGAGACGTTGGATGTAGCCAGTAACTACGCAGAACTTTTATTCTGCGTAGTTACTGGCGTAGATCGTTGCCTTCGGTGAACCTCATATACCGTGGGTGTTCGACAAAGACCTGCCTCGCCAACGTCCTCGGCTGAGGCTGGCCGATAGTCCGGAGTTTAGTCAAATATATTGTAAACCGTGTCCTTTCGCAGTAGCATACGTTGTGAGAGGCGGGTGAAAAACGATGGACTCTGGTTTCCTGACCGGTCTCTTTACGCTCAGCTTTGGATTTGGCGCCGCGGCGACGATCCTGAATTTTGTGTTCGGCTTCGGCCATCACGGACCGTTTCATCTCCCCCACGCTCCGCACGTCCCTCACCATTACGGCAGTCACGCCTCCGATTCTGCCGTGTCCCCGGTGAATCTCACGTCGATCTTCGCTTTTCTAATCGCTTTTGGCGCCGTCGGCCTGGTCGCTCAGGCGGGAGTTGGAGCCTTACTGGCGCTGATTCTCGCTGGCGTGGCGGGACTCGTGGCCGGTTGGTTCGCCTTCCTTTTCATCGCGCGTTTTCTCGTACGCGGCCAGACCCTTCTCGTGGACGAACCAATCGACGGCACGGTCGGTCGGGTTAGCTCGGCGATTGGGCCCGGTCACGTCGGCGAAGTTATGTACACCCGGAACGGGGTGCGGCGGAGCGACGGCGCGAGATCAATCGATGGCAAAGCTATAAGAGCCGGAGAGGATGTCGTCATAGTCTCGTACGCGAATGGAATTGCGACGGTTCAGCTCTGGGCTGATTTTGTCGGTCATCGGCCAGCGCCGGTCAGACGGACAGACGAACGACCGGCGGGATCACATTAATGCAGTTCGGTATTGAAGGGGTTGGAGTAGAGATGATACCAACGTTAGTCATCGCGCTCGTGGGAGCGCTGGCGTTCGTGTTGCTGCTTAGTGCGGCGGCAAGTACCTTTCGGAAGGTTGGTCCAAACCAGGCGCTGATCGTCTACGGCTGGGGCGGTACCCGCGTCGTCAACGGCGGGGGCGCGCTCATCCTACCGGTCTTCCAATCGGCTCGCGACCTTAGCCTCGAGCTGATGTCGTTTGACGTCGCCCCTCAGCAGGATCTGTACACGAGTCAGGGCGTCGCGGTCAACGTCGAAGCCGTGGCTCAGATTAAAGTTCGGTCCGACGCGACCAGCATTCGAACTGCCGCCGAGCAGTTCCTTACAAAGTCCACCGACGATCGACAGGAAATGATTCGCTTAGTTATGTCAGGTCATCTCCGAGGAATCGTCGGCCAGCTAACCGTCGAGGAGATTGTGAAGCAGCCGGAGATGGTCGGCGAGAAGATGCGCATGACCTGTTCGGAAGACCTCTCCAAGATGGGTCTCGAAGTCATTAGCTTCACGATCCGCGAGGTGAAGGACAAGAACCAGTATATCGAGAACATGGGGCGCCCCGATGTGGCCCGGATCCGGCGCGACGCCGAGGTTGCCACGGCGCAGGCCCTTCGCGACATCCAGGTCAACCAGGCGGTGGCGACCCGTGAGGCTGCCGTGGCAAAAGCTCAGGCCGATCAGGAGCGCGTTCTGGCCGAAGCCGCGAGCCAGGCCCGCCAGGCTGAGGCCCTGCGGGATCTCGAGCTGAAAAAGGCGGCCTATCAGACCGATACTCAGAAGGCGAAAGCCCAGGCTGACGCGTCGTATGGCATCCAGGAACAGATTCAGAAGCAGCAGATAGTCGCCGAGCAGGTCGGCGTCGAGCGCATTCAGCGCGAGGCGCAGATCAAGGTCCAGGACGCCGAAATCATTCGCCGCGAGCGCGAGCTCACCGCGACCGTCCAGAAGCAGGCCGAGGCAGACAAGACTCGGATCACGACTCTGGCCGAGGCCGAAAAGGGACGACGCATGATCGAAGCCGTCGGTCAGGCCGAGGCAGTTCGGGCGCAAGGCCAGGCCGACGCCGAGGTGATCCGGATCCGCGGGACCGCCGAAGCCGACGTCATTCGAGCAAAGGGTGAGGCCGAAGCCGACGCGATGCGCCTGAAGGCTGAGTCGTTCGAGAAGTACGGTCAGGCGGCCATTCTCGACAAGATGATCTCCAGCATTCCAGGCCTGGTCGAAAAAATCGCGACCCCGCTCTCGAACGTGGACAAGATCACCGTCATTTCATCGGACGGTGGGAGCTCCGGTGTTAATCGGGTGACGGCCGACATGACGAGAATCGTCGCTCAGGCACCCGAGCTCATCGAAGCGCTAACCGGCCAGAAGATCAGCACCATGCTCCAGCGGCTGGGTGCACTCCAGGAGGAACCCATGCCGAACGGCAAAGAAAAGGACGTGCTGATCGAGAAGCCGTAGGGAAACAGAAGCTCAGAAGGACGAGGGAGCTCACGAGGAGTCATCCTGAGCGATAGCGAAGGATCGGCTCGAATTAGGAACGTCCATCGCGATTGGGGCCGATCCTTCACTCCGTTCAGGATGACTATTTCCCGGTCTGCGTGCTCTCCCCCTGATCCTCGGGGGATCGGTGGTGACCGCATCCCGGTCTCCCTCACGCGATAGGCATCCCAAGATACGCTCCCAATCCGCGCAGGTCGGCCATCATCGAGGCGAACATTTCCAGATCGAGCGATTGCTTCCCATCGCAGAGGGCGCTCGCGGGATCATCGTGGACCTCGACGATCAAGCCGTCGATCCCGATGGCGAGTGCCGCGCGGGCCATAACTGGGACGAGGTCGGCACGACCGATGCCGTGACTGGGATCGACGATGACCGGCAGGTGGGTTTCATCTCGAAGGACGGCGACGGCGTTCAGGTCGAGAGTGTTTCGGGTGAACTCCGAGTCGAACGTTCGGATTCCCCGCTCGCAGAGCAGCACCCGGTCGTTTCCATTCGCGAGGATGTACTCGGCGCTCAACAGCCATTCGCGGATTGTCGCCTGCATTCCTCGCTTAAGGAGGATGGGCTTCCCGGTCTCGGCGACCCGCTCGAGCAGACGAAAGGCGCTCATGTTGCGGGACCCGATCTGCAGAATGTCGGCATAACGGGCGACGATATCGACGTCAGACGAATCCATCACCTCGGTGACGATCAGCAGGCCGGTCTCGTCCCGGGCCTCGGCCAAAAGCTCCAGCGCCGCCACGCCAAGTCCCTGGAAATCGTAGGGTGACGACCGGGGTTTGAACGCCCCGCCGCGCAGCACTCGGGCGCCGCTTGCCCGAGCTCCGCGAGCCGTTCGAAGCAGCTGATCCTTACTTTCGACGGCGCACGGTCCGGCCATCACGACAACGTGTCCGTCCCCGAAGGACACATCGCCAACGGTGACGACGCTTCGTTCCGGACGGGCGCTCCGTTGAGTTAATCGGTACGGTCGTGAGCTCGAGCTCAGAGTCGCTAGTCGCGGAGGTTGATCGGTCGCGGTTGCCACGTTCTTCTCCTTCGTTCCCTTGCTAAAACAAACGAGCCAGGGGACCTGCCGGTCATCCCTGGCTCGTTCACTTGGGTCGAAGGCGTTGCGGGGAGCCACGAGACGACCATTGGCGCGTCCGTGGCTTCGTTCGATCGTTAGATCGCGTCGTCCACGGCGCGCTGCTCAAACCCGTATCGGTAATACCAGACTGCGATTCGGGTGAGGTCGCCGATCATCTCGTTCGTCGCGCGCGATTCTTACCTGGATCGCCGTCAATCGTTGTCGGCGACCGCCGCGCGCGCCGCATGCGGTCTCCCAGGCGGTCGCAGGATATCACGATGGCACTTGGTACGTCAACTGTGCTTCATGGGTGCTATGCTCAAACAACCACGACAAGCGAGTTGACGCACGCAGGAGAAGACATCGGTGAAAGCGCTCATGAAAACCGCCCCCGGTGCGGGAAATCTTGAAATTCGGGACATTCCTGAGCCGGTCGCGGGACCGGGCCAGGTCGTCGTCGAGGTGGTCGCCACCGGTATTTGCGGAACGGACATCCACATTGAACGGGGAGAGTACTTAAGTGTCCCCCCCGTCGTTCTTGGGCACGAGGTTTCCGGACGAGTTGCCGAGATTGGCGCCGGAGTAAGCGGGCTGACCGTCGGCGATCGCGTCACAACCGAGACCTATTTCCATACCTGTGGGAAATGTCGCGCCTGCCTGTCCGGGCACATCAACCTGTGTCCAGAGCGCCGCTCGATCGGGACTCACGTCAACGGCGGCTTTGCCCGATACGTGCTCGTCCCCGCGATCAAGGTCCATCGGCTGCCCGAGAGCATTGACGACGTGAGCGCGGCGATGACCGAGCCACTCGCCTGTTGCGTCCACGGCGTGCTCGAGCTCGCCGGAGTGACGCCTGGCGACGTCGCGGTGCTGTCCGGACCCGGGGCAATCGGACTGCTATGCATGCAGGTGGCAAAAGCGGCCGGAGCGACGCTCGTCGTCATCGGCACCGCGGCGGACGAAGGTCGGTTGGACCTCGCGCGCCGTCTTGGCGCGGACCACACGATTGTCGCCGGCCGCGATGACATTGCCGGTTTCGTCAAGGAGCTGACCGATGGGGTTGGCGCCGATACGGATAGGCATGTCGTCCTCGCTTGATCAATACTTGCGGCGCGCGAGCGCCTCGATATAGCCGCGCCTTGCGGCCTCGACCTCGTTGCGCTCCGAGATTTCCGGCACCGCGACATCCCACCAATGCCCGCCGGCATCGGTCGAGGCCAGCGGATCGGTGTCGATCACGACGACGCTGGTCCGATCGTGACCTCGCGCCTCCTCGAGCGCCGCTTCCAGCTCGGCGATGCCAGCGACCTTGCGCCCGATCGCTCCCATCGAAGCGGCGTGAGCGGAGATGTCAATCTCGGGCAGGGTTTCGTGACGGGTATCGCGCAAGAGGTT
>CAZBQK010000057.1:4904-17626 GCA_964493975.1 uncultured Dehalococcoidales bacterium | reverse complement strand
CGACCCACCTCTTCGAAGAGCCTGGCGCTCTCGAGGAAGTCGCGCGGCTCGCGACGGACTGGTTCTCGACCTATCTTCAACGTCGCGCTACGGCGTAGTCCGCGTTTCGCTGCGAGATCGTGCTAGCGGACGGTCAACTTGCCCAGGTCCAGAGAACGCTGGCGGCGAAGTTCCAGCCGGTTGCCAGCCCAATTCCCACCACCTGGGCGAGGTACGGTGCAACCAGGTGCTGAGTTAGCAGGGTAAATGTGACGAAAGTTATGACAAGCCCCCCAAGGGAGGCCAGGTTGTAGCGGGCGAATCGCAGGATCGACATCGTCCGTTCGCCAAACGTGAAGCGGTTGTTCCCAACGAAGTTGCCGACGATGCTTACCTCGACCGCGACGGCCGAGGCAAGCTGGCCAGGCAATCGAAGCTGGCCGTACAGCAGCCACAAGACCACGAGATTCACTCCGACGCCAACCAGGCCGACGACGCCGAAGCGAATCATTCTCGCCAAGGGAACGGATTTGATCCGGTGCATCACCGCGCTACGACGCGGTCATCTCGGAGCTTGCTGGTCTCGGAGGACCTTCGAGACGAAGCGTCCAGACGAGGAGCATCGCCTCGAGGAAGATGTGACGGGACATTTTGGACTGCCCTAGCCTTCGATCGACGAAGCGTATCGGAACCTCCACGAGCCGCATGCCGGCCCGATGACAGCGCCAGTTCATCTCGACCTGAAATCCAAAACCCTTCGCGCGAACCCGATTCAAGTCGAGGCGCGCAAGCGCCTCGCGGCGAAAGCACTTGAAACCGCTGGTCGTATCCTTGATCCCAAGGCCAAGAATTAGCTGAGTGTACAGCGACCCGCCTCGGCTAATGAACCAGCGAAGCCAGGGCCAGTTGTCCGCGCCGCCACCCCGCACGTAACGCGAGCCGATTGAGACGTCGGCATTCCGCGCCGCCTCGACCAGTCGGGCAACGTCATCGGGATCGTGCGAGAAGTCCGCGTCCATCTGGACGACGAAGTCGTAGGTTCCCTGGAGCGCCACCCGAAACCCGTCGACGTAGGCACTGCCGAGGCCCAGCTTTCCCGGTCGGTGGATCACCCGCAGCCGCGCGCCGTACTGCTCCGCGAGACGGTCGGCTTCGGGACCGGTGCCGTCGGGAGAGTTGTCGTCGACAATCAAGAGCGAATAATCCGGATTAGCCATGAGCTTTGCCACCATTGGTGGCAGGTTTGCGATCTCGTTGTAGGTAGGAATTACGATGAGTGTCGTCATGAATAGTCCCCGATCCGAGAAACTGCCCTCGATCGGCGGATCACGAAGAAATGCCGATGCAGGAACCGACGGATGCGCAGATTTCGTGCCGAACGAAGACCCAGCCGATCAGTCCAGCCAAAAAGGGTTCGTCCAGGCGCGCTTTCCGCCAGCGTCGATAATTGTAACGCGCCCGTACGATCCGACGAACCGGTCCAAGCTGAAACTGGCCGACGTGAGGCCAGTCCCCAGCCGCGCCTGAGTGATGGGCCCGCGTCCCGCGACAAAGATCCCCTCGGCCGGCGAGCACTCGATCTGAATCTTCCCACCGTCAAATCGCACGTCCTCGATACGCGGGCCCTGGCTCGAGTAAAAATGCCCAGCCTTTAGCGCCGCGAGTAAGCTTTCCGGCGTCAGATCGGTCGATCTGACGTGGATCCACGCCCGACGGTCGTCCGGTCGACTCTTAAAGAAATGAGCGTCGTCGGCAGCATAGGCAAATAGGCGGCGTCCGCGGGCCGACAGCAGATCGCTCATGTACCAGCTATCGCCGCGATCGTTATCGGCCGCCGCGGTCTGGTTGAAAACTTCCACCGCGTCGCAGGCTTCAAGCGACATGGCATCCGCCAGCGTGAGGGTATACCACGCCGGGTGGGCCATGCCGATAAAGGCGCCGAGCTTGGACGCGCGGGCCGCGATGTCCGGTCCGGACTCGTCCGGACCGGGTAGAGCGAAATCGAGGGGCAAACCCACGGCCAGGATGTGCCACGGTTCCCCAACCTCGATCCGCGGTCCGTGAAGCTCGGCACCAATGAGAGTCGTAAACGTCGACGTCCGAAACTCCCTCGTGTCCACAATGGGAAAGCCGAAACGGTCCATGAAGTGATCGGTCAAGGCGATAAAGTCGTATCCGGCGTCGCGGTAGGTCGCGATCACCTCCGCCGGAGCTCGGGTGCCATCAGACCGCGTCGAATGGGTGTGAAGGTTGCCACGATAGAACTTTCCGGGGACAGCAAACGGCATGCGATTCACGACGGCACTACCTCGCCTCGAACCCGACCAATAATAGCAGGAGCGTCAACCGCGGGATATTTACATCTTCCTTTGAGGAGGCAATTCGACGCCGAGCATTGACTGGCGCGCCCGACTCCAAACGACGTTGAGGGCGGCCTGGACTGACGAAGTGTCAAACCCGAGAACGCGAGCGGCAACGCCGCCCCCGCCGGGCAGCTCACCTAGACCGACGATAACGTTCCCCTCGCGTTCCAGGGAACTCAGCGCATCCCGACACGCCGGTCCGAACGTCGGAGGGTCAATCGCTGGAGAAACGGCGATGAACTCGCCAATTGTTCCCCGGGGAGGCTCGCCGAGAAGACCGATTCCTCCTGGAGACCGTATCCCGGGCTGAACTCCCCAGGCCTCGCGAAACAGGATTCGTCCGTCGGGCCGCAAGAGAACCAGCCGAACCTGGAGGTCCGCGTACGCCAGGGATTCTCCAGACGCGACCCGGCCTGGCGTCCAGATCTCGGAATGAACGAGTGAGCCACCGGGGTCGACGGTTAAGGAAGTCTCCTGAGACAACCGCGCCCCGGCGAAGGGAATGATGGGATCCGGCACGTATTCGAGGTATGCGCCGGCATCGACCGTCAGACGCGTCGACATTGTGGCACGTCCGGACGGCATCGTAAAGATCTTGGTCGCCGACGTCGTAGTCAGATGGGCCCGGGCCCCGGTCCGAGCGACGGCTATCGTCTTCAAGGTGTCGCCTTCGAGGATGCCGGCCGTCGGATTGGCCAGAAATACGAAAGCCAGGTCGGGTACTGCCTCGTCCAGGTAGTGGGTGCGCTGGATCGTGAGTGGAGGACGAGTCCGGCACCGAACCAGGCGGGTACGTCCGTCGACGACGCCAAACTCCAGATCGGCCAGGCCACCCAGTCGGGGTGTCGGACTAACCGTGGCTAGAATTGCCGCGTCCGATTGCCGATACGAACCAGGAGAAAACCTGGTCGACGCCCTCGCCAGACCGGCAGTTCGTGAAGAGAAACGGCTTCCCACCGCGAACCAGCGCCGCGTCGCGCTGCATCACCGCCAGGTCGGCGCCGACGTAGGGTGCCAGGTCGGTCTTGTTGATGACCAGTAGGTCGGTCTGGGTGATCCCCTGGCCGCGCTTGCGGGGAATCTTGTCACCCGCCGCCACGTCGATGACGTAAATCTGCCAGTCGACGAGGGCCGGGCTGAAGGTCAACGTCAGGTTGTCCCCACCACTCTCGAGTAGAAGGACGTCCGCTTCGGGGAATTCCGTTGTCAGGTCGTCAATTGCCAGCAGGTTCAGGCTCGGATCCTCGCGAACCGCCGCGTGGGGGCAGGACCCGGTTTCAACGCCACGAATCCGATTCCCGTCGAGCACGCCGGCGAGCGTCCGGGTGACGTGTTCGGCATCCTCACGGGTAAATATGTCGTTTGTCACGACCAGGGGACTGAATCCTCGATCGACTAGCCGAGGAACGAGTGCTTCCAGGAGCGCGGTCTTACCCGAGCCAACCGGACCGCCGATGCCAAGACGCGGAATCGTCGACGTCACAAATCACCTCGGATCTTTGAATAAACCACCCCGCGGTAGGGGCATCCCCTTGTGGGTGCCCCGTTTCCCGTTCGAAACGAGGACGGGGCACCCACAAGGGGATGCCCCTACCGCGTTTCCCGAGATCGACGCTTGCCTTCGCATCAGCTTGCGAACATTCGCACGTCGTCAAATGGGTGGTTGAGTGACCCAATTTCGATCTCCGGCGCGAACGAGGTCATGTCCGACCAATGGACCCGATCGATGTCGGTTGCCACCGCACTGATCCGGGGGTGAATCCGATGTAGGATTCCTTGACACTGCCCGTGAGTCATTGGAAGCAGGCGCATCGCCGCGCCAAGCACGCCAACGCAGAATGCGTGGCTGTAGCCAAGCAGACTGGCCTCCCTGGAAACGCCAAGGGATGAGCTAACGACGCCAAAAGCTACCGCACCATTACCCGGCGTCGCCTTCGTCCTAACCAACGCGGTGTACTCACCGAGGACATCGTGTCTTACTAGCGCCGACGCCTCGTCGAGAAGCCGACGACCTTGCTGGACCGACGCCGAGCGCAGCTCCGCCGAGAGCTTTAGCGCGAACAGGTGTCGATCGATCGACACCAATTCATCCACTCGACCAGCCTCCGCCGCGTCGCGAGCGGCGAGCAGCGCGACACCGTCGCTGGTCAAGACGGACCACTCGAGCAAGTGTTGCAGGAAGCTCTCGACGTCCTCCATCGACCGGACAGTACCGCGTCGCACCAGGCTTTCCAGACCGTGGGAATGGGCGTACATCCCAGTTGGGAAGAACGAGTCGGCGATCTGGAGCGCGGCCAGATAACCCAGGTCAGAAGCCGTTCGACTATTCACCGACTAAACGAGAAAGTACATTTGGGCAAGACTGAGCCGTTCCGCCGGAGGGACCGTGGCAATTGCGCCGTCGACTCTTACCTGATAGGTGTCTGGGTCCACGTCGATCCGAGGTGTGCGATCGTTGCGAACCATTTGGCGCTTGGTCAGGTTTCGGCAGCCGCGCACCGGTTCGACCCGTCGGCGCAAACCTAGCTCTTCTCGAATGCCGGCCTCGTGCGCGGCGCGGGAAACGAAGGTCAGGCACGTGCCCGCGACAACCGCTGGGTGCGCCCCAAACATCGGCCGAAACAGGGTTGGCTCGACGGTTGGAATCGACGCGTTCGGATCGCCCATGACCGACCACGCCACCATTCCGCCTTTGATCACCATCAGCGGCTTTGCGCCAAAGGACCGGACCGGCCAGAGGACGATGTCGGCCAGTTTCCCTGGTTCTAACGAGCCTACCAAATGGCTAATCCCATGAGTGATCGCCGGATTGATCGTGATCTTCGCTAAATAGCGCAGCAATCGGACATTATCGTGGTCACCGTGATCTTCTGGTAACTTCCCGGTAAGCCGGACCATCTTGTCGGCGGTTTGGAAGAGGCGAGTGAACGTCTCGCCAACCCGCCCCATTGCCTGAGAGTCGGATGAATACATACTGATGGCCCCGATATCGTGCAGGACATCCTCGGCAGCCATGGTTTCCGGACGGATCCGACTTTCGGCGAAGGCCACGTCCTCGGGCACCCCCGGATTCAGATGATGGCAAACCATGAGCATGTCCAGATGTTCGGCAAGAGTGTTCACCGTGTACGGCCGGGTTGGGTTGGTCGACGACGGAAGCACGTTCAGCTCTCCCGCCACCTTGATAATGTCCGGGGCATGACCGCCGCCGGCCCCTTCGGTGTGGAAGGTATGAATCGTCCGACCGTCGATCGCGGCGAGCGTATCTTCGACAAATCCCGCTTCGTTGAGCGTGTCGGTGTGAATTGCCACCTGAACGTCCTGCGCGTCGGCGACTCGCAGGCACTGATCGATCGCCGCTGGCGTGGTTCCCCAGTCTTCGTGCAGCTTGAGGCCGCAAGCGCCCGCTTCGACCTGCTCGACGAGGGGCGCGCCGTCGCTGGCATTCCCCTTTCCGAGCAAACCCCAGTTGACCGGCAACGTCTCGGCGGCTTCCAGCATCCGGTGAATGTTCCACGGACCGGGCGTGCAGGTTGTAGCGCGCGTTCCATCCGCTGGGCCGGTTCCGCCGCCGATGAGCGTGGTGATGCCATTTGATAAGGCGTGGTACACCTGTTGGGGAGCAATCATGTGGACGTGCGAGTCGATGCCGCCAGGCGTCGCGATCAGGTGCTCGCCGGCGACAACCTCCGTTCCAGCGCCAACGATCAAGCCCGGATCGACCCCGTCCATTATCGCCGGATTTCCGGCTTTTCCAATTCCGACGATGAGGCCCTGCTTGATACCGATGTCGGCCTTGACGATGCCAAGAATCGGATCCATCACGACGACGTTTGTGATCACGAGATCCAGGGCGCCGTCTCGATTCGTGACGTCTGGCGACTGGCCCATTCCGTCGCGAATGGTCTTCCCGCCACCGAAAACGATCTCGTCGCCATAGACGAGCAAGTCGCGCTCGACTTGCGCCACGAGAGCAGTGTCGGCCAGACGCAGTCGGTCGCCAGTCGTGGGTCCGAACAAATCCACGTACTGTCGTCGACTAATCCTGGCCATGGGGTCACTCCGTATGAGAATCGACGGGTTGATCCCGCATAAAGCCGCGCCGGCGGGCGATGTCGAGCGCGCGGAGCCGAGTATCGGCCGAGTCAACGCTTCCGTTCGTCAATCCATTGAGTCCGGTCACTAGTTTCGTCCCGCCGATCTCAACCAGCTCGACGTCTCGTCGCGCTCCCGGCTCGAATCGAGCCGCGGTGCCAGCTGGCAGGTTCAAGCGCATCCCAAATGCCGCCTCGCGATCGAAGTGAAGCGCCCGGTTAACCTCGAAAAAATGGAAGTGCGATCCAACCTGAATTGCCCGATCGCCGGTATTCGCCACGTTGAGCCTGGTCGTCCGTCGCCCGGCGTTCAGCTCGATCGGCCCCTCCGCGAGGATGTAAGGCCCGCTTCCCCCGCTCACTCGCTCTCACCGCTCGCGGGCCGGTCAGGCAATCGGATCATGACACGACACCAGTTTCGTTCCGTCGGGGAACGTGGCTTCAACCTGGACCATCGGCACGAGGTCCGGAACCCCATCCATCACCTCGTCGCGGGTGACGACGTGTCTCCCCAGCGCCATGACGTCGGCGACCGACTTGCCATCTCGCGCGCCCTCCATCATCGCTTCCGCGATCAGCGCGATTGATTCGGGCACATTCAGCTTCACCCCGCGAGCCCGTCTTTTTCGGGCAAGGTCCGCGGCAACGTACAGGAGTAGCTTCTCTTGCTCCCGAGGAGTGAGCATCATCGGTCCGCCTTATTTGCCCAGTCAATGAGAATTGTAGAGGCTAGGCGTAGGATGAGCTATGGCGCAACCCACAAACAATTGCGGACGGATTTGTGCCCGATATCCACGCTAGTCCCCAATTCCAAGTAGCCGTGGGACTCTCGGCCACGGAAATTCGTGGCCGGCCATCAGCTCGAGGAGCACCGGTCCATCGGCGGCGAGCGCGCGATCCCAGGCGCCTCCGAGATCGTCGGGGTCGTCCACCCGGATACCAAGCGCGCCATGGGCTTCGGCGTACCGGGTGAAATCCACACGCCCGATGTCGGTCGCGTACGGCGCCGTACCGGCTCGCGTTTGCATATTCCGAATCATGCCGATTTGCCCGTCGTTATGGACGGCAATGACGACCGGCAGCTTCCACTGGCACAACGTTCCAAAGTCACTCGACGACATCAAGAACGACGTATCGCCGGTCAGTCCAACGATCTTCTGGCCGGGACGGGCGAACGCGGCGCCAAGGCAAGCTGGCAGGGTATATCCCATCTCGCCCCAGGTTCCCGCCTGCACGTGAGAGTGAGGACCGAAAACGGGAAGCTGGAGCGGCATCCAGAGCTTCACCGTACTGACGTCGCTGACGACGACGTGATCCTCGGTCATTCGCTCGGCAAACGATTGGATGGCGAGGCCGATGTGGAACGGGCGCGCGTCGGCGTAACGAAGCATTTCGGCGACCAGTCCCTCGCGCAGGGTTCGGGTCGACCGCTCGCACGCCCCAAGCGCGTCCTCGGTCGCCGAGCGACGTTGGACCCCGGCGGCAAGGGCTCGAACGGTAGTCGCGAGGGAAGCCATCGACGTGATCTCGAGGCCATCGCCCGGGCCGGCTGCGTCCGATGCCATCAGGCAAACGAGGGGACCGCCGCACTCGGCCGGCAACTGTCGGGCGGCTTCGGTTCCCGGTCGCACGCCAATGCCCAGGACCAGATCGCACTTTCGCAGGTAGTCTCGCACCTCCGGATGACTCCAATCGCCCCGCCACATCCCGAGATGAAGTGGATGTCCGGTTGGCATCGCGGCGTGACCGTCCCAGGTGTGGGCGACTGGCGCACCTAGTGCATCGGCGAGTCCGGGTAGCTCCCCGCTCACCGCCGGCCACCACGCGCCTTTTCCCGCGACGATGCCGATGCGCTTTGCCAAGTCTACCTGCCGGACCAATCGGTCCAATTCTCGCGCAGGCATGTCGAGGGGAGCTGGCGCGGCTTCGACCAGCGGCGCCGCCGAGGGACCGCCGTCGAGGACGCTTCGGGCTAACTCGACGTGGACCGGCCCGGGCCGCCCTGCCACGGCGATCGCAAACGCCCGCGAAACCGCCTCGCCGACGAGGGCCGGATCGGTGACCCGGACCGACCACTTCGTCGCCGGTTCAAAAGCCTTGAGGAGAATGTCCGGGTCGTCAACTCCGTGAAAGCTCTCGAAGTCGGCATTTAGCGGCACCCCGCCGGATAAATGGATGACCGGTGAGCCGTTCGCGTAGGCGCCGGCGATGCCGGAGAGCGAGTTCGTCGCCCCGGGGCCAGCGGTTACAGTGACGACTCCCGGGCGTCCGGTCAATCGACCGTACACTTCGGCGGCGATGGCGGCATTGTTCTCGTGTTTGACCGTCACGTGCCGAATGTTCGGGGCTTCGGCAAGACCATCGTACAGGCCCAGCACGTGCTCGCCGTTCAAACCGAACGCGACGTCGACCCCATTCGCCCGCAGAACGTCGACGGCGACCTGTCCCGGCCGGCGCTCGCGAACCAGGGTTTCTCGCTCGGTTACTTTCACGATTCTCCCTTTCCGCGCTCGCACGACGATGGCGGCGATGGCGCGCTCCGAACGCGATACTAGCATCGTTTTGTCACAATCACCAGCCGGCACGATTCGACTCCCACGTCCGGGTCTTATCGCACAAAATGGACTGAGAAAGATTGTGCGGCGCGACGGGATATTGGGCTGACGGTTGGCCGCTCAGCCCGTGTTATAATGCCGGCGCCCCGATCTACGCACGGAAATAGACGATGAGTGACACTCTAGAAAGCAACGCGGTCCTAACCGGCGATCGGGTTGGCGACCTGTTCGCCCGGTACAACGTCGGCGATTTCTACGACGAGATGTTCGGCGCGACTGGCGAGCCGCGCCCGCACTACCGTCGACTGCTGGATCAGCTTTCGCCGATGTCGGTCGCCGACCTTCGAAATCATCGGACGTGGGCCGATCGGTCCTTTCTGCAGCAAGGAATCACCTTCACCGTCTACTCCGGCGATGAAGGCACGGAACGCCTGTTTCCTTTCGATCTGATGCCTCGAATCATCACTCGTCGTAAATGGGAGCGGGTTGAAGCCGGTCTTCGCCAGCGGATTCGAGCGCTCAACCTATTTCTTCACGACATTTACCACCAGCAGCGTATCCTCAGCCAGGGTGTCGTTCCGCCCGAGATCGTGTTGTCGGCCCGGCATTACCGACCGGAGTTTCACGACTTCAACGTTCCGCGGCAGATCTACATTCACGTCGTTGGGACCGACCTCATTCGCGACCAAAAGGGCGATTTCTTCGTTCTCGAAGACAACCTCCGGACCCCGTCGGGAGTGTCCTACGTGCTGGCAAACCGGCGAGTCATGAAGTGGGTTTTCCCACAGATCTTTGCCCATCATTCGGTGCAGCCAGTTGAAGGCTATTGCCACAACCTGCTGGACAACCTGCGCCACATTGCTCCGGCTCACTCCCACGATCCGCGGGTCGTGCTGCTTTCGCCGGGGATGTACAATTCCGCCTACTTCGAGCATACCTACCTCGCTAAACAAATGGGGATCGAGCTGGTCGAGGGCCGCGACCTCTTCGTCGACAATGCGGTCGTCTACATCCGGACGACCCGCGGCCCGCAGCGAGTCGACGTGATCTATCGACGAGTCGACGATGACTATCTCGATCCGCTTGCCTTCCGCGCCGAATCCGTGGTCGGCGTACCCGGTCTGGTTCACGCGTACCGAGCCGGCAACGTGAGTCTTGCCAACGCAATTGGCACCGGCGTGGCCGACGACAAGGCGGTGTACGCCTACGTTCCAGCAATCATCAAGTACTATCTTGGCGAAGAGCCACTCCTGCCGAATATTCCAACCTATCTCGCGAGCGACCCAAAGCAGCGGGCGTACATCCTCGAGCATCTCGACGAGCTCGTCGTCAAGGCGGTTGACGAATCTGGTGGCTACGGCATGCTGATTGGACCCCATGCAACTGCCGAGCAGCGAGACGAGTTTCGACGACGGATTCGCTCTCAGCCGCGGAATTACGTCGCTCAGCCGACGATCAGCCTGTCGAGACACCCGACGTTCTTCGCCGATGAGTTCGCCGGCCGGCATCTCGATCTGCGGCCCTATATTCTCTACGGTGAGGAGATTTCGGTGATGCACGGCGGACTAACTCGAGTGGCGCTTCGAGAGGGGTCTCTCGTCGTGAACTCCTCCCAGGGCGGCGGCAGCAAGGACACCTGGGTCCTCGCCGGCGATTTTCCCGAGTGACCGCCCAATGCTAAGTCGCGTCGCCGAGGCACTTTTTTGGGTCGGTCGACTGACCGAGCGGGCCGGCCACGTCTCGCAGCTTCTCGACGTGCATTTAAGCCTGTGGCTCGACCGAGGCCAGGCTGACGACATCACCCAGGCCCAATTCTGGCAGAATTTTCTCGAATTGTGCGCGGATCCATCCGAATACGCGCGAACGGAGCTGGCTCTCAGCCCAAGCATGGTGAGTGAATATGTCATCGCCGCCACTCAACCCGGTGGAATCCTCGCGGCACTGAACGCGGCGCGAGAGAGCGCTCGTGGGGTTCGCGAGTCGATCTCGAGCGAAGTCTGGGAGCAGCTGAATACTCAATACTGGCAGGTTCAGGCGGCGAGCGCGAATAGGGCCTGGGAAACCAACTCTCACTCCTTCTTACAGGAGATCAAATCGGCGGTTGGGCAATTGTACGGTCTCGTCGACGAGACAATGCTCCACGACGAGGGTTGGGGATTCTTGCGATTCGGACGGTATTTCGAGCGCGCCCTGAATACGGCGCGAATCCTCGACGTAAAGTACCGCGTTCTTGGTATTCCCAGTGACGATTCCGACCCGAACGTGCATCCGGTCGATCCAATTGAATGGGCTGCGATCCTTCGCTGTTGCTGGGCATTTGAGTCCTACCGCCGGCATTACGCGACCGCCGTGACGCCAAGCCGTGTGGCCGAGTTCTTGATGCTTAATCGAGAGTTTCCCCGCTCGGTGAACCACGCCGTCCACCAGGCGTTAACCCTCATTCAGCAATTGGAAGGACCATCCGGTCAGCGGAGCCATGCCGAGCGGTGGCTGGGTAATTTGCACGGACGGTTGGAGTACGCGACGATTGACGAAATCCTCGCGGCTGGGCTGCACCCGTTTCTCACCGGTTTCCGGGAGCGATGTTTTGCAATCGAACAAGGCTTTTACCAGCACTATTTCCAGGGGCGCCCAAACCTCGCACCCTTTACCGGCCCATCGGGAAAACCGATGGTGTTCGCCGAAGAGCATCATCAACAGCAGCAGTAATCGCAATCTATCGGGAACCGGCGATGGGTTATGCTGATCGACGTTACCCACATCACCGAGTTGACCTACGACCGGTCGATCAGCGAAACGGTGATGGAGCTGCGGCTCCAACCTCGGGTCGACTCATCGCAACGATTGCACACGTTCGACCTCACCGTCGAGCCAAAGGGACACGTTTCGACGACGGTCGACGCTTTCGGTAACGTCGTCCACCACTTTAACTATCGGCCGCCGCACCAGAAGATCCGGACCGTCGCCCACTCCATGGTCGAGACCGGGCTTCCGATCGAACCCACACCGACCGATCGCTGGCGCTATCAATATCTACGAATTGATGGACCGGTCCAGGACGTTCCGGACGTCCTGGACGTCGCCGAACGGCTAAGACCGGCCGACGAGGAAGATTCGTCCCAGATCGAGGCTGCCGTTGTTGAGCTCACCCAGCTTGTCCACGATCGATTCGTCTACCGTCCGGGAATCACCAACTGGCAGTCCACGGTGGCCGATCTGGTCAGCTTGGGGGCCGGCGTTTGTCAGGACTTCACCCACTATTGGATCGCCGTGTGCCGGGCGATGGGCGTTCCAGCGCGCTACGTGAGTGGCTACGTTCATCACGAGCCGAAACCAGGAGAACAGCCAGTCGCGGCCGCATCCCACGCGTGGGGTGAAGCGTGGATTCCAGAGAAAGGTTGGACCGGATTCGATCCCACGAATCCGGTCACGGTCACACCTTACCACGTGAAAGTTGGGGTCGGACGCGACTACCGCGACGTTCCGCCGACCAAGGGCGTTTTTCTCGGACCAGCCGTCGAGTGGGTCGCCGTCGACGTGGCGACCCACCTGATCGATCCTAACGGGACGAATACGGTCCCTCACGCCACCCAGTGGCAGCAGCAATCGTTCTAATGCCGCACTCGATTGGGGGCTTCCAGGAGTCGAAGGTTTAGCTGGTCAGGCGCGCCAAACCAGCTAAAGCTTCGACTCCTGGTCGCGTTTAACGCATTTCAAAACACTAGTCGGTC
>CAZBQK010000057.1:0-4894 GCA_964493975.1 uncultured Dehalococcoidales bacterium | reverse complement strand
CAAGTACACCGACGCGACGTCGATCACCCCTACCGGGCGGCCGGCGCGAAGCAGTGCCAGGCGGTCTGGAAGGCCATCGGCGTGGTCGATCCTGAGCGCTACCGGGATCGTGAACGGCCTCCCGCTGGCCAGCCGCCCCAACCCCGCTCACGCTTCGACTCCTGGAAGCGTTTGACGCATTTCAAAACACTAGTCGGTCGCGGCGAGCTGCTTTTGAACCGCCTCGAAGACCGTTTCATTCTCGGGAAACCCGCCGTCGCGGTACATCGAGTGGACGAGCTCGCCACCCACTGATACCTCGAACGAGCCCTCGTACCACGGAATGATCTCGATCGACGATAGGTTATGCGCGAATTTCCGCATGAGCGCATTCGCAAGGTCGAGCGTTTGAGGCTCGTAACCACACTCGGCACAGTACGTTATCGCGACTTTGACCGGGCGCTTAGACACGTGCCGCGGCCTTTTCGACAATTCCGTTGAGCGCCTTCACGACCTCATTGTTGGCGAACGGAATGGTTTCCTCGCGCATCTTCGCCGTTTCGGCAGCCAGGTTCGTCCTGATTTCTTCGGGCAGTTGATCGATCGGCGCGTCAGGCGCTCCGAACTCAGGATGGGCGGCGAAGATCTCGAGCCGCTTCCGGGCCCGCAGCTCGGTCACGCTATCAGGTCGCTCGATGAATCGACCGATCTCGTTGAAGTCATCGTCGAAGAACACGACCATCGGGATCGACCGATATTTGCCTTCTTTAAGGAACTGATCGGTGAGATCCAGATTTTGGTCGCGCAAGAACACCCTAATATTGAGCTTGCCAGTTTCTTTGGCTAGCTTCCCAACGATGGGCGCGTTCGCGATAACGTCGCCGCACCAGTCTTCGGCGATGAGGAGAACGTTCAGTGGCTTCGGAAGCGCTCGGGTCGGCGCCAGCTGCTCCGGAGTTGGTTTGAAGTTTTTCTCATTGTCCTCGAAGCGGTCAGCACTTCGGGTCATCTGCGCCTTGTACTGGTCATAGGTCATTCCCTGTTCGAAACGCTCGCGTGTGACGGCCATCGGATATCCTCCCGGGGTAGATCTAGGTGGTCCAGCGGCGACCCAGGGTGCAGCCAGCGGACTCTACCTCGATCATCCTACCACGCGATTCCGGCCGAGCGACATCATTTTTCGATGCAATTGATCGTCATTCTCAGGATTTGGAGAAGACTTCGACCACGGACTTAAATCCGTTCATCCACGAGGGTACGACCGAATAACTGCTAACTCGGCGAGGGCCGCCTGAATCGCCGCGGCGATCGGAACGGCTAGAAGGGCACCGAGAATACCGCCGACGGCCGCGCCGACGAGCAGCGCCACGATCACCGTTAACGGGCTCAACCCCACCGCGTATTGCATGATTCGGGGAATAAGGACATTAGCTTCGATCATATTGACGACCAGGGCGAACAGCGCGACTATCACCGCGTATCGTGGCCCGAGGGTGAGTGCGACGATCAACGCTGGCGCCGCTCCGAGGTACGGCCCGATCATCGGAATGACTTCAGCCAGGCCGGCCCACACTCCGAGAAGCAAAGCAAACGGCAGCCCGAGCACGGTATACCCCACTCCCTGGATCAAGCCGACGAGAAACATCAGTACTAGCTGACCGCGCGACCAGGCGCCAAGACGAAACTCGACCGTCTCCCAGACGATGAGGACGGTTTCGCGATATCGATCTGGCACGAGATGAAGAACCCACCGGCGGATAGTCGATCGTTCCGCGAGCCAGAAGTAAGCAATAACGAGGACGGTGACGGCCGCGAAAACTGCCTCGACGAGGGTGTAAGTCGCAAAGACCAGGCCGGAGACAGTACCCGACGTTACAAAGCCGGCCGCACCTGGCCGAGCGGCTGCCGAGGCGAGAGCGGAAACTGCCGAAACCGCGGTGTCTCGTACCGGGCCCGCGGGAAGATCGGAGGCCATCACCTCAAGATGGCGGAGCCCGGATGGCAGAGCGATAACGAGCGCCAGGAGCTCCTCTGCCAGAATCCGCGCGGCGATGGCGAGAAAGACCCCGATGGCCGTCACCAGAATGAGGTAGATCAACAGGACGCCGTAACTCTGCTGCAAGCCACGGCGGACCAGCGCGAACGCGACTGGCTCGATTGCCGTAGCAAGGATGATCGAGATGGCTAGTAGGACGATCACGCTCCCAATGTTCTGTAGGAACACGAAAGCGCTATACACAAGAAGGACGACCGCCGCGGCAAGCGCGACGTTCACCAGGTCGAAGCGAATCGGAGAACTGGGCGGTGGGTGGTTATCGATCGATCCAGCCGGTGACGTCAAGTTGGCTTCCGCGTGCCGACAGGGAGGCGCCAGCCAGTGGGCAGCCGCGCCCGCTATCGGCTATTGTGCAGACGCTATGCCGGACGGGCGATCACGCGTGAGAAGGGTGCGAACGGCCGTGGCATCCGGTGCCGCCAGGCAGCTATTCGCCAGGCGCGCCGCGCGATCGTCGTCGACGTCGCGGACCACTTCCTTGACCGCCGCCACCACCGACGGCCGCACGCTCAGCTCCGTTATCCCCAAACCGATCAGAAGCGGCACTGCCTCGACGTCGCCGGCAATCTCGCCGCAGATTCCCACCTCGATCCCGTGCTCCCGCCCAACGGTCGCGACCTCCGCGATTTGTCGAAGGACACTTGGCTGGAGCGCGTCGGCGAGCGAGGCGACCCCCGAGTTGTCGCGATCGGCGGCCATGATGTACTGCGCGAGATCGTTCGTTCCAATCGACACAAAATCGATCTCACCGCCGTACTGGCTCAGGATATCAACTGCCGCCGGAGTTTCGACCATGATTCCGACGTCGAGAGGAGCCGATACCAACGCGCCCCGTCGACGCAGCTCCTCACGGCTGATTTCTAAGTGCCGCCGTGCCGCGCGAAGCTCGGCGATCGTCGACACCATTGGAAACATCACTCGAAGGTGCGCCGGAGCCGCCACGCTCAGAATTGCCCGTAGCTGAGCTTGGAATAGCTCTGGTTCGGCCAGCGATAGCCTCACGCCTCGCACCCCGAGCGCCGGGTTAGCCTCCGGCGGACGTTTCAGAAAGGGCAGTTTTTTATCGCCGCCGATGTCGAGAGTCCGAATCGTGATTGACCGCCCGGGCATCGCGGCCGCGATCGACTGATAAACGGTGGTCTGCTCCTCTTCGTCCGGGGGACGCCGACGGCCAATGAACAGAAATTCGGAGCGCACCAGCCCGATTCCATCGGCCCCAGCAAGATTCGCGGCGCGGGCTTCGTCGACCGTTGCGACGTTGGCCTGTATCGCGATCTGGCGCCCGCCACGCGTGAGGGCCGGGGCTGAATTCGTGACAACCGCCCGAAGCTCGATCTCGTCGGTGCCCCTCGTTCGCAAAGCGAACGACTCTTGGTCGGAATCGTTCGGTTCGACGAACAGGCGACCATTCGTCCCATCCAGGACGACCGCCGTTCCCGAGGCGATGGACCGGAGGTCATTCCCCATGCCCGCCACGGTGGGGATCCCAGCCGCACGAAGGAGGACCGCGGCGTGATTGTTCGGGGCGCCACGCCCAAGGGCGACGCCGCGTATTCGCACCGGATCGAAGGTCACGACGTCAGAGGGGGAAACGTCATCCGCCAGTAAAACGCATTCTTGATCCGGAGCTTTCGTCCGTTCACGGCCGGCGAGGTGAGAAATCACCCGCGCGCCGACATCTTCGACGTCGGACGCTCGTTCTTGAATGATCGGATCTCCAGTGGATCGGAGAAGGCCCGATGCAGCGGCGACCGCGTGTCGCCATGCGCGAGCGGCGCTCGCGTGCTGGTCGTCGATTTCTCGACGGGCTGCCGAGAGGATGGCCGGGTCACGAAGAATCAGTTGGTGAGCATCGAAGATGTCCTGGGCGTCGACGTTCTCGTCGTGAATCAGTCCTGCACGCAAGGACGATAGGTCATTGCTTACCGCGTCGATGGCGCCCATGAGTCGCGCCCATTCGATCTCGGGATCACCGGAAGCGGTATCGTCCGTGGCGTCGCGGGCGCGGTCAAACCAAATTGCCGGGCCACGCGCGAACCCACCCACCGCTGGGATTCCGATCAGCGTGCGAGAACCCTCAACCGTTTGATGGGCCGGCTGCGAAACTGGCGCAGGGACGCTCGAATCGCCCGGGTCGTCGAAGCCCACTTGCGCGAGAGCGCTGACCTTTTGGAGGTACTCGACCGCGTTTTGGCCGGTCGATTCGATCTCGAGCTCGTGCCCCGGCCTAAGCTCAAGCGCCAGCAAGCCGACAATGCTTCGGCCGTCCTGCCAGTGTCCGCCCGTGGTCGCGTTGCGGGCGCGGACCGGTCCGACGGCTGAGGTCGACAATTGGACGAGCCGCGCGGCGGGCCGCGCGTGAAGACCGAGAGTATTCGTGACTTTCACCCGAAGGCGCTGAACGGCGGAGTCGGTCCAGGGCGACGGGGCTGGGTCGACGGGTGCGGAGCGACAATGCTCGATCTTTGGACGAAGCGATCCTCTCGCTTCCGCCGCAACCGCGGCAAGGGTGGCCCCAGCGCGGGCTTGAGCTGCCGCGGCCAGAGTTCCCTCGACCAGCGGTCCGTCGCACACCAGGATTCGCGAGCGCCACTCCTCCGCCAGTCCCTCGACCGCGAAATCCGCGCTCAGTAAGGCGCTGCCAAGATCGACGAGAATTAGAACGCCGTCATCCGAATAGACCCGCTCGATTGCCTGGCCAATTCGAACCGGGTCGGTTCCGAGGACGATCACCCCGTCCGGCAACGCCAGTCCACCAACGGCCTCGATCGGGACCTCCGGGCCAGCCATCTCCCGGGCGATCTCGACGACGCCCGCGGCGACGAGCGGGCTATGCGAGACGACGACGATTCCTACCAT
>CAZBQK010000056.1:6269-17703 GCA_964493975.1 uncultured Dehalococcoidales bacterium | reverse complement strand
AACAAAACTGTCCGCCTTTGAACCCCGCGGGGAGAGGGTCAGGGTGAGGGCGTTCTCATTTCCACCGGGCTCATAAATTCTCTAGTGTGATCCAGGCTCCGGAACGTCCTCGATTGGCTGCGGCCGATGCCCGCCATTGATCTGGTTTGACGGTGTCGGAGCGGCCGCCCAGCCAACCGGGGCGACCCAGCTCACCGCGTTCGAGATGACGTGCTGGATCTCGGGTTGGTAGTAGATCGGCAGTGTTTCGTGGCCGGGACTAAAGTAGAAGATTTTCCCTCGACCTCGCTCGTAGGCACAGCCACTCCGAAAAACTTCACCACCCTGGAACCAGCTAACGAATACCAACGTGTCGGGCGCGGGAATGTCGAACGGTTCACCGTACATTTCGGTGTGGGGGACGACAAACGACTCGCCAAGGCCGGCCGCGACCGGATGGCTCGGAGCGACGACCCAGACTCGCTCCCGTTCGCCAATTTCGCGCCAGGTGAGAGAACACGAGGTCCCCATCAGGCGACGAAATATCTTGGAATAGTGTCCTGAATGGAGGACGACCAGACCCATTCCATCGAGAACTCGCTTTTGAACCCGATCGACGATGCGGTCTTCCACGTCCCCGTGAGCCATGTGACCCCACCACGTCAGCACGTCGGTGTTGGCCAACACCTCTTCGGTTAATCCGTGCTCGGGCTCGTCGAGTGTTGCGACACGGACAGTGTGGCCCTGGGTTCGGAGGTGGCCGGCGATGACGGCGTGAATTCCTTCGGGGTAGATCGAACGAATCTGCTCGTGAACCTTCTCGTGCCGAAACTCGTTCCAAACGGTGACGCGCAAGGCCTCGGCCATGTAGCTATTTTCTCCAGGTGTGATTTTGTTCGGACAATCATAACCCGTGCACAGGCAAGAAAGGGAGAGGTGTCCGAATCCAGCTCCACTACGTCAGCTCGTCGAGCCCGCCGCGCCGGGAGCGCTGAGCGACAATGCCCACGATCGCGCACACAATCCCTCCCGCGAGAAGCGCGACGGAAACGCCGAAACGATCGCTAACAATTCCAGCCTGGAGCGCTCCCAGCGGTTGAAGTCCCAGCGTCATCAACGTGAGCAGGCTCGAAACCCGACCGCGCATCTCGTCGGCCACCAGGCTTTGGAGAAACGTTTGATTGAGCGAGTTATACGCCATGCTGGCGAGACCGATGCCGAAAATCAGGGGCACCGACGTGGCTAACCACCGGCTCTGGCTAAATAGACACAGTGCCACGCCAAAGAGCAGGAGCATTTGTAACTGAAGCTGGCCGCGTCGCATGCGCTTGGAAGACGAAGCGATGATCAGGGCCCCGACGACGGCACCGCATCCGGCGGCACTGGTCAAAACTCCGAGCCCGGTCGCTCCAACCCCAAGCACTCCCAGGGCAACGGCCGGCAACATCGCCTGATACGGTTGTCCGAAAAGACTCGGAATCGCGGCCACGAGAAGAAGTGCGAAGATCGTCGGTTCCCGCCAGACGTACTGCAGCCCTTCTTTGACGTTCTGGGCAACCGATTGAGCTGGGCGCGGCGGAAGCGGTGGTACTCTTAGGCCGATGAGGGCGGCGATGACCGTCAGAAAGCTCGCGCCATTGATAAAGAAGCACCAGCCAGGTCCGAGCGCGGCGAGGGTTAGCCCCGCCAGCGCGGGGCCGAGCATTCGACTTCCCTGGAACTGAACCGAGTTGAGAGCGATCGCGTTCTGGAAGTCCTCACGAGGCACCAAGTCCGCGACGAGTGAGGCGCGAACCGGCGCGTTGATCGCGTTGACGCAACCGTTGAGGAACGCAATGACCATAATATGCCAGACAGTCACTACGCCGGCAAAGGTCAACCCGGCAAGGACGAAGGCAAGGACCATCATCCCGGTTTGGGTCACCATCATTAGACGACGGCGCTCCACTCGATCGGCCAGGACGCCCCCGTAGAGGGAAAGCACGAGGACCGGAATCGAGCCAACGAAACTGACAAGACCGAGGAGGAAGGGCGAGCTTGTCAGCTGGTAGACCAGCCACCCCTGGGCAACCATCTGCATCCAAGTGCCGATGTTCGACAATCCCGCGCCAATCCAGTACAGCCGAAAGTTCGGATGATTTCGCAGGGAGCGAAAGGTATCGGTCCGAACGGGCTTCGGTTCGACGAGAGGAGATCTCGCCGGAGAGGACTGTACCGGGGTCTGATCCATCGTCGATCACCATCCGTGAGATATGAGCCGTCCGACGGACGAGCGACCGGACAAATACAAAGATAAACCCGAAGTAAACCGGCGTCAATCGGCAGTCGCGACGATAATGTTGCAACCGATCCTTTCTCGAACAGGTTCAATAGTTGCCCGGGTTTTGTTCCGCCCGTATTATGGCTGGGGAAGGTGCGACATGGACACTCAGCCGACCGCACGTCCGATTCGCTCGGCAAGCTGGATGCTCGACCGATACGAACGCTTCGCGCGTCTCCGAATCGAAGCGCCGGTCCAATTCGACGAAAGATTCGGAAACTGGAACGTCTTCCGCTACGCGGACGTCCAGCGGGTGCTTTCCGACCACGAATCCTTTTCGTCCGACCAGTCGGCCGGGGCTCCAGCCAATCGTGGGAACCCAATGATGGCGAGCTTGATCGCCATCGATCCTCCGCGGCACGCCCATCTTCGGGCGCTCGTCAACAAGGCATTCACGCCGCGCGCCATATCCGAGCTCGCCCCACGGATTCAGGCGATCGCGAACGACTTACTCGATTCGGTCGAGGGGCGAACCGAGATCGACGTTATCGACGATCTAGCGTATCCACTGCCGGTTATCGTCATCGCCGAGCTACTGGGCATTCCATCGGAAGATCGAGCTGCCTTTAAGATCTGGTCCGACGAGCTTGTCGGTACGGCCGACGTCGTCGGAAACTTGACGGCAATTCGCGATATGGTCGCTTATTTCGACCGGGTGATCGACCAAAGACGTGAAGCGCCGCGACACGATCTGGTGTCGGCCTTACTCGTGGCAGAGGTCGACGGGGAGCGCCTGTCTCCGATGGAGATCCTCGGATTTTGCGTTTTGCTACTCGTCGCTGGAAACGAAACGACGACGAATCTCATCGGGAACGCCATGCGCTGTTTCACGACCGAAGCCGGTCTCCTCGACCGCGTCCGGAGCCACCCAGCGCTCCTTCCCGTGGCGATCGAGGAAGTGCTGCGGTACTCATCGCCAGTTCAAATGCTTCCGAACCGGATCGCCCGACACGACACCGTCGTTGGCGACCAACTGATTCGCGCCGGGGAGAGCCTCGCCGTTTGGATTGGCTCGGCAAATCGCGACGAGACAAAGTTTCCAAACGCGGACCTCTTCGTCGCCGATCGGTCGCCCAATCAACATCTGGCCTTCGGCTGGGGAATTCACTTTTGCCTTGGCGCGCCGCTTGCCCGCCTCGAAGCCCAGATCGCGCTCTCGACGATCCTTCGGCGTTTCTCGGTTCTCCAGCAATCGGCGGTGGAACCGGAGCTACTTGGCGGATCGATCGTATTCGGGTTCAAGCACTTGCCAATCGTCGTCCAGCCCGGAGCAATAAAAGAGTCAACCGCCGGTTGACGACGACGCGGGAGGTTGAATCGATGCGCGAATCGCCCGGAATGGTGATTCTTTTTGGATCCGGAGAAGTTTCCGCGGAGGCTCAGCCGATCCACGATTTTGCTCTGCGGCAGGTGGATCCACCGATTCGTGCCGCGATAGTCGAGACACCGGCTGGCTTCGAGCCCAACTCCGCCCAGGTGTCGAGCCGACTCGCGGACTACCTTCGGGTCCATCTTCAGAACTATCGTCCGGACCTGACGGTGGTGCCCGCCCGCCGGCGCGGGACAGAATTCAGTCCAGACGATCCGGCGATTGTCGCTCCGTTGCTTACCGCTAACTACATTATGATGGGACCGGGCAGTCCAACCTACGCCGCCCGCCAGCTGACGGGAAGTCTCGCGTGGCATACGATCGTCGCACGTCATCGACTCGGTTGCCCGTTGGTCTTTGCAAGCGCGGCGACGATCGCGTCGAGTCGGCACGCCCTTCCGGTCTACGAGATCTACAAAGTCGGCGAAGATCCCCACTGGAAGGCTGGCCTCGACCTGTTCGGACCGTTTGGCGCGAACATCGCTTTCGTTCCCCACTGGAACAACCGGGATGGAGGCGACGACCTCGACACCAGTCGGTGCTTCCTCGGCGAATCACGCTTTGACGACCTGCGAAGTCAGCTAGCCGACGATGTCTTCGTTGTCGGCATCGACGAAAAGACGGCACTTGTCGTCGATTTCGCGAACGACGTATGTCGCGTCCAGGGGAGCGGCTCGGTGACGATCATGTATCGCGACAAGACGCAGTTGTTCGAACGGCACGAAACGTTCAAACCCTCGTTGCTTGAGTTCACTCAGCTGTCCGATCCGGCAATAGGCTTGCCGCCCGACGTTTGGGAGGCCGCGGTCGCGGCCGACACCCGAGATGCAAAAGAGCCCGAGCCTACTCCCGAAGTCCGAGAGCTGCTGGAGGCGAGAACGGCGGCGCGCGCAAATCGCGACTGGGCCACGGCCGATCGACTCCGCGATGAGATACGAGAGCTCGGCTGGAAGATCATGGATGGCCCCGACGGCGCTCAGCTTGTTCCCTCGGAATAGAAAATGGAGGCTAAGCTGGACATCACGATTTCTCCGATCGAGGAAGCCGACTTCGACGCGGCAGCCAGCGCCATCGCATCGGGCCGGATATTCCAGCGATACGGGACGACGCCGGCGTCGGCTCGGGAGGTCATCGAGAAAGCTTCGAACGAGACCGTCGTCGCGCGGCTAGATGGCCAGGTTGTTGGAGTGGCGATATTCTGGACTGATGGCCGATCCCCCGTGCCCGCGTACCTCCGGATTTTGGCGGTCGACGACGGATACCGGGGTCGGGGCGTTGGCACGGCTCTGCTGCGTTACGTCGAAGCTAAAGCGTTTGCCCACGGGCCAAACCTGTTTCTCTGTTGCGAAGCGCAAAACCACGACGCCCGTCGGCTGTACGAGCGTGAAGGTTACAAGGAGGTCGGCGCGCTCACCGACCTGTTCGCGTCCGGTCTGCACGAAGTCCTATTTCGCAAGACCCTGGGCCCAATTCGGGACTACGTTCCGGCTGACCGCTGAAGCGGGGGCCAGACGCTCCCCGCTCAGCGGGTGCCCGAATCGCCATGTCGCAATTCCCCCGCGATCCGTTCGTTCGGAGATCTGGTACGGGCGCACGGCCGCGCACCCCCTGGAATCAAGTTGAGATTGTGAGCCATTCGACCCAGTCGTCCGCCCGAGTCACGAACGGGTAGGGGCGTTTCGCGAAACGCCCCTACCCGTTCGTATCGTGGCCCGATGCATTTAGTCGTCGCCGAACTTTCCAGACAGGTAGGGGCGGACCCGTGTGTCCGCCCGCGTGCTCGTTTGTCGTTCTAGAATCTCCGCTGACTCGTCAAGCCTCCTCCCCCGGCAGGCATCTTGCCCTTCGCCTGCCCGAGCATTCGGCGGAGAAGGCGGCGAGGTGGGCGATCCCAAGATCATGGCGTTTCTGGCGTTCGGGGCAGCCCTCGTTCTTCGGCTAGGGACACCGGTTGGCGCTCTCCCGGAAGTGGTGCGGCCTAACGCCACGACAATCGCCGGATCGGTCAAATCTCCTCCGTCGACGTACGTGTCAACTCCGAGTTACTTGCTTGCGACGCCATCGGTTGGATTAAGCGGCGTTGTGGACAACGTTCAGCGCCACGTCATCGACGAAAACGTGACAATGCCCTACGTGCCGTCGTATGCGTCTGAGGCAGTTACGAGACCGGCCAGCGTACGAAAAGAGCCGACGTCAATAATGCCCCAGACGTCGTCGTCCCACCCTGTCGCTCCTGCCAGGAGTCGTTCGACCGCGGCTGCCGCGACCCCAACGTCAACTCGAAGCCAAGCGCTCGAAGGTCCCCGGGCGACGCCAATCCCGGCATCTCGGCCGACGACACCGCCAGTGCGCCCTCTTTCCTCGCGAACCTCTTTGTTACCGCTCCGGCCAGCGCCGCGACACTCGGTCACGTCGCTGGTCATTCCCCGGATCGGCATCCGGACCGACGTGGTGCTTGCACCATTCGTTCGGGAGGGCAATGATCTGACCTGGGCGGTTCCCCCGTTCCGAGTTGGCTATGCCCAGTTCACCGCTGGAGCCGGAGAGCGGGGCAACACCGTTCTCATCGGCCACGTGTCGAGTCGCGATGCCGGAAGCGTCTTTCACGACCTCGTCCTTGTCCGGCCCGGGGACGAGGTGCGGGTGTCAGACGGAGTATCGTCGTACGACTACACCGTGACCGAAACCCGAGTCGTCTCGCGCACCGACGTGTCGGTCGTGCAATCGACCCCGACCGCGACGATCACGTTGATCACCTGTACTGGGGCCTGGTTACCGTGGATCGACGACTACGCTGCGCGCCTGGTCGTGCGGGGCGTCCTGACTGTTTCGCCCCGGCAGCCGGTTCTTCACTGATTTGCCGATCGGATGGATCCGCTCGCTCGGTTGACAGCGATCGGGACAACTCACTATAGTCCTGGCAACGGCGATAATCCCGAATCCGAGCGGGCCTGGAGGAGACGTGGGCTTCCGAGACATCCCGCGACCATTCGTGTGCTGCGTGCTCATCGACGATCCGACGCCAGACGGGGTTATCCGGACGATGAAGCTTGCCGAGTACGAGGGAGCCGACGCCTTCGATCTCGAGCTTCAAGGGTTGGATTCCGAGCACCGGCGCCTGGCCGCGCTGAAACCCATCTTCGATGTGGCCACGCGGCCAATGTTCACCGTCTTCCGTCGCTACTCTCTGACTGGATCGGAGCTCGTCTACGCCGAATCGGACGAGGAAGCCAGAATGCGGCTTCAACTTGATCTGATCGATTATGGGTCGATCGGCTTCGACATGGAGCTAGATACGTTCGATCCGCGTCCAGGGCCGCCAAACGGGACCGATGAAGGAAAGCGCTACTCCTACAATCGTAACTCCCCTCCTCGGGAAGTGAGCACGGCCTCCCGAGCGGTCGAGCGACAGATGCAACTGATCGACGAGGCCCATCGGCGTGGCGGAGAGGTTATGGCCTCGGCACACACGCTTACCCGACTGACGCCCCAGGGGGCGCTCCGAATTGGGAAAATCGCCGAGGAACGGGGCGCGGATGCCGTCAAGATTGTCCAATTCTGCGCGTCCGATGAAGACGTCGTGGAATCGCTCGAGTCGACCGTGCTGCTCAAGCGCGAGCTCAAGATTCCCTTTGTCATGATGGCGATGGGTGAATACGGTAAGCTGAATCGGATCATGGCGCCTCTCCTTGGCTCGATGCTCGTCTTCGCGCGCCAGGACTATCGGCCCGGTACCTTTCTCGATCAGCCACCGGTCCGAGCGATGAAGGCGTTCTACGCCAACGCGGATTTCCGAATCAGTCGCCGAGCCGAATCCTTTCTTCCTCCCGAGCTGATCGTCAAGGCTAGTGACCGAAACGCGGAAGCGTTTCGATGACGGTTCGCTGGGCCTTTGTCGGCGCCGGCCGACACGCGGAGCTCTGGATCGCGCCGGCCGTCGCCGGAGCTAGCAACGCCGAGGCGGTTGGGGTCTGGAGCCGTCAACCTGAAAACGCGGCAGCGTTTGCCGCCCGTCACGGCATTCCAAAGGTCTACTCGAGCCTCGAATCCGCCGTTGCCGATCCATCGGTCGACGCGGTTTTCGTCTCGACGCCAAACAGTCTCCACGGCCCCCATACCCTCGCCGCGCTGCGGGCGGGCAAGCACGTTCTCTGTGAAAAGCCAATGGCGGTAAGCGTTGCCGAGGCGCGTGAGATGGTCGCGGCAGCCCGCTCGGCAAGGGTCCAGCTTGGCCTGGGATTCCACCTGCGCCACCATGAGCTGCTCGTCGAGGCGCGAGGGCGAGTCGAGAGTGGCGACGTCGGCGACATCCTGTACGCAACCGCCCAGTTCAACCTCACCTCGTCGCCTCCTCCCCGGGTGAACATTCCTCACGCGCCGTGGAAGCGCGATCCAGTCCAAATGGGTGGCGCGGCGGCACTGATGGGTATGGGCGTCCACGTCGTGGACGTGCTCCGATTCCTGATCGGACAAGAAATCGTCGCGGTCAGCGCGTTCGCGGTAGATTATCGGCCCGAGCTACCCCTGGAGACCTTCGCCCAGGTCCTTCTCGAATTCGACGGAGGAGCCCAGGGTCATCTGTCGTACGGCGGTCGCTTTCCGCTCAGCAAGAACGATATCGTCCTGTATGGAAGCAAAGCGCGTATCGTCGCCGAGGGGGTGGTGGACGTCCGAACCGGGGGTTCGCTGCACGTCTCGGTTCCCGACGGTCCAGCCGGGTCGCGAACCGAAACCCACCAGCCCGTCCTCGTCGACAACTACCAGCGAGAGATCGAGGCGTTCAGCGCGGCGATCGAAACGGACGAGCCCTTCCGAGCAAGCGGAGTCGACGGTCTTCGATCGGTCGAGGTCCAAACCGCGATTATCGAATCCCAGCGCACCGGGAAACGAGTTAGCGTGGTGCGGAGCGCGGAGTAGGGTCAAGCAACTGATCCCCCACGACTCACATCTTTCACCATATGACCTTCGCGTACGGCTCTATTCAGAATAGTTCCGTCGGTTAGGTTCCCTCTCCCCGCTGGGAGAGGGTCAGGGTGAGGGCGTTCCTCACTCCAACGACTCCGCTAATTCCCTATCTGACATTGCTTCGCCGTGGGCCTGAGAACGCCCTCATCCTGTCCTTCTCCCAAAGGGAGAAGGGACCCGGCCAGACCTTGTGATCTGAAATTTGCCGTCGTGCTCTCCTCCACCTCTGTTCGACCCGCGCCTTACCGCGCTCCGACCGGCATCAGCTCGCTGGTTGGCTCGAACTCGCGAACGGCGTCGATTGCCTGGCCCATCGAGGCGTCGGCGTCGCGTTGAACGATCACGTCGACGATGGCGGGCTTACCTGACGCAAGCGCTCGCCGGAAGGCTGGCTGAATCTGGTCCGGATCGGTGACCCGCTCGCCCCAGCCTCCAAACGCCTCGGCAAACTTCGCGAAATCGAATAGGTTCTCTTCGGTGTTAGCCGTTGGGAAATCAATGTCGATCTCAAAGCGCAGGTTACCGAAGGCGTACTTCTGGTTCTGTCGAATCAGGCTCATGTTGCCGTTATTTATGACGACAACTACGATTGGAACGCCGTATTGGCAGGCCATGCCAAACTCTTCCATACAGAATTGAAAGCCGTAGTCGCCGGTTATGTTCACGACGGTCGTGTTTGGGCTGGCGACTTTCACCCCAATCGCCGCCGGCATATCCCAGCCAAGCGGACCGGCTCCCCCAGCAAGTAGAAAATGCCCCGGCTTTTCGATCTCCATGAATTGGTTTGCCCAAATCTGATTTAGGCCGATGCAGGTGGTGAAGATTGTCTCGGGTCCGAAAAACTCGTTGATCTCTTTGAACACGCGGTGCGGACGGATCGGGACGCCGTCGAAGTCGAGCCGGCGCGCCAGGCGCCGACGGGTGTCCGGGATCGCGAGGGACCGAACGTCTGGTTGGCGCGCGGCCGTCGCCTCTCGCGCGACGCTCAACGCTTCCTGCATGACCAGCTTCGCGTCGCCCACGATCCCCAGATCGACCGGAAACTGCCGGCTGATCTGGAGCGGGTCGATATCGACCTGGATGAACTTTCGGCCGCGGGTGTAGACCTCGAGCGTTCCAGTGTGGCGATCGCCGAACCGACAACCCAGAGTGAAAACGACGTCGGAGTCGAGGAAGACGGCGTTCCCCGCTCGCGTTGACGCCTGGATTCCAACCTCGCCGGCGTATAGTGGGTGACTTGACGGAAACGCGCCTTTTGCCATCGAAGTGTTGACGACCGGAATCTGAAGATACTCGGCGAACGCCCGAAAATCCTCACACGCGCCCGACGATATGGCACCGCCGCCAATCAAAAGCAATGGTTTTTCGGCTTGCAGCAGCATCTCGACCGCTCGGCGCACTCGACGCGAGTCGGGTGCCGGTCGGACGATCGGAAGCGCCCCGTCGAGGTCGGGGTCGTATTCGATCTCGCCCCGCTGAACGTCGACCGGAAGATCGATCAGGACCGGACCAGGCCGTCCCTCGAGGCAGGTCCGGAAGGCATCGCGGAAGACCCAGGGTACTTGGGCGGATTCGCGAACGTAATAGGCCTTCTTAGTCACCGGCCGAACGACATCGGTGATATCCATCGCCTGAAAGCCTTCCTTGCCTTGCATCGCGCGGAGGTGCTGGCCGGTGATCGCGATCAGCGGAATTGAATCCTGGAAGGCGTTGTACAGTCCCGTGACGAAGTTGGTGCCAGAAGGTCCTGAGGTTGAAACGCACACGCCGGGAATGCCAGTGACCCGGGCCCATCCTTCGGCGCAGTGCGACGCCCCTTCTTCGTGACGCGCGATGAAGTGCTTGATCTTCTTCGATTTGGCGAGCGCACCGTAAAACGGATTGATGTTCGCGCCGGGCATCCCAAAGATCGCAGTAACGCCCTGGTCTTCGAGCACGTGAATCGCGGCATCCATACTGGACATTTTGGGCATGGGGTCGTCCCTCCGTCCGTTTGAAAGTATTTGGCGGGAAGCCCCGACTTTCAGAGCAACCCACTCAACAGTTCCAAAAGCTTATACCATTCGATTTGCGAAGGGTAGGCATCGGGCGACTGGTGCCCGTGGTCAGGTGTCTCTTGTCACCCATTTGACGGCCTGGTCGAGAAGCCGAGCGTACACCGGCGTTCCGAGCGATCGACGATCGTGCCCGAGCGCGATGTAACAGACCCGCCCGTCTCCGTGCTGGGTCGTGTAGACCATCGGGTGTCCTTCGTTCCGAGCCAGAACGTTGAGACCGTCCACCACGTCGACTAATTCGTATCGCTCGTCGTCGATTTCAAAGTCGCTCAATCCCTTGGTCACCGGATGACTGGAATCGACGACCTCAACCTTAAAGCGCCCAAAGGGTGGGTGTCGGAGAAAACGACCGCCAATCATGGCCAGGTACGCCGGGCTCGACTTGAACGTCGACGTCGCCGAGTGGAGTCCGACGAAGCCGACGCCCCGGGAAATCGCTCCAAGTAGCGCGTCGATTTGCTCGGGCGACGCCTCGTATCCGGTCGAGTAATTCAGAACCACGTCAAATCGACTCAGGTTCGACTCGGTGAGAACCGCAACGTCGTCCGTGATGACCCGCGAATCGAGGTCGAGTCCGCGCAAGAGGCTGGCGAGGACGGCCCAATGATCGGGCGAGTTGTGAAATTGCTTCTCTCCGGCCTGGCCGAGAAGGAGAAGCGCGCGGGGCTTACCGGATTGAATCGACATCTTGGCTGCATCCTCCTATTCGTTTGGGTTCAGTGTAATCGATCCCGACTCGCCGAT